>DATGMJ010000044.1:0-3935 GCA_035293685.1 Chloroflexota bacterium | reverse complement strand
CATCTTCGACATGATCTTCAGCAGGCCGTCGTGGATCGCCTTCTCGAAGTTGTGGTAGGCCTGCTCGAAGGTAACCTCCCCCTCGTTCTCGCTGACCAGCGCGGCGATCGACTGGATCGCCAGGTACGGATTGATAGCGCTCGCCCCGTAGCCGATCAGCAGGGCAAAGTGGTGGACATCCCACACCTGGCCGGTCTCCACCACCAGGTCAGCCTTCAGCCGCCGCCCCTGCCGGATCAGGTGGTGGTGCACCGCTGCGACGGCAAGCAGGATCGGGATCGGCGCGTGCTCAGCATCAACCCCCCGATCACTGATAATCAGGATGGACTTGCCCGCATCCACGGCACGCACCGCATCAGCGCAGATCACATCAAGCGCCTCGGACAGCCCGGCCGCCCCACGCTCGACGTCGAACAGCGCCGGGATCGTGACCGCGCTGAAGTCCGGATCCTCCGAACTCGCGATCGCCTCCAGCGCGTCGTTATCCAGCAAAGGCGAGCGCAGGTGAAGCAGACGCGCATGTTCCGGCGTCTCAGTGAGCAGGCTGCGCCGTCGCCCGAGGTAGCAGTCGAGCGACATCACAATCGTCTCGCGCAGCGGATCAATCGGCGGGTTCGTGACCTGCGCGAAGCGCTGTCGGAAATAGTGCGGGAGCGGCCGCCCCCGGCGCGAGAGTACAGCCGGTGGGGTATCATCACCCATTGACCAGACCGGCTCTTTCCCCTCGATCCCCATCGGCTCGAGCACGAACTTCAGCTCTTCATTGCTGAAGCCAAACGCCACCTGCTGGCGATACAGGGCGTCCTGATCAACCGGGTCCAGCGCAGGCGGCAGTGCCGTCCCATCCGACCCGGCGCCGTCGACCGCCGGGCGATCAGCCAGGTGGACCATGAAGCGGCGCACCCACTCGCCGTATGGCTGGCGGCTGGCATACCGCCTCTTCAGATCATCGTTCCGCAGGATCTCGTGGGCGCGGGTATCTACCGCGATCATCTGGCCGGGCCCGAGCCGCCCCTTCTCGACAATCCGCCCCGGCTCGATCTCGGCCACCCCATACTCCGACGCCATAATGACGAGATTGTCGTCGGTCACGATATAGCGGGCGGGCCGCAGGCCGTTACGATCGAGGATCGCCCCAGCAATCGTCCCATCTGTAAACGCCAGCGCGGCCGGCCCGTCCCACGGCTCGGTCAGACAGGCGTGATACTCGTAGAAGGCCCGCAGGTCCGGATCAATGTTCGGCATATTCTCCCAGGCCTCGGGCACGAGCATCATCATGCCGTGCAGGATATCGCGGCCGGACAGCTCCAGCAGCTCGAGGGCGTTATCCAGGCTGGCTGAATCAGACCCCTCTTCCCAGATGATTGGCACGAGCTCGCGAATGCGCTCCCCCCACACTGGCGAGGCGAGTTCAGGCTCACGGGCGCGCATCCAGTTCCGATTCCCCTGCAGGGTGTTGATCTCACCGTTGTGGGCCAGCAGACGGAACGGCTGGGCCAGGAACCAGTTCGGGAAGGTGTTGGTACTGTAGCGCTGGTGGAAGACCGCCAGCGGCACCTCGTAGGACGGATTCTGGAGGTCCAGGTAGAAGCGTCGGAGCTGGGGCGCAACAAACAGCCCCTTGTAGACGATCGTCCGGGTCGAGAAGGAGGGGATATAGAGATGATCGCTCATCCCCTCGTCTCGCGCTCGGCGCTCAATCGCCTTGCGAATGCGGTAGAGCACCCGCTCGAAGGCGAGCACATCCAGCCCGGCCGGCCGCGCCATGACCACCTGCTCGATCACCGGACACGTCGCCGCCGCCCTATCCCCCAGGCAGGATGGCTCCACGGGCACCGTGCGCCAGAACAGGACCGGCACACCCTCGGCCGCGATTGCCGCATCGATGATCGCCCGCGCACGCTCGCGCGCCGCCGCGTCTGCCGGCAGGAACAGCATCCCCACCGCCAGGCGCTCGGCCTCGACCGCAATCCCCCGCCGCGCCGCCTCCTCGGCAAACAGCCGCCGCGGCAGTGGCGTCAGTACCCCCGCGCCATCCCCCGTCCGCGCGTCTGCGGATACCGCACCCCGGTGGGTCAGGTTGACCACCGCCTCGATCGCCAGCTCGACGATCCGGTGCGACGCCCGACCAGAGACATCGGCGATGAAGCCGGTGCCGCACGCATCGTGTTCGAGGGAGGGATCATACAGGGTATGGGAATAATCACCACGTCGGTGATCGCCGTCCATGCTGTTCCCCCAGTCTACTCGCGCCGAGAACGGAGCCAGCTGGTCCCGGCGCGGCGTTCCTGCTGTCGGCGCGCGGAGTGCGCCCACTTGCGAAACAAAGGACCCCGGCGGCGCACCGCCGGGGCTTCGTCGCCAACCACACCAGGAAACGAGTCCGTCACTTGTGCCCGAACTCGCTGATGTGAGACCGTGCATACTGGAGTGTAGCATCGCTGAAAAACAAGCGTCAACGGAGAAGCTGACGGAATTTGCCCACGCGTTTTGTGCAATTTGCACAAGAATGTGGCAAATATATCCACGTTCCGGGCCGCGGCATCGTTCACCTTGACCAGTCTCGCCGGAGCGGCGTGCGGTGCCGCTCCGGGCCGCCGTCCGTGCTATGATCGTACGGCGGCATCGGGAGAGCCCTGGCCGGGCTGGCGCGGGCGCAGTCCACCCGCGGCCCGGCCAGGTGGTGCGTATCTGTTCCCCTGTGGGGGGTGTTACTACGTATGAGTAGCGAAACCGGGTCGTTTGACGACGTGTCAGGATCCCCACCGGGAAGCGCCATGAACGATGTGAGCACGTCCACCACGTCCACCGCCTCGCCCAACGGGCGGACCACCTCGCCCACGACTGCCCAGCAGATCGCGCTCCTGCATCAGATGCGTGCGGCGAGTCGTCTCGGAGGCGGTCAGGCCCGGATCGAGCAACAGCACGCGCGCCGCAAGCTCACCGCGCGCGAACGGCTGGATGTCCTCCTCGATCCGGGGAGCTTCAACGAGATCGATGCCTTCGTCACCCACCGTGCCACCGACTTCGGTCTGGCCGATCAGAAGATCCTCGGCGACGGCGTCGTCACCGGCTGGGGGAAGATCGATGGGCGGACAGTCTTCGTCTATGCCCAGGACTTCACCGTCTTCGGGGGATCGCTCTCCGAGACCCACGCGGCCAAGATCTGCAAGATTATGGACCTGGCCATGAAAAATGGCGCGCCGATCATCGGCCTCTGCGACTCCGGCGGCGCGCGGATCCAGGAGGGCGTCTGCAGCCTCGGCGGCTATGCCGAGATCTTCCTCCGCAACACCCTCGCCTCGGGCGTTGTTCCCCAGATCTCGGCGATTATGGGCCCGTGCGCAGGCGGTGCGGTCTATTCCCCTGCCCTGACTGACTTCATCGTCATGGTCAAAGAGACCAGCAACATGTTCATCACCGGCCCCAGCGTGATCAAGGCGGTCACCCATGAGGACGTGACCTTCGAGGAGCTGGGCGGCGCCGTGACCCACAGCACGAAGAGCGGGGTGGCCCACTTTGCGGCTGAGAACGAGGAGGAGTGCCTCTACATCATCCGGCGGCTCCTCAGCTTCATGCCCCAGAACAACCTCGAGGACCCGCCGCTCGTGCCGCCGACCGACGATCCGGGGCGGATGGATCCCGAGCTGAACGAGATCATCCCGGACAACCCCAACAAGCCGTACGACATGAAGGAAGTCATCACCCGGATCGTCGACAACGGTGATTTCTTCGAGATCGCCGAGCACTTCGCCCAGAATATCATCATCGGCTTCGCCCGCCTTAACGGCCGCCCGATCGGTATTGTTGCTCAACAGCCCCGCGTACTGGCAGGCGTACTCGACATCGATGCCTCAGACAAAGCCGCACGTTTTGTGCGTTTCTGCGACTGCTTCAACATACCGATCATCACCTTTGTCGATGTGCCAGGCTTC
>DATGMJ010000043.1:0-3576 GCA_035293685.1 Chloroflexota bacterium | reverse complement strand
ACCGGAGCATGGCTCGCCGCGCGGTCAGCGAGTGGGTTCACGGAGCCCCGAGCAGGGACCGATTGGCATGCGCCGGCGATCAGAATGAGCAGGGCGCTCAGAACCGCGCCGAGCGAGAAGGTTTTCACCAGTTGAGCCCTGCCACCAGGCCGTGAATCAGCTGACGGATAGATGGCAGTGCCCGGCCAACGGTCGCGATCACCTCCGCGTGCTCGAGTACGGCGCCGGGCAGGCCCGCCGCACGGTTGCTGATCACGCTGATGCCGAGAACACGCATGCCAAGCTGGCGCGCAACGATAACCTCGGGGACGGTGGACATGCCTACCGCATCACCACCGAGGGCCCGGAGAAGACGCACCTCGGCAGGCGTCTCGTAGTGCGGCCCGCCGACCATCACGTACACGCCTCGGCGCACGGGGATGCGGTGTCGCTCGGCGACCGATGCGGCAAGCGCGAGCAGGTCTGCATCATAGGCCGCGGTCAGATTCACGAACCGCGGGTGTGGGCCACGGTAGCCGGTCAGCGGGCCGAGGCCGGCGAGCCCGGGCAGGCTGATATGATCCTCGATGAGCATAATATCGCCAGGGGTGAAGGCGGGATTGAGCCCGCCTGACGCGTTTGTCGTGATCAGGATTGTACAGCCGAGCGCGTGGAGCAGACGCGAGGGGAGCGCGACCTCAGCCGGGGTATACCCCTCGTACCCGTGAATGCGACCGCTCAGGACAGCGACCTTCGTCCCTGCGAGCGTGCCCAGGATTAGCTCACCGGCGTGCCCTTCGACGGTCGCAGCCGGAAAACCCGGGAGCGCGAGCGTGGATATGCGCTCATCAGCGATGACCTCTTCCGCGACCTGGCCGAGGCCCGACCCGAGGATGATCCCTACCCTTGCACGTGACCGGATCTGCGCCAAGATTCCAGTGAGATCGTGCTCCTGCTGGTTCATACCTGCACTATACCATCGCGGTCGTGCTGCCGTCACCCCACGCGCCGTCTATCCGGTACGGTCCTTGCAACGCTTCTGGCTCCTCCTGGCACGGTCAGCCAGGGGATAGGCGACCCGATGATCGCCCAACGGTTCGGGATCGCCGGCGAGCGGGAGGCTGTGCCCGGTGGTATTGACGGGCGGCGATCCCTTGGGAATGTGATTCTTGATTGTCCAGGAGAAGTCAGTCATGGCAACTATCATCGTCGGAGTTTTTCCTGGCCGCGATCAAGCCGAACGTGCGGTCAGCGAGCTTCGCGATCGAGGATTTTCATCCGATGCGATCGGCATTGCTATCCCTCGGCAGGAAACACGAGCGGCCGCAGGGGGGCCGCCTTCGATCCCTTCTGCATTGGAGTGGGTTCCCAATCAGCAGAGCTTGACGGCTGCTGACGTAGGGCCGATCACGATTGGCGGATCGCTGAGCGCGTGCGCTGTGCGGGCACCAGGCGAGTCCGGTTCCCTCCGAGTGGCTGATCTCATGGCCTGTCTCGGCATTGAACCACAGCACGCATCCTGGTACGACCAGCAAGTCAGGCGCGGCTACAGCCTCGTGACCGTTCGAACGGATACCCGCGCCGCGGAGGCGCAGTCGATCCTTGAACAGGCCGGCTCGATCGAGGTTCCTGGAACGGAGCGCACCCCATCGGCCATAGAAGCACCGCCCCGAGCATCGAGCGCGGCCGAGCAGCCGGTCATTTGGAGTGCCCTCGAGAGCGTTGAGCCTGGATGGACGATTCTCGGCTCGGATGGAAGACAGATCGGCAAGGTAGATGAGGTTGGGCCGAACTACCTGCTGATGAAGAAAGGGTTCCTCTTCCCGCGGGAGCTCTACATCCCGTTCTCGGCGGTCAAGCGTGTTCAGCCAGGCGTGATTTCCCTGGCCGTCACCAGCGAGCAGGTCGATCAGGAGCATTGGGAACGCCCCCCCGCCGCGGCCGCCGCCGGAACTGCACCAGCGATTGATCTTGGCCGGGCGCGACAGGGGCTGGATGTCTATACAAGCGACGGACAGCGCATCGGGGTCGTCCAGGAAGCAGCGACGAACTGCGCGCACGTTCTCTGCTGCTCCCACCTCTTCGTCCCTCCGGAACGGGTGAGCGAACTCACCGATGATCGGCTCGTGCTGACCGTGAGTCGAGCCGATCTGGACAAGTATGACTGGACCACCTGTCACCCAACCCACCAGGCCGAGTATGCCCCTGGCGGACCGGGGACCGTGGGTATTCCCCCACGGGAGCACGAAGGAGGGGTCGCGCTTCCGATCGAGGCCTCGGAAAATCCCCGGACCGAATAACCGGTGAGAGGGCACTCACTATGGGTGCCCTCTCACCAGGACGGGCAAGCTATCCGAGTGAGGCTCCTCGCTTGCGCCCGCCCTGGGATGTTCAGTAGAATCAAGCAGAGCTTCAGGCTCCATTTCGGGCTTCAGCGAGGGGCGGAATGCCGACAGACCGTCAGTTCAGCGAGGTTGTTGAGGTTCGCGGCCATATCATCGACTCGATGATTTTGCCCAAGATCCTCGATGAGCTGATGGATCTGGGGGTCGAGTTCAACATTGAGACCCTCGAGGTCGGTCGTCAGAAGCACGATCCGAGCTACGCACGGATCGAGATCATCGCACCATCCCAGGAAGAGCTTGATCGAGCCGTGACCGAGGCGTGCCGCCTTGGGGCGGCGTCCCTCACCGTCGACGAGGTGGAGCTGAAGCCAAGTCCGGCGGATGGGGTCGCGCCAGAAGACTTCTACTCGACTACCAACCTTGAAACGCGAATCCGCTGGCAGGGACGATGGCTACCAGTTGAGTACCCGGAGATGGACTGCGCGATCGTCGTGGAGAACGATCGCGCCCAGTGCGTGCCAATTAACGATCTTCGCGCAGGCCAGCTAGTGGTTGTCGGTCACCGCGGGATTCGAGTCATTCCGCTCGAGCGCTCGCGATCACCCCTGCCTTCCTTTGGCTTCATGGGCAGTCAGATCTCGAGCGAGCGGCCGGCCGGTCGGGCCGTCCGAGAGGCCGCGCTTTGGATGCGGCAGTGTCGGCTGTCCGGCCGCAAGAATCTCGTTGTGGCAGGGCCTGCCGTTATCCATACCGGCTCGCGCGATTACCTTGTGCGGCTCATCGAACGGGGGTATGTGGACTACCTCTTCGCGGGTAATGCCCTGGCTGCGCACGATATCGAGTATTCGTTCTACGGGACATCCCTGGGTGTTCCCCTGGACGGGGGAAAGGCAATCGAGACTGGCCACGAGCATCACCTGCGCGCCATCAATCGCATCCGGGCAGTCGGCGGGATTCGTCAGGCGGTTGAACGAGGAATTCTGACCAGTGGCGTGATGCACGCCTGCGTCGTGCATGGTGTCGATTTCGTCCTGGCCGGCTCGATTCGTGATGACGGTCCGCTTCCGGAAGTCATCACTGATGTGATCGAGGCGCAGCGTCAGATGCGCCAGAGGATCCGGAACGGTGTCCAGGTCGCCCTCATGCTCTCGACGATGCTCCATTCGATTGCGGTTGGTAATCTCCTGCCGGCCACGGTCTACACCGTGTGTGTGGACATCAACCCCTCGGTCCTGACCAAGCTGGTTGATCG
>DATGMJ010000042.1:0-23939 GCA_035293685.1 Chloroflexota bacterium | reverse complement strand
AGCAAAGGCGTCCTCAGTTCAGATCGCAGTCTGCAACCCGACTGCGTGAAGGCGGAGTTGCTAGTAACCGCGGGTCAGCACACCGCGGTGAATACGTTCCCGGGCCTTGTACACACCGCCCGTCACGTCATGAAAGCCGGCTCCACCTGAAGCCGCTGGCCGAACCCGGCAGGGGCGGAGGCGTCGAGGGTGGGGCGGGTGATCGGGACGAAGTCGTAACAAGGTAGCCGTAGCGGAAGCTGCGGCTGGATCACCTCCTTTCTAGGGAGAGGCCTCCCGCCCAGTGGGGTGGGGGTGTGTCCCAGGTCGAGCGCGGTCCGAGTGGGCCGTGGTGTTCCTTCCTACCACTCTTCACCGGGGAACGGGGGCCTTTAGCTCAGGTGGTGAGAGCGCAGTCCTGATAAGACTGAGGTCTCTGGTTCGAGTCCAGAAAGGCCCACCGGGGATGTAGCTCAGCTGGGAGAGCGCCTCCCTTGCACGGAGGAGGGCAGGGGTTCGATTCCCCTCATCTCCACCCCCGCCGGGGGCGGGGGGCGGACCTTACCAAGTGAAGAGGAGCACGCGTCACGCGTAAGATAGGAGATGATCTCGCCAGAGCGAGGGCGCGTCGAGGGCGAAGCAGGAGAAGGCGGACGGTGGATGCCCTGGCGCGGTGATGCCGAGGAAGGACGCGGTCGGGCTGCGAGAAGCGGCGGGGAGGGGCCCAACACCCGGTGATCCGTCGCTGTCCGAATGGGGAAACCCGGCCCGGGGAGACCCGGGTCAGCCGGAAGGCGGGCGCGGGGGGAACGGAAACATCTCAGTACCCCTGTCCAAGGAATCAAGAGGAGATTCCCGGAGTAGCGGCGAGCGAAAGGGGAGGAGCCCAAACCCATCCCGCTGGGTGGCTGGTCGGCCGATGCGGGGTGGGGGTTGTGCGGCCGCGGGGGAGAGGCGACCACCTCTCCACCGGTGCGGGGCAGGCGAGCCGAAGGACCCTGGGAGGGGCCGCCAGAGACGGTGAGAGCCCGGTAGGCGAAGCCTGGACCGGCCGGCCGCGGTGCGCGAGTACCACCCGTCACGTGGAAGCGGGTGGGAAGCGGGGGGGACCACCCTCCAAGGCGAAAGGGTCACCGCGACCGCTAGCGGAGAGTACCGTGAGGGAACGGTGAAAAGACCCCCGGTGAGGGGAGTGAAAGAGAACCTGAAACCGTCTGCCGACGAGCGGTCAGAGGGCGAGCCGTTCAGGCCCCCTGGTGAGGGGGGTCGGGACGGGGCCTGATGGCGTGCCTATTGAAGAATGAGCCGGCGAGTGCACGGGTGTCGCGGGAGGCTAAGCCCCTGAGGGGCGGAGCCGGAGCGAAAGCGAGTCTGAAGAGGGCGGGAGTGGCACCCGTGCGACCCGAAACCGCGTGAGCTACCCATGGCCAGGGTGAAGCGCCCGTAACGGGGCGTGGAGGCCCGAACGCGTCCGTGGTGCAAAACGGTGCGAGGAGCTGTGGGTAGGGGTGAAATGCCAAGCGAACGCGGAGATAGCTGGTTCTCCCCGAAATGCATTGAGGTGCAGCGCGGGGGGATGGTCCGGGCGGGTAGAGCGCTGTTTGGGCTCGGGGGCAGACCGCTTACCAAACCCAGGCAAACTGCGAAGCGTCCGGACCGGGTCCCGTAGTGAGACGGCGGGGGCTAAGCTCCGTCGTCGAGAGGGGAACAACCCAGACCATCGGCTAAGGTCCCCAACGGCATGCTGAGTGGGAAAGGAAGTGGGGAGGCTCAGACAGCCAGGAGGTTGGCTTAGAAGCAGCCATCCTTGAAAGAGTGCGTAATAGCTCACTGGTCGAGCCTGCCTGCGCCGACAATGGAGCGGGGCTACGCATGCGACCGAAGCCGTGGACCCGACCAGCGGGTCGGGTGGTAGGGGAGCGTTCGGAGGCGGAGAAGGGAGACCCGGGAGGGCTCCTGGAGCGCTCCGAAGTGCGAATGCCGGTATGAGTAGCGTCCAGGCGCGTGAGAAGCGCGTCCGCCGCAAGCCCAAGGGTTCCGACGGAAGGTGCATCCGCGTCGGGTTAGTCGGGCCTAAGCCGCAGGCGTAACGGCCGCAGGCGATGGGGAATCGGTTGATAGTCCGATACCGTCGGTCGGTGGAGAAGCGTGGGGGACGCTGGGCGGTTGGTCCCGCGGGGCGGTGGAGGAGCTCCGTGGGGGCAGCCTGCGCAGGCAGGGTGTCCTGCGAGGGTGGGGGGCGACCCCTGCCCGAGGGGGCGGACCGTCGAGCCACGAAAAGCCCACGGGGAGCCGAACGGCGACCGTACCGCAAACCGACACTGGTGGGCGGAGGGCAGACCCTCCAGGCGGGCGAGAGAACCCTCGTTAAGGAACTCGGCAAATTGGCCCCGTAACTTCGGGAGAAGGGGTCCCGGGGGGGTGACCCTTCGGGCGCAGGGAAGCGGCCCAGGCGACTGTTTACCAAAAACACAGGTCCCTGCAGAAGGCGCAAGCCGACGTATAGGGGCTGACGCCTGCCCAGTGCCGGAAGGTGAAGGGGAGGGCTGCGAGGTCCGAACCGAAGCCCCGGTGAACGGCGGCCGTAACTATAACGGTCCTAAGGTAGCGAAATTCCTTGTCGGGTAAGTTCCGACCCGCACGAATGGCGTAACGACCTGGGCACTGTCTCAACGAGGGGCTCGGCGAAATTGAAGGACGCGTGAAGATGCGCGTGACCCGCGACAGGACAAAGAGACCCCGTGGAGCTTTACTCTAGCCTGGCATTGGGTCGGGGCGAGCGCTGCGTAGGATAGGTGGGACCCGGTGAACGACTGGTTGCGGCCGGTCGGGAGGGGGCGGTGAAATACCACTCTGCGCTGGTCGTGGCCCTAACGCGGAGAGCGGACCGTGCCAGGTGGGGAGTTTGACTGGGGCGGTCGCCTCCTAAAAGGTAACGGAGGCGCCCAAAGGTTCCCTCACGGTGGATGGCAATCACCGGGCGAGTGCATTGGCAGGAAGGGAGCTTGACTGCGAGGGGGACGTCCCGAGCAGGGCCGAAAGGCGGGCAAAGTGATCCTCGGTTCCCGGGTGGAAGGGGCCGGGCGTAACGGATAAAAGCTACCCCGGGGATAACAGGCTGATCTTGCCCGAGAGTTCACATCGCCGGCAAGGTTTGGCACCTCGATGTCGGCTCGTCGCATCCTGGGGCTGGAGTCGGTCCCAAGGGTTGGGCTGTTCGCCCATTAAAGCGGTACGCGAGCTGGGTTCAGAACGTCGTGAGACAGTTCGGTCTCTATCCGTCGCGGGCGCAGGAGGTTTGCGGGGAGCCGTCCCTAGTACGAGAGGACCGGGATGGACGAACCGCCGGTGTGCCGGTTGTCCCGCCCGGGGCAGCGCCGGGTAGCCGACGTTCGGGCGAGAGAAGCGCTGAAAGCATCTAAGCGCGAAACTCCCCCCAAGATGAGACCTCCCACCGCATCAGGCGGGGAAGGCCACCGGGAGACGACCGGTTGGTGAGGCGGCGTGTGGACGACGGGGAACCGTCGGAGCAAAGCCGTGCTCATGGCCGAGGGCTTGGCCCTCGGGGCGCCCTCGCCCTGTCGAGATCAGACGCGTGCGGGCCTGGTGGGTAGAGCGCGGTCGTCCCACCCGTTCCCATCCCGAACACGGTCGTGAAAGGCCGCAGCGCCGACGATACTGGCGGGGCCACCCGCCGGGACACTAGGTCCCTGCCAGGCCCCCTCCCTCTTCCTTTTCTTTTATGGTGACTTGTCCTGATCATCCCCGATCAGCTATAGTCTGTATACGGATGGTTGCCCCCATCGTCTAGTGGCCTAGGACATCACCCTTTCAAGGTGAAGATCGCCGGTTCGAATCCGGCTGGGGGTATCACTCCCTTGCCATAGCCCGGGTATGCCTGCTGTTTGCGCGCTGGTCGCGCTTTTTTTGTTTCTGGCGCGCCGTTTGACGGCCTGCGGCGATCCGATTGGTGATCCGCCCCGGCTGTTCAGCGGCAGGAATATGCGATATCCTAAAACGGCATACCCGTCCGGGCCATGCCACACCCGTGTGCTGCTGGTGTTCTTTTCACCGATGGCGTGGTGGTGTGAGGAGAACCAGAGTCATGGATGCCTCGCCGGGCTACCTCGTGCTTCTCGGATCGGGAGAGACGTCAGCCACCGGCCGCCGGATCTTTGAATGGCTCCTGCAGCGGATCACGCCGCCAGTCCGAATCGCAATCCTTGAAACCCCTGCGGGATTCCAGCCAAACTCCGGCCTGGTCGCGCAGAAAATCGCTGATTTCCTGCATCGGCGGCTATCCAATTACGCCATTGAGACCACAATCGTGCCCGCTCGGCGTCGGGGTACCTCGAACAGCCCGGACGACCCGGGCCTCGCCGATCTCGTTCTCGGGTCCACCTGCATCTTCCTGGGCCCGGGCAGTCCGACCTACGCCGTCCGTCAGCTTCGGCACAGCCAGGTGTGGGATGCGACCCGCGTCCGATACTTTCTCGGAGGAGCGATCGTCCTCTCGAGCGCCGCGGTGCTTGCGGCTGGGGCGTTCACCCTGCCGGTCTACGAGATCTACAAGGCAGGCGCTGACCTCAACTGGGAGACAGGGCTCGACCTATTGCCCAGTCCTACCGCACCTCTGGTCTTCATTCCTCACTGGAATAATCGGGAAGGCGGGGCCGAGCTTGATACCAGCCACTGCTTTGTCGGGCAGGAGCGCTTCGCTCTCCTTCAAGCCTTGCTCCCAGTGGATGCGGTGATCGTGGGCATTGATGAGCACACCGCGCTGGTTCTCGAACGGGGTAGCAGCACGGCCCGTGTTCTGGGCCTCGGGCGTGTCCACGTGCACGGCCGGGCTGGCACTGGCGATTACGGTGACGGCGGCGCGATTCCGCTTGCCGAACTCGGGAGGATCGACTGGGCCGCCTTCGCGGCCTCCCTCCCGCCGGCCCTGGTCGCCCGAGCACGGGAACTCGATCAACCGCGGGACGAGGGGCAGGTTCCGGAGGTTATCCCGTTGGAAGTGCTTGACCTGGTCGATCGCCGTGAGGCTGCCCGGCGGCGTCGTGACTGGGAGACAGCCGATGCCCTGCGGCGGGAAGTCGAGCAGTTCGGCTACCGCATTGAAGATACGCCGGTTGGTCCGCGCCTCCGACCGGGGACACCGCGTGCGAACAGATGACCCGACCGAGTCAGGGGACACGTCGGGTCGGTGCCAAAGGAAGGGGATGGGATCATCGGCTGATGGTCGTGCACGGCTATCTGTGGTCTCGCTAACGCGTGCGATCGTGCTGGTGCTCGCCCTCCCACTTCTGCTCGGCAGCTCCCTATTTCACGCAGTGGTCATCCGATCCCGACCGTCGATTGCCCCGACACCGACCACTCTCCCCCGGGTGTCAGCGCCGACGCCCGTGCTATCGCCCCCCACGCCGACGCCCGCGGCGACGCCGGGGCGCCCGGTCACGCCCACGCGCTCGTCGAGGGAGGTATCCCCTACGCCCCTTGCCGTCGTACGGGCTCGTCGGGGAGGCCCGCTCGTCCGTGCGGCTCCGGAGGCGGAGGCCCTTGCCCTGACCGGTCTGTACTACGATACCTATCTGCCGGTGTATGCTACACGTGTAGACCCGGCCGGGGTACTCTGGTATCAGGTTCGTCTCTGGGGGGTCCTAAGCGGCTGGATCCGGGCCGATCAGACCGAGCCCGGCGACCCTCCGACGCCAACGCCGTCGCCGAGCCCGGTGCCCGCGCCGGTTGGCGTTGGCGCCGCGCCAGTGTTCTCCCCGAGCCCTCTTCTCCCTCTTCGCGCCTCCGGTCGGACGAGTGATCAGGTGAACCTGCGCACCGGTCCCGACGTAGGAGCGGATTTGCTCACTGTCCTTTCTCCCGGAACGCTGGTCACCGTGGTCGGCTGGGAGACCGACGCCGCGGCCTCGGCCTGGTACCACGTTCGAGTGGATGGACAGGAGGGCTGGCTCTGGGCCGGTGGGGTCAACCTGGCCACACCGGATCCGACCCGTACGCTGGTCGACGGGCGGCCGCTCTGGACCCGGGTAGCCGGCAAGGGGATGTGGATGCCCTATCCCCTGATCGAAATGGCAAGCCCAGATGCCGTCGTATCAGCGGCCCGTCAGCTCGGGCTTACGCACATCTATCTTGAGGTCGGCGACTCCCGGCGTGGGTTCTACGGCCGCCCTGGGGTCGACCGCCTGCTGATGGCAGCGCACCAGGCCCACCTCGCAGTGATTGGATGGGTCATGACTAGCCTTGCCGATCTCCCTACAGATGTCCGCCTGTGCACTGCCATCGCGACCTACCGCACACCGGATGGTCAGCAGCTGGATGGGATCGCCCCGGACATCGAAGAAAATATGACTGCAGCAGATGTTGCGGCCTTCTCGCAGATCCTCCGGTCTACGCTCGGTCCGGAACGTCTGATCGTCGGCGTGATCTATCCCGCTGGCTCCTGGATCGGACGCCAGTACCCCATCGCGAGCATCCTGAGCCAGACGTTCAACGCGCTTGCTCCGATGGCCTACTGGCACGACGCCCGCCGCCCATTCAGCGCCGCCGAGGTGACCGAGGTGGTCCGTCACGCCGTGCTGGATATCCACGCGGCGGTGGGGAATGATCAATACCCGGTCACGGTCATCGGGCAGTCGTATGATCCCTTCAGCCGTAACGGCGCCGGTCCGAACAACCCGACCGGCGCTGAGATCACGGCGGCTCTCCAGGCGGCCCAGGAGGCCGGGGCAGTGGGCGTCAGCCTGTTCCAATGGGGGACAACGACCCCCCCGGAGTGGGATGCCTTGAGGGCCTTCCACTGGTCCCCTTAGCGATCGATGGCCTCCCCCAGATGTCAGGCCTGGCATCCGCCGGATCGCCCGTTGGAGATCGATCAGCCGGCTGATAGACAGATGGGCGAGCGACTAGTAGAATAAGCAAGCGACTTCCCAAAGGGGAAGCCGACAGAACGGGACGGGAGACATACGATGGCTGACGAGAAGAGAGAACTGACGGTCAGGGAGGCGGGACGCCTGGGGGGGAAGAAGGTCGCCGAGAAGTATGGGAGTGAGTACTATCACGACATCGGGAAGAAGGGGGGGCTCGCTGTTCTCCGGACCCACGGGCCGGAGTTCTACGAGCAGATCGGCCGAAAGGGGGGAAGCGCTGTTCGGGACTCCCGTGGGCCGGACTACTTCTCGGAGATCGGGAAGAAGGGCGGCGCCGCGGTGAAGGAGCGCTTCGGGTCGGACTACTACGCCTCGATCGGCCGCGTTGGTGGAAGCCGGCGGAAGCGAAGCTCCTCGTGAGCCGGGAGGTCCGTCTCTGGAGATCGTTCATCCGCTGATCGAACACTATGTGACCGGGCTGGTGCCGCCGCGCGACGCTGTCCTCGCAGCGGTCGAAGGGGCGGCATACGCCGACCATGTGCCCGTGGTTGGCCCGCTGGAGGGGCAGGTCCTGTACCTGATCGCACGTTTGGCGCGTGCCCGCCGCGTGCTGGAGGTGGGAAGCGCCACGGGCTACTCGGCGATCTGGCTCGCACGAGCGGCGCGCGCGCAGGGGGGAAGCCTCGTAGGCATCGAGTTGGATGCACGGCGTCAGGCCGAGGCTGAACGAAACCTGGCGCGCGCCGGGTTAGCGGATGCGGCCCAGATCATTCGCGGCGATGCATTCGAAGTTCTCCCCACGCTCACCGATCAATTCGATCTGATCTTCGTTGATCTGGTGCGTCAGCTTGGCGATGCAGAGCGGCTGCGGCGTCTCTACGAGCTAACGTTCGCACGGCTGGTGGTGGGGGGTGTCCTAGTGATTGACAATGTGCTCCACGGCGGCGAGGTAGTCGAGCCTCGCTCACCGGGCGGACGGGCCGCTGATGCCCTGAATCGCCTGATCTCTACCGATCGGCGGCTGATCTCGGTGATTCTGACGGTGCGGGACGGGCTGACGGTTGCCCTGAAGGTGGCCGAGTAGAGGGCAAAGGCTCCTGTCAGCCGCTCGGACCGCGGCTGGCCCGGTGGCCCGCGGCGGTGTCGTGATCCGGAAACTGCTGATGGCGAACCTGTGTTATACTTGTGACCGCACCGGTCAGGGCGGTGGGAGATACAGGGAGGAGCCATCGGTGAAGGTCCTGCTGACCAGGGATGTTCCGAATCTCGGGCGGGCGGGCGAGCTCAAGGACGTGGCGGACGGGTACGCCCGCAATTTCTTGATTCCGCGCGGCCTGGCGACGCCGGCGACCGGCGGGGCTCTGCGCCAGGCAGCGATCTCGCGTGAGATCGCGCTTCGGAAGCAGCAGCGCCTCCAGAAGGAGCTGGAGGAGGTCGCGGCGGCGGTGAGTCGAACCCAGCTCGTGTTCAAGGCGAAGGTGGGCGATCAGCACCGCCTCTTCGGCTCAATCACGGCGAGCGATATCGCTGAAGAGCTCGAGCGGCACATTGGCCGGGCGATCGACCGTCGGCACGTTGAACTGGCCGAGCCGATCCGCCACCTGGGCGAGTACCGGGTCCCGATTCGCCTCGCGCCGAAGATCGAACCCACGGTCACCGTCGTCGTCGAGGCGGAGTAGCTCCGCGATCGCGAGGCTGGCCATGACGCTGACCGAGAAGTCCGAACCCGCCAATGTGGAGGCCGAGCGGGCTGTCCTCGGTGCCCTGCTCATTGACAGCGAGGCGATCAGCGAGGTCGCCTCGTTCCTCAAACCCGAGGACTTCCACCTCGCGCGTCACCAGGCGATCTATGCCGCGCGCCTCGACCTCTACGACCGTCGCGAGCCCGGCGATCTCGTTACTCTCATCGATGAGCTCCGGCGGCGTGGCCAACTCGAGGCCAGCGGCGGCGCGAGCTATCTTACCGAGCTCGTCAATGATGTCCCCACCGCAGTCCACGTCGAGCACTACGCCCGGATCGTCGAACGGTGTAGCCTGATGCGCCGCCTGATCCGGGCGGCCGGCCGGATCGCCGAGATTGGCTACGAGAACCCGGCCGATGTAGATGCGGCGCTCGACCGGGCCGAGCAGGCGCTGTTCGAGGTATCCCAGCGGCGTGTCTCGCAGGATTTCGTTTCTCTGCGGGATGCCCTGCGAGAGTATTTTGACACCATCGAATACCTGCACCAGCACAAGGGCGAGGTCGTTGGCATTCCCTCGGGCTTCCACGACCTCGATCAGCTCACCGGCGGTCTGCATCCCTCTGACCTGATCATCATCGCCGGACGACCGGGAGTGGGCAAGACTGGCTTCGCGCTCTCGATCGTGCGCAACGCCGCGGTCCACTTTCGCGCGCCGGCCGCAATCTTCAGCCTGGAGATGTCAACCGAGCAGCTGGTGCAACGGCTCCTGTGCATGGAGGCCGCGGTCGATTCGCAACGGATCCGCACTGGTTTTATCGACGAGTTCGAATGGCGCCGCATCAGCGAGGCGTTCGGCGTGTTGTCTGACGCTCCGATCTTCATCGACGACTCGGCCGGGATCTCGACAACCGAATTGCGGATGAAGGCACGGCGCCTTAAGGCGGAGCATGATCTGAAGCTGATCGTGGTCGATTACCTCCAGCTCATGCAGGGCCGCGGGCTGGAAAACCGGGTCCAGGAGGTTTCAGAGATCTCCCGGAGCCTCAAGGCCCTGGCACGCGAACTGGATGTCCCGGTGATCGCGCTCAGCCAGCTCAGCCGCGCGGTCGAGGCACGCCAGGATCACCGCCCAGTGCTGAGCGACCTCCGCGAAAGCGGAAGTATCGAACAGGATGCCGATATCGTCATGTTCATCCACCGCGAGGAACTGTACAACCCTAACACCGATCGAAAGAATATCGCTGACATTATCCTCGCCAAGCACCGCAATGGACCGATCGGGCAGATTCCGGTGCGCTTTTTCCCCTCGCAGACGCGTTTTGCTGATCTGGAAGTGTATCGTCAGCCCGATGTCTGACACGTCGATGGATGGGGCGTCATTCGCGGGCTTTCCCAATGGTCGCCTGAAAGCCACCGTCGTTCCCAGCCTGTTCTTCAGCGAGCTCCTCGCCCACATCAACGATCTGGCCGAGCTCAAGGTTGTTCTCTACATCTTCTGGCGCCTGGGTGAGCAGCACGGGTATCCGCGCTTTCTCACGCGCCGGCAGCTCGAGGGCGACCCGGTCGTGCGCGCAGGGCTTGCTGGCCTCGCGCCGGATGCGCTGGGAAGCTCGCTCGATCGTCTGGTCGCGCGCCGGGTTCTCCTGTACCGGCGGGTCGAGTTGCATGGGCGGCCGGAGGAGTGCTATTTTTTGAACACGGCAAGCGGGCGCAAGGCCGTTCGGGATCTCGAGTCGGGTGTCCTGGATATCGGGCAGGTGATGCTGCCCGAGCCCGAGCCGCCCGTCGCCTCTCCACCGCGCGCGCGGATCTTCGATCTGTACGAGCAGAACGTGGGACTGCTCACCCCGTTGATCGTCGAAGAGCTGAGCGAGGCCGAGCGCCTGTACCCGGCGGAATGGATCGAGGACGCCTTCCGAGAGGCGGTTGCCTGCAACCGGCGGAGCTGGCGGTATGTCCAGCGCATCCTCGAACGGTGGGCGACGGAAGGGAGGAGCGATGAGGCGCATCGGCGATATCCTTCGCGGGCGCGGTCTTCCCGAGCCGAGCGCACCGAACCGCGCTGAGGAGGACGAGTGCCCGATCTGCAAGGGCGCGGGATGGATTCGCGTCGAGGTTCCGGTCGGTGACCCGTTCTTCGGGCGCGCGATCAAGTGCGAGTGCCTGATTGCGAAGCTCGAGCAGCAGCGCTTTGAGGAGCTGCAGCGGATGTCCGCACTGGATCCCTTTCGCGATAAGACCTTCGAGAACTTCGATCCCCGGGTGCCCGGAACGCAGGAAGCCTACGAGGCGGCGCGCCGCTTCGCCCGGGATCCGCACGGCTGGCTGGTGCTCCGTGGGGGCTACGGGTGCGGCAAGACCCACCTCGCCGCGGCGATCGCCAACGAGGCGGCGCGGCACAATGTCCAGGTTCTCTTTCACGTGGTGCCGGATCTCCTGGACCACCTCCGCTCCGCGTTTGCTCCCACCAGCACCATTCAGTACGATGAGTTGTTCGAGGGGGTGCGGACCAGCCATCTTCTCGTCCTGGATGATCTCGGGACCGAGAGTGCTACGCCGTGGGCACAGGAGAAGCTGTTCCAGATCATTAACTATCGCTATAACTACCAGTTCCCTACCGTCATCACGACGAATCGTCGGATCGACACGATCGACGAGCGGATCCAGTCGCGCATCAGTGATCAGGCACTGTGTCGGATCGTGGAGATCACGGCAAGCGACTACCGGACCCTGAAGCCGGGACAGCGGCGACCAGGGACGCCCGGTCGGGCGCCGGTGCGGGAGCGGCGCCTCTAGGCCCTGGGGCAGCCATCCGCGCCCCGACTGTCCGTCCGTCTGCAGGATCACAATTTGCAGGTTCCGACCGGTGCCGGGGCACGATTCGGGCGCTCGGGCGGCCCGTCGAGGGAGGCGCGGTGCAGGAGGGCCAGGGGCCGCGACGGGTCTCGCTCTCTTTCTTCGACCTGGTCAACCTGGTCGTCGGCGCGGTGATCGGCGCCGATGTCTATATCGTCACCGGACCGGGCGCGGCCCGATTGGGCCCGGCGTTGCTGGTTGCGTGGATCGTCGGGGGTGTGCTCGCCGGCTGCATCAGCCTGTGTTTTGCCCAGTGCGCGGCGATCGTTACGACCGCTGGCGGCCCGTACGCCTATGTAGAAGCGGCGCTGGGACGCTGGCCCGCGCGGTTCGTCGGCTGGGCGCTGTACCTGGCCGAGTGGGCGGCGCTCCCGGTTTTTCCGGTCGCGGCGATCCCCTACGTGGCAACCCTCGTACACCTGGACCCGCGCGGCGAGGCTGCATTCAAGATCGCTTTCATCGCCTTCTTTCTGATCACAAACCTCATTGGTGTTCAAACAGCCGGTCGGGTCAATGATGTCCTCACCGTGGGGAAGCTTCTCCCCCTCGCGGTCCTGGTCGCGACAGCCCTGGTTCTCCTGACCCGATCTCCCGGCCTGGGCGCGGCGCGTCTGACCCCTTTTGCCCCCTTCGGCTGGGGCCGCTTTGATGTCGCGCTGATCCTGGTCTTCTGGGCATACGCCGGCTTTGAGGTGGCATCCCTGCCCAGTGAAGCGATCGCCGATCCACGGGTCACCCTGCCCCGCGCTATCCTGCTGGGGATGGCGATCGCGACGGCTTTCTACCTCCTGACCAATCTGGCGGCGTTTCTCGCAGTGCCCTGGCCGGAGATGACCCGCGCGCCTGCTCCGCTCGCCCGCGCCCTCGGAGCGGCTCTGGAGGATGTGGGCCTTCCTCCGATCCTCGGCGTGATTCTCATGACCGCCGGCGCCGTCGTGTCGATCGCCGGGGTCAATGAGGCGGTTATGCTTGGAGCCAGTCAACTGGCAGCGCGGCTAGCGGCGCGAGAGGACCTCCCGGCGTTCCTGGCGCATCAGAACCGTGCATTTGGCACGCCCGACCTCGCACTTCTGGCCCAGGCCGCGTCTGCACTGATCGCGGCGGTGCTCCTGGATCTCACGCGGCTGATCGAGATCGCCGTCTTCTTCCTGGTGCTGGTTTACCTGGCAACGGTCATCGCGGCGGCGCTTCTGGTACGTCGATATCCGGAGCGGCGCCTGCGCGTGCCGGCCCTGTCCGCGTTTATTGCCCTGGCGGCGCTGGGGACGGCTCTCCTCGGCGGAAGCATCAAGGGGCACAGTATCATCCTGGGCGTGGGGCTCCTCACCGCCGTCGGGTCTGGCTCTACCGCCTGTCGACTGCTGCGCCCGGCGCGGTCCGGGACGCGCGGCCGGTCGTGACATATTGCGCACATCACAATACGTCGCCATCCAAACCGTTGACGCGGCCGTCAGGGCCATGCTATAGTAGCCCCAGCAAGATAGACGTAACGCGTGGAAGGGGAGTAGTAGGCGCCGCGGTGGCGCATACCAGCGATCCGGGGATGGTGGAAGCCCGGAAGCGACAGTGGAGCCGAACTCGCCCCGGAGCAGCCCGATCGACGGTTCAAGGGCGAATCAGGTAGATCGGTGCCGGGCAGGGCATCCGATAGCGTGCCCGAGCGGGTCTCACGGTCCGACCTCGGTTGGACGTCCCAGGATGGTACGGCGGGGTCGGACGGTGATCCGGACGGCAGTGTCACGGTGCTGCCAAGGGTGGTACCGCGGGATGGTTCCCGCCCCTTTAAGAGGGCGGGAATTTTGGTATCTGGGGCCATGTCGGTGCCGTGCGCTGTCGAGAAGGGTGGTACCACGAGGAAGGCTCTCGTCCCTTTGGGGTGAGAGCCTTTTTTCGCAAACCAATGCGTGCGGCCAACGGGCCAGTGATGGGAGGAGGAACTCATGGCGATGACAACACCGCGTCCGCAATCCGTGATGCCGACTGATACCGCGCCCCGGCGGATGACCGGCGCGGAGATTCTCTGCGAGAGCCTCCGCCGGGAAGGGGTGGAGCTGATCTTCGGGTACCCCGGAGGAGCGGTCCTTCCCCTCTACCATACCCTGCCAGAGTTCCCATTCCGTCATATCCTTGTACGCCACGAGCAGGGAGCGGTATTCGCCGCGAGTGGCTACGCCCGTGCGACCGGACGAGTTGGGGTCTGCCTGGCAACCTCGGGGCCGGGCGCGACCAACATGGTGACCGGCATCGCCGACGCGATGATGGACTCGGTGCCGATCGTCGCAATCACTGGCCAGGTGGCGACCTCGCTCATCGGCCGCGACGCCTTCCAGGAGATCGACACGACGGGCATTACCCTCCCGATCACCAAGCACAATTATCTGGTTGAACGGGCGGAGGATCTGCCGATCATTGTTCGGGAGGCGTTCTACATCGCCCGGAACGGGCGGCCGGGCCCGGTGCTGATCGATGTGCCGAAAGATGTCCAGCAGCAGGAGGCCGAGTTTATCTGGCCGACCGAGGTGCGGCTGCGCGGCTTTCGTCCCACCCTGCACGGTCACGCACGGCAGATTCGACAGGCCGCCGAGCTGATCGCCCAGAGCGAGCGACCGCTGATCATGGCTGGCCACGGGGTGATCATTTCTCAGGCGTATGCTGAGCTGCGGGCGCTCGCGGAGAAGGCGCAGATACCGGTGATTACGACCCTCCACGGGGTGAGCTGTTTCCCCGAGTCGCACGAACTGAGCTTCGGCATGACCGGCATGCACGGGGCCGCCTACGCGAATAAGGCGATCTGCGAGTGCGATCTCCTGATCGGGATCGGCATGCGCTTCGACGACCGGGTGACGGGCAAGGTCTCCGGTTTCGCCCCCAAGGCCAAGATCATCCACATCGATATTGATCCTGCCGAGATCGGGAAGAATGTCCGGGTGACCGTCCCGATTGTCGGCGACTGCCGGAACGTCCTGGCGGCGCTCGTTCGAGAGGTCAAAGAGGCGCGTCACGAGGAGTGGCTGGCCCAGCTGTGTGCCTGGCGGGAAGAGATGCCGATGACCCGCATTCGAGAGACCGATCGCCTGCTCCCACAGCACGTGATCCGCGCACTCTACGAGGAGACCGGCGGCCGTGCGCTGATCGTCTGCGACGTGGGACAGCACCAGATGTGGGCGGCCCAGCACTACTGGTACGACGTGCCCAACAGCTTTTTCAGCTCCGGCGGCCTCGGTGCGATGGGGTACTGCCTACCGGCCTCCATGGGGGTCAAGCTTGGGCGTCCTGATGAGATGGTCTGGGCGGTGGTCGGCGACGGCGGCTTCCAGGTAACGATGCAAGAGCTGGCGACGATCGTCCAGGATAATATCGCGGTGAAGATCGCCATCATTAACAACGGCTACCTGGGTATGGTGCGTCAGTGGCAGCAACTCTTTTACAACCGCCGCTACTCGGCGTCGCCCCTCTCCGGGCCGGACTTCGTCAAGCTCGGCGAGGCCTACGGCATCCCGGCGCTCCGGGTTACCCGTCGTGAGGAGGTGGCACCGGCGATTCGCCAGGCCATCGCGACCGAGGGGCCGTTCATGATCGACTTCGTCGTCGAGGAGGAGGAGAACGTCTACCCCATGATCCCGCCGGGTGGTGCGCTCTCCGACATCATTCTCGACACGAACCTCTGATCGATCCAGGAAGGAAGGCTGGCGGTGAAGCGAACGGTCGTCGCGCTGATGGAGGACCATCCGGGGGTGCTCAACCGGGTGGTCAGCGTCCTGCGTCGTCGAAGCTTTAATATCGACAGCCTGGCGGTTGGGCATACCGACCAGCCCGGCGTGTCGCGCATGACGATCACGGTCGAGGGCAACGATGAGGTCATCGAACAGGTCGTCAAGCAGTTGTACAAGATCATCGATGTGATCAAGGTATCGGATATCAGCGACGAGAAGATGGTTGTGCGGGAGCTGGCGCTGATCAAAGTAACGGCCCAGAGCCAGACCCGGTCGGAGATCATGCAGATCGTCGACATCTATCGGGCGAAGATCGTCGATGTGTCTCCCGAGTCGCTGATGATCGAGGTAACCGGGCCGGAGGAGAAGATCGATTCCCTCATCAGTCTCCTCCGCGGCTTCGGGATCAAGGAGGTCGTCCGGACCGGCCGGGTGGCGCTCGTGCGCGGGCCGAGCGCCACCCGGGCGCCGGAGGAGGAGCCGGTTGATGGGCGGGTCCGATCGACCGGGCGCGGGGTAAAGCAGGCGGTCGGCCCGTAATTCTGTCGCGCGCTGGATGGGCGCGCCGGCGCGGGGATGGATTGGGAAACATTTGGGAACCGGTAGGAGAATCGCGTGGCGGTAACGATCTACTACGACGCAGATGCGGATCTGGGACGCCTGGCCGGACGGAAGATCGCCATTATCGGGTACGGAAGCCAGGGGCACGCCCATGCGCTGAATCTTAAGGACAGCGGGCTCGAGGTGATCGTTGGCCTCTACCGGGGCAGTCGATCCTGGGAACGGGCGCAGCAGGCCGGACTGCCGGTCATGACCGTCGAGGAGGCTGCGGCGGCGGCCGATCTGATCATGCTGCTGGTCCCCGATCAGACCCAGAAAGAGCTCTACGAGCAGGCGATCCGACCGGCGCTCCGGCCGGGCAAGACGCTGATGTTCGCACACGGCTTCAACATCCATTTTCATCAGATCATCCCGCCGCCGGATGTCGATGTGAGCATGGTTGCCCCAAAGGGCCCTGGTCACATCGTCCGTCGGCTCTTCACCGAGGGCGTCGGAACGCCCGCGCTCATCGCGGTTCAGCAGAATCCCTCCGGTCACGCCCGTGAAGACGCGCTCGCGTATGCGAAAGGGCTCGGTGCGACCAGTGCGGGTGTCATCGAAACGACGTTCGCCGCGGAGACCGAGACAGACCTGTTCGGCGAACAGACGGTGCTCTGCGGCGGGGTAAGCGCGCTAGTGAAAACAGCGTTCGAGACCCTGGTCGAGGCGGGGTATCCACCGGAGCTGGCGTACTTCGAGTGCTGTCACGAGCTTAAGCTCATCGTGGATCTCATCTACCAGGGTGGGCTGAGCTACATGCGTTACTCGGTGAGTGATACCGCCGAATACGGGGACTATACCTCGGGGCCAAAGGTGATCGACGCGCACGTGCGCGAGTCGATGCGGGCGATTCTCCGGGATATTCAGAATGGAACCTGGGCCCGGAACTGGATCCTGGAGAACCAGGCCGGTCGGCCGAACTTCTATGCCATGCGGCGGCGTGAGGCCGAGCATGAGCTTGAGGTCGTTGGCAAGAAGCTGCGGGCGATGATGCCCTGGCTCAAGCCGGCAGGCTGACGTGATGGAACTGGCCGGGTGGGTCGGGGGGATGCCAGGGGGGACTGCCCGCGGCCTTGTGGTGACGAGCACGGTAACACCGGAACCAGAGCGGGGGGAGCAATGGATCGAGTTATTATCTTCGATACGACCTTGCGAGACGGTGAGCAGTCGCCGGGTGCTTCACTGACCGTCGAAGAGAAGGTAGATATCGCGCACCAGCTCGAACGGCTCGGTGTTGACGTGATCGAGGCGGGATTCCCAATCAGCTCACCCGGGGATTTCCAGGCGGTTCAGCGGATCGCCCGGGAGGTGCGCGGAGCGACGATCTGTGGGCTGGCGCGCGCGGTTCCTGCGGACGTGGACCGTGCCTACGAGGCGCTGAAGGACGCAGAGGATCCGCGGATCCACGTCTTCATCTCTTCCTCAGATATCCATATGGCCCACCAGATCCGGAAGGGGCGCGGCGAAATCCTCGAGCTCACCGGGGCGATGGTCCGTCGGGCCAAGGGATATGTATCGAATGTCGAGTTCTCTCCAATGGATGCCACGCGGTCGGATCGCGAGTTCCTGGTGGAGATCCTGCGGGTCGCGATCGAGGCCGGCGCTACGACCCTCAATATCCCAGATACGGTCGGGTACGCGATGCCCGAGGAGTTTGGTGACCTGATCGCCTACCTGATCGAGCACGTGCCGGGAGCGGAGAAGGTGGTCTTCTCGGCACACTGCCACGATGACCTCGGGCTCGCTGTGGCGAACAGCCTGGCCGCAGTCCGGCGGGGCGCCCGCCAGGTCGAGTGCACGATCAACGGGATCGGCGAGCGAGCCGGTAACTGCTCACTCGAAGAAGTTGTCATGGCGCTGCGGACGCGCTCCGAGTACTTCGGAATCGATACGCGCATTGATACGACTCAGCTGTACCAGACCAGCCGCATGGTCTCCAACTACACCGGAATTATTGTTCAGCCGAACAAGGCGGTCGTCGGGGCCAATGCGTTTGCCCACGCGTCCGGCATCCACCAGGACGGGATCCTCAAGGAGCGCACAACCTTCGAGATCATGGACCCGCGGGATGTGGGCTTGCGCGGGAGCACGCTCGTACTTGGTAAACTCAGCGGGCGCCACGCCTTCAAGGCTCGTCTCGAGGAACTGGGCTACCACCTCTCGCCGGAAGATCTGAATCGCGCCTTTGCCCGCTTCAAAGAGCTGGCCGACAAGAAGAAGGTGGTGACCGACGAGGACCTGGCGATGATCGTGAGCGACGAGGTCCGCTCGCCTGCCGAGATCTACCGGCTGGACTTCGTTCAGGTCACCTGCGGTGACCACAGTATCCCCACGGCGACGGTGCGGCTCATCGGGCCGGACGGGGTCGCGCTCTGCGACTCCTCGACAGGGACCGGTCCCGTGGACGCAGTGTACAAGGCAGTAAACCGACTGATCAAGGTCGAGAACCGATTGATCGAGTATTCGGTCCAGTCGGTGACCGCCGGGCTCGATGCGATCGGCGAGGTGACGATTCGCATTGAGGCTGACGGTCGGATCTTTGGTGGGCGCGGTGCTGATACCGATATCATCGTTGCCAGCACGCGGGCCTACGTGAACGCCTTGAACAAGCTTATCGCCGCGCGTCAGGCGGCGGCGGTTGGCCGCTAGATCGGCTCGGCGCGGGCACCGGTGCCGGGCGGGTGCGAGATCGCCCCCTGAACCCTGTCAATCTCACCAGAGAGGAGCTTCTTCGTTGCGCGCAACGATTGCAGTGCTGCCGGGCGACGGCATTGGCGTCGACGTAACTGCCGAAGCGGTAAAGATCCTGGAGACCGTCGCGTCAATCTTTGATCATCAGTTCACCTTCTCCACTGCCCTGATTGGAGGCGTGGCCATCGATGAGACCGGCACGGCCCTGCCTCCGGAAACGCTCGCGCTGTGTGAGCAGAGCGACGCCGTGCTCCTGGGCGCGGTTGGTGGGCCCAAGTGGGATGATCCCCGGGCCGCGGTGCGACCGGAGCAGGGGTTGCTGGGGCTTCGCAAAGGGCTTGACCTTTTCGCGAATCTGCGGCCGGTCAAGGTCTATGACTGCCTCGTGGGTGCCTCCACGCTCAAGCCTGAGGTCGTGCGGGGCGTGGATCTGGTCGTGGTCCGCGAACTCACCGGCGGGCTGTACTTTGGTCAGCCGAGTCGGCGGTTTGATGGCCCACACGGGCGTGAGGCGGTCGATACCATGGCCTACTCCGAGCAGGAGGTACGGCGGGTCGTCGAGGTAGCGTTCGAGCTCGCCCGGGGGCGGCGCAAGAAGGTCACGTCGGTGGACAAACAGAATGTCCTGGCGACCTCGCGACTATGGCGCGAGGTCGCCACGGAGGTCGCGGCGCGCTACCCGGATGTCGAGACCGAGCACATGCTGGTCGATACCTGCGCGATGCAATTGGTGCGTCGCCCGTCCCAGTTCGATGTCCTGGTGACAGAGAATACATTTGGTGATATCCTGACCGACGAGGCATCGGTGCTGGCCGGCTCGATGGGCATGCTTCCCTCGGCGAGCCTGGGCACGGGCCGGCGGGGGCTCTATGAACCCATCCACGGGTCGGCTCCCCGGCACGCCGGGAAGAACGTGGCGAACCCGATCGCCGCGATCCTGAGTGCCGCTATGCTCCTTCGCCACAGCCTTGGTCTGACTGCCGAAGCGGAGGCCGTCGAGCGAGCGGTCCAGCGCGCGCTGGACGACGGCTTCCGGACCTATGATATCCATGCAGAAGGGACGACGCTCGTCGGAACACGGGAGATGGGGGACCTGATCGCAACGCGCATCACACGGAGCTGAGGGCCATGGAAGGGGAGCGGCAGGTTTACATCTACGATACGACCCTGCGAGACGGGACTCAGCGCGAAGGGATCTCCCTGTCAGTCGAGGATAAGCTGAAGATCGCGGCACGGCTGGACGAGGCCGGCTTCCACTATATCGAGGGCGGCTATCCGGGCTCGAATCCAAAGGATATTGAGTTCTTTCGCCGGGTGGGCGGCCTGGGCCTCCGACGGGCCAAGATCGTCGCGTTCGGGAGCACCCGTCGTCCTGGCGCGGCAACCCCGGATGCAAACCTGATCGCCCTCACCGATGTCAACACCCCATGTACGTGTATCGTTGGGAAGAGCTGGTTACTGCACGTCGAGAAGGTGCTCGGGACAACCCCTGAGGAGAACCTGCGGATGATCGGAGACTCGGTGGCCTACCTGCGGCGGGCCGGCCGGGAAGTAATCTACGATGCCGAGCACTTCTTCGACGGCTATAAGCACGATCCGTCCTACGCGATGGCGACACTCCGGGTCGCGCGTGAAGCGGGTGCCGACTGGCTCGTGCTCTGTGATACGAACGGTGGTACCCTGCCGGATGCGGTCGGGGCAATCGTCCGGGCCGTTGGCGCGGAACTGGGGTTCGAACGGCTCGGGATCCACACGCATAATGACGGTGAGCTCGCGGTCGCAAATACCCTGATCGCCGTATCGGCCGGCGTTCGGCAGGTGCAGGGGACGATCAATGGATATGGCGAGCGCACGGGCAACGCGAACCTCTGCTCGGTCATCCCGAATCTCCAGATCAAGATGGGCTATCGCTGTATCGATGACGATCAGCTCCGGCGCCTGACGGATCTCTCCCGCTATGTCGCGGAGGTCGCCAACCTGACCCACGATTCTCATCTGCCCTTCGTCGGCGCAAGCTCCTTCGCCCACAAGGCCGGTCTGCACGTCAATGCGGTTCTCAAGAACAGCCACTGTTACGAGCACATTCCTCCTGAGCTGGTGGGGAACCGTCAGCGCATCCTGGTCAGCGAGCTGAGCGGTCGAAGCAACATCGTTGTCAAGGCACAGCAATTCGGGCTTGATCTATCGGATCAATCGATCGACGTGCGTCGCGTGCTCGAGACGCTGAAACAGCTCGAGAGCGAGGGGTATCAGTTCGAGACAGCCGAGGCAAGTTTCGAACTGCTGATCCGGCGGCTCCAGCCAGACTATCGCCCGCCGTTTGAGCTTGTTGATATGATCGTCCTGGTCGAGCGTCGACAGGGGACCCGCATGATCGCTGAGGCAACGGTGAAGGTCAAGGTCGGGGACGAGATCTTCCACACGGCAGCGGTCGGCAACGGGCCGGTGAATGCGCTTGATGCTGCGGTGCGTAAGGCCCTCCTCCAATTTTATCCCGAGCTCGCCAGCGTCCAGCTGATCGATTACAAGGTCCGTGTCCTCGATGGGAACGATGGGACGGCCGCGACCGTCCGGGTCTCGATCGAATCCAGCAACGGGAAGGAGACCTGGGGAACGGTCGGAAGCTCACCAAATATCATCGAGGCGAGCTGGCTGGCACTCGCTGACAGCCTGGAGTACGCACTCCTCAAAAAGAACCGACACTCAGCGGACACGCCGGTCGGGGCATAGGGGGTGTAACCCGGCCAGGGAGGTGGCGACGTGGAGCGTTTCCCGGGGCGTCGGCTTCGCGCCGCGCTCGTGAGCGCGATCGTCGGCGTGGTTGTCGCGGCCTGCGCTATGGCACCGGCCAGCAGCCCGCCGCCGGTGACCCTGGTGCTCTGGGTGGATAATCCCGCAATTGGCGCGTCGGTCCAGCAGCGCATCGTCCCCTTTATGCATGATTACCCGAATATCCAGGTCAAGGTCTTCGATCAATTTGGACGAATCCGCAATGGCGACGTCTCCACGGCGATCGAGGCCCTAGCGAATTCGGAGCTCTCGCCGGATGTGGTTGCGCTGACCAACCAGGATTTTGGGTTGATGAGCAACCGCGGGGATCTCGTTGACCTGCGCCCCTACATTCAGCAGGAGACGGATTTCCAGGAAGACGACTTCTTCCCGACGACCATGGCGGCGTTCCAGGATCGTGGGAAGCAGCTGGCTATCCCCTCTGAGCTAGTCCCGTGGGTCGTGTTCTACAATCAGACGCTGTTCGATCGCGCAAAGATTCCTTACCCTGGTCTGAGCTGGACCGCGAGCGATTTTATCGGCGATGCGAAGCGCATTATGCAGAGCGAGCCAACTAATCAGCAGCGCCAGCCGCAGCTCGCGGGATTTGTGACGGATCCAACCGTGGCAATCCTACCCGTCATCGCCGGCTTTGGGGTGGAGCCGCACAACGCGGCGGACGACCCCGACGCACGCTGGCTGAGTGATCCGCGCGCGGCCCAGGCGCTCCAGTGGTTTGCTGATCTCGGGTTGCGCGAAGGAGTGATGCCGACTGACCCTGCGAACCGCACCATGGGGCTCTGGTACGCCGGTCGGGCGGGAATGATGGCCGCCTTCATGGATCAGCGGGATCTCCTGCCCGCCTTTTTCCAGCGCCGGCTCGGGATCCAGGTCACACCAACGGTCACGGGCACGCCGGCCCCCCAGGCACACTGGTCATTTCGGTGGGGGGTGACCATGATGCCGCGCCTCGAGACCCAGACGACAGTCTATTACCTCTCCGGGTACGGGATCCCGGCCACATCGCGCAACCCGCAGGATGCCTGGACCTTGA
The DNA here is from genome assembly GCA_035293685.1 of Chloroflexota bacterium. Taxonomy (GTDB): domain Bacteria; phylum Chloroflexota; class UBA6077; order FW602-bin22; family CADDYW01; genus JADGGD01. The sequence goes on along the minus strand of DATGMJ010000042.1, from coordinate 1,711 downwards.
TTGATTATCTCACCCGGCACCTGCCGGAGACGCCTGGCCGCGCTTACGTTCCCGCGCGGGAGTCGCTCGCGTACTCGAAGCAGTTCGCAGAGCTGTACCCGGAGACCGGGCATGAGGCCTATGTGCGGAGTATCGAGCTTGGTCGTCCGATTCCGGTCTGGCCGCCGAGTGCCTATCCAACCTATGATGACCTGGCTGGAGCACTGAACGGCACGGTGCATCCGTCTACTGCCCTCTCGGCCCTGCGGGATCGGGTTCAGCCAATTCTCGCCGCGCCGCCGCCGCCCACACCAACGCCGGTGGGCGGCTGATCAGGCGGTCCGAATCCGCCGGTCGACGCTCTCGCAGACGATAGCGGGCAGGTTCTCGACAGTGCGGACGAGCTGGCCGGTCGCGCACTGGATCGGCTGGCCGTCGATCTCCGGCTGGTATGAGCGCCGGAACTCCTCCTCGGCCAGTCCGACCCCGAAGGCGAGGACCATCAGGCGTTCGTTGCGCGGGACAACCTGATTGCGCCGCTCGATCTCCCGGAGCCGCTCGGCCAGCGCCGAGCGATCACTGCTGATCCCGTCGGTCACCATGAAGATGGTTTTCAAGCCGCGTTGCTCCGAGAGGTCGGCGATCGCCCGGTCCAGACCGGGAACCTCTCGCGTCTCCGCGTGCTCGGCCAGGTACATCTCGCGCACCAGGTAGCTGAGGTCCTTGGGAACGTATGCCGAGGATGGATCGATCTGCTGGCTCTCGAAGCGGCATTCGTCGAAGCTCCGCAGGACGGTGACGTGGTCGCTGAAGGCGATGAGTTCGTACGGGATCTTCAGCCGCTCGTGGATCTCGCAGAAGACGACCATGGTATCAATCAGCTGATCGAACTTTCGGCTCCGGTAGCCGCGCTGGACCACGCTCCCACTGATGTCGAGAAGGATCACATCGGCAAAGTCTTTCTGGCTGTCATCACGGGGCTGCCGCCGTCCCTTGAGGAATGCCGTCGCTGGCGAAAGAACCAGGTTCTCCGGATGGTCTGGATCGACCTCGCCGCTGTCACCGCGCCGCCACCGGCGCGGCCGCCGCCATGGATCCAGGGTGCCGAAGCGCCGGCGGTTGAGAATCGCGATCAGCCCCTCGCGCCCGTCTGAGCCGTTCAGCACCCTGTCGATCTGCGGGGCCAGTCGTCGGACTGCCTCGATGTAGTTGAACTCCTCGTAGGTCGGGGCGTTCCGACCCCGCTGACCGATGCGGCGAAAGCGCTGGATGATGCCGCCGGTCCAGCCTGCTCTGTCAGTCTTCTCGATTGGGCGGGCCGTGCCGGTCGCGGCGGGCGGCGGAGATGGGTGGTCCTCTTGCTCATCGGCCGATACGGTCCCTTCGGTATCGAGGAGAATGATGGGCGTGGTCGGTTCGATGTCGGCTGATGAATCGTTCTCGAGGGCCTCGACCTCGGCCTCGGTACCTGCCGCGTCCTCCGGGTTCTCCCCAAAAGACGGCGATTCCTCCCCCTCGGGTGGCGCGGCTGCCGCGCGCTGCAGGGCCTCGTGGCTAGCGGCGACGAGATTCTGGTAGATTGGAAAGATGTTCCGTTCGACGATAGCGAGGAGCGCATCGAGGGCGCGGCAGGACGATGCGTGGAGGACTGCCGGCCAGCTTTGCTCGATCGCCTGCCGTACGCGGTCATCCGGCGGCGGGCGGTACACGGAGCCGGCCAGCTCGGCCGACC
>DATGMJ010000041.1:0-11888 GCA_035293685.1 Chloroflexota bacterium | reverse complement strand
AACGACGTGGTACCGCTGGTCGGACGGCCTGACGACACCGCTCGAGGGGATTGTGGCGCAGGTCACCGCGCGGCCGGGAAGCCTCAACGTGCTCGGCGGCGTCTTCGCGGTGCTCTCCAACGGCGCGATCGTCCACCGCGATCCCGATCAATCGAGCTGGGACTTGCTCACCTGCGGCCCGCCGGCTATCGCCGTCATTGACCTGACCTGATGGGTGAGGGATAGACGGAACACGGAGATAGTGGGAAGGAGATGCTTGCCGGTGCATCGCGGCGGTGCGCGGCGCTCTCCCCGGACCCTGGCACACCATCTGCCGCAGCGAACCGGCCGCGAATGAGATCGCGCGGCCGGAGGTGTGGCATGGCGAGGCCGTCGCCGCGAAAGGAGCAGGACGTTCGCCTGCTTGAGACCGGCAATATCATCTTCTTCTACCGTCCGCGCAAAGGGGTTCTTCATCCCCGGAGTCCGGATGACCTGGAGCGCGCCTACTTCGCGCTCTTCCCGGATGACCAGGCACATCACCAGAATCGGCTGTTCATCGTCGCGCACGCCGTATTTCCGGCGATCATCCCGGGCGCGGCGCTGCCGTCCGAGCGCGACTGGGCCTTTATCGCCGACATCAGCCGGGAGCCGCGCGAGGTCATCGAGGCGCTCGAGAAGGACGTCCCTGCGCCGTCCCCGCCGAGCGGCGAGCGGGTGCGGCCATGGGCGCGGGTCGCAGGCGAGGGGCGCTACGCGCTCGCTCGGCACGAGGATCACACTCATCTGGTGTACTGGCTGCACCAGCCAGAGCAACCCGGAGAGGTTCAGCAGGCCCTGCAGATCCATCCCGAGGCGAGCTATATCATCGCGGTCAAGCAACCGTTTGCTCCATCGGAGATCCAACTGAAAGAGAAACCGAGCTATCCGGAGGAGCTTGTCCGGATGTTCGATGGCCACGGCTGGATTCCAGTCGATCCACCATCTTTTCTCGACTACCGATGGACCCAGGTTCTACTGATCGGGGCCGAACCTACCGTGGAGACCGAGCTCGGCATCCATCTCGACCCGACCGTCGAGAACGCCGCGGCGAAGAAGGCGCTGGATGAGCTGCGCGCGGAAGCGCACGAGGCACACAGCCGGTGGCATGTCGAGCTGTTCGAGCCGACGTGCGCGGGACGCTGGGAATAAACGCCTCCGCCCAAGGCTCAGGGAGCGTAGAGAATGCGACCGCAGGAGGGGCAGAAAATAAGGTCACGCCCGGCGCGTACGCGCTGAACCAGACCGAGAGGAAGGGCAATCCGGCATCCCTGACACGTCGCTCGCTCGATCCGGCTCACCGCCAGTCCACGCTTGGCGCGGCGGAGCTGCTCGTACTGGGCAAGGGCCGAGGGGGCGACCTGAGCCGAGAGGCGGCCGCGTTCGCCTACTGCCTCGTCGAGCTGTCCCTGCACCGAGGCTCGTCGGCTCAAGAGTTCCTGGTTGCGCTCCGCGATAGCACTGGCGATGCGATTCAGCTCGGCCTCGGCGGCGGCCAGGTCAGTCTGGGTCTTTTCGATCGCGTCGAGGAGCTCCAGCTCCTGGTCTTCCAGCCTGCTCCGCTGGGCCTTACGCTGTTCCAGCTCGCGTTGTAGGCCTTCAAGTTCTTTCGGGTTCCGAATCGTGCCGGAGTAGAGCCGCTGTTCATCCTGCTGGATGCGGGAGCTGGCCTCGGAGATCGACCATTCGAGCTCCCGCGAGCGCTGCTCCTGCTCGCGGAGATGGTCGCGCAGGCGCGCGACCGCGGCCCGCGCTGAGACCAGCTCGCTTTCATCCGCCAGGATCGCATCAATCTCCTGAAGCTCGCGCTGGAGGGATTCGCACCGCAGGTCGATCTCCTGGAGCTGATGCAGTCGCTGCAGATCACTCACGGTCTGCCACCTCGGACCGGGTCAGGCGATTATAGCCCATCAGGACCAGAGCAGCAAACGGCCGCAGACCGCCGCCCGGTCGAAAGCACCCTGTCAAGCAAACTGGCACCGAATTTGCTCCTTTGGGACAGCGTCAGTAGTTCCACGGCGACAGCGGAGCGGCGCGGCCGGATGAGGCACGGAGCAGCAACGTCCGCCCCATCTTTTCATTCCAGAGGAGGGCTGAGGCGAATGGATCTCGTTCATCGCCTGGAGCAATACCGGACCGAGGAACAGAAGCTCGCGTGGCAGGGGACGTTTGCGCAATACTTCGACCTCGTGCTCGCCAATCCACAGATCTGCCAGCTCTCACACGCGCGCCTCTACAACATGATCATGGAAGCCGGCGTAGAGGTGGGGCCGAGCGGCGAAAAGGTCTACACCTTCTTCGCCCGAGACCTCTTTGGTTTGAATCGAACCCTCCAGCAGATCGTAGAGTACTTCGGGTCTGCGGCCCGGCGGCTCGAGGTGCGCAAGCGCATTCTGCTCCTGATGGGCCCCGTTGGAGGGGGCAAGTCCACGATCGTGACACTGCTCAAGCGGGGCCTCGAAGCCTATAGTCGCTCGGATGCGGGGGCCGTTTACGCGATCAAGGGGTGCCCGATGCACGAGGAGCCGCTCCACCTGATCCCCGAGCCCCTGCGAGCGGACATCTTCAAGGAATACGGCATTTACATCGAGGGCGACCTCTGTCCAGTCTGCCGTCAGATGCTCCAGGATACCTATAACAACCGCATTGAGGATGTCCTCGTCGAGCGGATCATCTTCTCCGAGAAGGCCCGCCTCGGCATCGGCACCTTCACCCCGAGTGACCCAAAGTCGCAGGATATTTCGGAGCTCACCGGCTCGGTCGACCTCTCGACAATTGGCGAGTACGGCGTTGAATCCGATCCGCGCGCCTACCGCTTTGACGGCGAGCTGAACATCGCCAATCGCGGCCTGATGGAGTTCATCGAGATGCTCAAGTGCGATGAGAAGTTTCTCTACGGGCTTCTCACGCTCTCCCAGGAGCAATCGATCAAGACCGGCCGCTTCTCGATGATCTATGCTGATGAAGTCATCATCTCCCACACCAATGAGAACGAGTACAATGCTTTCGTAGCAAACAAAAAGTCAGAAGCGCTTCAGGACAGGATCATCGTCGTTCGAGTACCCTACAATCTGCGTGTCTCGGACGAAGTGAAGATCTATGAAAAACTTCTGGCCGAGAGCGCACTCAAGGATGTTCACATTGCACCCTATACCCTGAGAATAGCAAGTATTTTCGCGGTCCTCTCCCGCCTCGAACCATCAAAGAAGGCAGGAATGAGCCTCATGAAGAAGCTGAAGCTCTATGACAATGAAGAAGTCGAGGGCTTCACTCAAAATGATGTCCGTGAACTGCAAGAAGAGGCCGTGCGCGAGGGGATGGATGGAATCTCGCCGCGCTACATTATCAATCGCCTTTCGAATGCCTTGATCAAGGACAACGTCTGCTGTCTGAACCCAATCGATGCCCTCCGCGCTCTCAAGGACGGCTTCGAGCAGCATACGAGCATCACCCGGGAGGAGCGTGAACGACTTCTGAATCTGATCGCTGAAGCCCGCAAGGAGTGGGATGAGATCGCAAAGCGAGAAGTTCAGCGCGCATTCGTGTATTCATTCGAGGAGTCGGCGCATACCCTCCTGAACAACTATCTCGACAATGTCGAAGCCTTCTGCAACAAGACGAAACTGAAGGATCCAATTACCGAAGAAGAGGTCGAACCGGATGAGAAGCTTATGCGCTCGATCGAAGAGCAGATCGGGGTGACCGAGACAGCAAAGAAGGCCTTCCGTGAGGAAATCCTGATCCGCCTCTCCACGCTGGCCCGACGCGGTCAGCGCTTTGAATACAACTCGCACGAGCGACTTCGGGAAGCGATCGAGAAGAAGCTGTTCTCAGACCTGAAGGATGTCGTGAAGATCACCACATCGACCAAGACGCCCGATGCCGAGCAGCTGCGCCGGATTAATGATGTCGTGGAGCGGCTCGTCTCCCAGCAGGGCTACTGTGTCGTCTGTGCGAATGAGCTCCTCCGGTACGTTGGCACACTGCTGGCCCGATGACGCCAGATGCGAGGGGGTGGACGGGATGCGCTGGACACTCGATCTATCACGGCAGGACTGGTCGCTCCACCGCAAGGGGCCGATCGACCAGGCTCGCCATAACGAAAAGGTCAAGGAAGCGATTAAAAGCAATCTGCCGGGCATCATCAGCGAAGAGGCGATCATCACCGCCGAGGGCGACCGCATCGTCAAGGTGCCGATCCGCTCGCTCGACCTTCCTCACTTCCGCTACGACTTCGGGCGCAACAAGCACATCGGGCAGGGCGAAGGAGGAAGCCAGCCTGGTGATAAGGTTGGCCCGGCTGGTGCGGGTGAGGGCAAACAGGCCGGCAATATGCCGGGGATTGACTACTACGAGGCAGAGATAACCGTTGACGAGATTGCGGCACTCATCTTCGAGGATCTCGGCCTGCCGAACCTCCAGCAGAAGACTGCCGAGACGATGGAAACGGACGCCTACCGCTTCACGGAGATCGCCAAGAAGGGCATTATGTCCAACCTGGATAAGCGGCGAACGGTCCTCGAGAACATCAAGCGCAATGCACTGGCCGGGCGTCCCCGATTCGGCCGGATCAAAGAGGACGATCTCCGCTTCAAGATCTGGGTCCCGGACGTCCGCCGCGAGACTAACGCCGTGGTTATCGCCATGCGCGATGTCTCCGGCTCGATGGGCGAGTTCGAGAAGTACATCTCGCGCTCATTCTACTTCTGGATGGTCAAGTTCCTGCGCACCAAGTACAACAACGTGCGCATCGTCTTCATCACCCACCATACCGAGGCGAAGGAGGTCGATGAGGAGACCTTCTTCAAGCTGGGCGAGAGTGGCGGCACCAAGGTCTCCTCGGCCTATCAGCTCGCGCTCGACATCATCAAGGAGCGCTTCGACCCGAATGCGTGGAACATCTATCCCTTCCACTTCTCCGACGGCGATAACTGGGGAGATGTCGATAATCGCCGCTGTGTCGAGCTGGTCAACAAGCTCCTCGAAGTCTCCAACGTCTTCGGCTACGGAGAGATCCGGGAAGGGGGTGTTCGGTCGAGCAGTACACTGATGAACGCGTTCCAGGCGATCAAGAATGAACGCTTCATCCCGGTCATCATCACGGACAAGAAGGACGTGCACCCGGCCCTGCGCAAGTTTTTCAGCCCCCAGATCACCCCCGAGGCCGTTCCTGCCACGGCCGCGCTCCGTATCGGAGGGCGCCGCGATGACGTCGCCTGACCTGGCATCGATCGAGAAGGCCATTGACCAGATCTTCCAGATCGCTGAGCGCTTCGGCCTGGATCCCTTCCCGATCTACTTCGAAATCGTCCCCCCGAGCATTATGTACGAGTTCGGGGCCTACGGACTGCCGGGCCGCTTCTCCCACTGGACCCATGGTCGAGCATACCAGCAGACCAAGACCCTCTACGATTACGGCCTCAGCAAGATCTACGAACTCGTGATCAATACCGATCCCTGCTACGCCTTCCTGATGGAAGGCAATTCGATGACCCAGAACAAGCTGGTCATTGCTCACGTCATTGGCCACAGCGACTTCTTCAAGCACAACGCTTACTTCCGACGGACCAATCGGAAGATGCTCGACAGTGTTAGCCTAAATGCTGAGCGCATCCGCCACTACGAGTTCCAGCATGGGCGACTGGAGGTCGAACAGTTCCTTGACGCGGTTCTCTCAATCCAGGAACACGTGGACCCACAGCCGGAGATGCGGGAGAAGGCGCGAGCCCTCGCCGAGCAGGAGCGGCGCGAGCCCCATCGGCCGTCACTGCCGACCCCGTACGACGACCTCCTCGATCTCGATCGGCGGATCGAGACACCGCCGGAGCCCGCTGTTCCCCCACGGCGCTTCCCCGAGGAACCAGACAAGGATCTGCTCCAGTTCATCGCCGAGCACGCCCCGGACCTCGCGGATTGGCAGCGCGATATCATTCAGATCGTCCGCTCGGAGATGCTCTACTTCGTCCCGCAGATGCAGACGAAGATCATGAATGAGGGGTGGGCCGCCTACTGGCACGTTCGGATTATGCGCGAACTCGATCTGAGCGATGCCGAATACCTGGAGTTCTCACACCTCCATGCCAATGTGCTGGCGCCGTCGCGCCACAGTCTGAACCCCTACCTGGTGGGCATGCGGATCTTCGAGGACATCGAGCGGCGCTGGGACAACCCGACCGAGGAGGAGAGGCGCGAGCTGGGGCGCACGCCGGGGCAGGGACGGGCAAAGATCTTCGAGGTCCGCGAGATGGAGAACGACGTCTCGTTCATCCGAAACTATCTGACCCCGGCCGTGATCGATGATCTCGACCTCTACATCTACAAGCTCGAGGGCGATGAGTGGAAGATCGTCGAAAAGGACGGTCAGAAGATCCGCGATATGATCGTGGCCGGAATGACGAACTTCGGCTTCCCCTACATCGTTGTCGAGGATGGGGATTACCGGCGGAACCGGGAGCTGTATCTCAAGCACCTCTACGAGGACCAGGAGATCGACATTGACTATGCCGAGAAGACCCTGCGCTATGTGTACCAGCTCTGGAGACGCCCGGTCCATCTGGAGACCGTGCTGAACGGCAAGGGGGTCGTGCTGACTTTCGACGGTGAGAAGAATACCAAGCGGGTCCTGTAACCGCGGCCGCATCCGCCTGCGATCCATGGGCAGTGGAGGCCTGGCGTCTGCGCGTGATGACTGCGTGAAGCCGCCCGGCGCCCTGTGGTATAGTGGCGGAGGCAGGATCCGCGGGTATCCCGGCCAATTGGCGGGCATGGTCCGATCGATGACCGCGAGGCAATCCGGCCGGGGTCCGGATTCTTGATTCTCCCGGAGGCTACGTTGCCGCAAGGACTCGAAACGATTATTCAGGTTGTGCTCGCGCTGGTCGGGGCCTATGCCGCTGCTTTCTGGTTTTGCCTGGTCGTCTGGACCTTCCGCGATATTCAGCAGCGGAGCCGCGATGTCGTGGTCCAGGTCCTTGCCACCGCCCTTGTGCTCCTCTTCAATGTGCCCGGCCTGATCCTGTACACCATCCTTCGCCCACCGGAGACACTCGCCGAGGCCTATGCCCGCTCGCTGGAAGAGGAATCGCTGATCCAGGATATCGAAGAGCGGCAGTCGTGCCCTGGCTGTAAGCGCCGCGTCCAGCCCGACTTCATCGTCTGCCCGACCTGTCGGGCTCGGCTCAAGCAACCCTGTACAAGTTGCGGGCGCCTTCTGCAACTTAACTGGCGGGTCTGCCCGTACTGCGGGATTGATGTCGCCACAGAGGCACCATCCCCATCGACCTCGACGCGCGTCCACGCCTGATCAGCCGCCGCGATTGGGAGGAGCCCGCTGGTCGGGGCTCTTCCCCCCGGGTCAGGTGCGCCGGGGGAGGAGCTCCTTCGCGATCTTACAGACCACAGTGTAGGCCGGGTCAAAGACATTCCCAATATCGTAGCGGACGCACTGCCCCAGGAGTAGAGATGCCTCCCGGGCATCCAGGGCGAAGTCTTCGGCTAGCCAGCGCATCATCTCGCTCGTCGCATGCTGGAGGGCCTGGTCGAGCGGCCGAGCATTCCCGACGGTCATGAGCTCGACATCGTTCTCCGCACGAGGCCAGTGGATCGTCTTCCCCTTCAGCAGGTGGACAGTGAACCGAACGTCGAAGGAGATCTCGATCCCAGTGCCGATGATCTCTCCATCCCCCTGGAGGGCATGGCCGTCGCCGACGAAGAGGAGCGCACCAGGAACGGCGACCGGCAGGTATACTGTCACCCCCTCGCGAAAGCCGCGATAATCCATGTTCCCGCCGTGAGTAGAGGCCGTGGCAGTTGAGATCGCCTGGCCGCGCGGCGGGGCAACCCCGAAACAGCCGAGCATAGGGTCGAGCGGCAGGCGGAGGCGGCCCAGGGATGTCTCCGGCCGAATCAGGGTCGCGGTCCATGTTTCGAGATCGACATCCCACTCAGCGAGATCCTCATCCGAATCTGGCGGCAGGTTGCGTACGAGCTCGGGCTCAATGACGTTTGGCGCGACGACCTGTCGGCTCCAGCCAGTGCGTCGATTGGGCCGCAGGCGATCGAAGTGGACGGCAAGGGTGTCGCCCGGCTCTGCGCCGGTGATGAAGAAGGGGCCGGTCTGCGGATTGCCCCGCTCTGCTACCGTGACGCCCTCCCGGTTGCGCCCGCGAGCATCAACGGTCGTCGTCTCGACAGTATCGCCGTCAGCGATGTGCAGGACTGGCGGATAGGTTCCTAGTGCGGTGTAGTACACCGTCGGATCGAAATGATGGATCGCCATCGCGCGCACTCCTCCCCTGGAAAAATATCGGCTACCACGGGCATGGGCCGGGGGCCGGCCAGCCAATGGTGCCGGGGAGGATCATACACGACATCACCCATAATCACGGATTGTCCCCGAACGGATCTCTGGGCTCCGTTCTCTCGAGCATGCCGTGCGGTGCAGTTGACGGCCATCGCCGACCCTGCTATGGTCGGAACACCGGCCTGGTACGCGGCCGCAGTCGGCTCTCGGCATCTCGCGAGCGGGCACGGCGACCGCTGCCGGGCCCCCCGCGATAGCTCATGCCGTGACACTCCCCGCGGACTGAACTGCCTCGAGGGCACAGGCAACGAACGGAATGGTGGACGCGCTTACTCTGCGAAAGGCTCGTCTCCAGGCGGGTGCCCTCCTTCTCTCCGCCGGTTTCGCTTTGGCTATGGCCATCGCCGCGCTGACCCGTCTAGGATGGCTCGGCCTCGTCGAGTTCAAGAACGATGAGAGCTGGGCCATGCGGATGGCGGTCGCAATCGCTCGGGGTCAGGATCTTCCACTGGTTGGCATCGGCTCATCACTGGGCATCCCGAATGCCCCTTTCTTCGTCTATCTAATGGCCCTGCCAGCGCTGCTGGACCGCAATCCGACCGTAGCCACCGGCTTCATCGCCGTGCTCGGCGTCCTGGCGGTCGGGATCGCCCATAGGATCGCGGCACGGGTGGCGGATCGCGTTGCGGCAGTTGCGGCGGCGCTCTTCTACGCGGTCAGTCCATGGGGCATCATCTTCAGCCGGAAGATCTGGGCCCAGGATGCTCTCCCGGCCTTCGTCGGACTTTGCTTCTGGGCCCTTCTGGCGAGCGTCCTGACCGGGCGGCGGATCCTGATCGCCCCCGCGGTGATCCTGCTGACCCTGGCGACCCAACTTCACCCGACAGCGTTCTTCCTGGTACCGCCGGCGCTCGTGCTTATCGGCGGCTGCCTTGTCCTCGACAGACCACGCCCCGGGGCAACCCTTCGGTGGCTCGCCGTGGGCCTGATCGGGGCTCTTCTGATCGAGCTCCCCTTCCTGATCTGGCAGATAGAGAACGGTTGGCCGCTCGCCGCCGTTGTGCGTCGTCTTGGGGAGGGACCGGCCCGGGTGGATGGGCTGGCCTTCTCCCTTGCCGGGAGCGTCGCGGTGGGGAATGGCTACCCGACCCTTGCCCAGGTACCGAATTCCTGGCGTCCGGCGGGCATCATCGAGGCGGCCCTGCTGGTGATCGGGAGCACGGTCCTGATCGCGCGGATCCGTCAGAAGGGGGCTCTTTCCCAGCGGATCTGTGCCGCCGCCCTGCTCCTCTGGCTCGCGACGCCGGTGCTCGGCCAGGTGCGCCACGCGGTGCCCCTTTACCCACACTACTTCATCGTTCTCTACCCGGCGCCCTTCGTGGTCGCAGGCATGGGGGTCTCGGCACTCTATCAGTGGGTAGCGGAGCACGCCCGGGGAAGCATCCTCGGCCCGTGGATCGCGGCCGCGGTGACCGGCCTACCGGTCCTCATTGGAATGCTGGCCTTTGCGGCGTACATCGATGCGCTCGCACGGGGTGCGGTGCAAGCCGCCTTCGGGGCGCCGCTCGCCTCCCAGCTGACCTTGCTAGAGACTGCCGACCGTCTTGCTGCCGAGGGATCGGTCTATCTCGGCACGCACGACGATCTCGCGCCGTCGCTGGTCTTTCTGAGCGGCGGCCGCTGGCGGGCCTTCGATGATCGACGCGGGCTCTGCCTGCCGGCTGCGCCGCGCCCGGCGATCCTGGCGATTACCGATCCGCACACGACCGCCGGCCAGCTCGCCAACCGATGGCTGTCCGATGACTACCTGACTGATGTCCCTCTCGACAGTCTCACGCAGGCCGCACTCTTCCGCATTCGCCCCGGCGTGGTCGAGAGCGCGGCCGACTTCCATTCCCTCGAGGTCGCCTTCGAGGACGGGATGATCCTGAGTGGGTACCGTCTCGCGATCGATCAGCCGAACCGGCGCCTCCTGGTCGATCTCCACTGGCGCCTCGGCCCCAACCCGTCTGCGAAACCACCGACTGTCTTCAATCACCTCGTTGACGCCCGGGGGGTCAACGCGGCCGGGGCGGATGGGCTGGCCTATGATGGCCCGGTGTGGAATGCGGGAGATACCTGTATTGACGAGTTCGCGATCCCCTGGCCAGTCCAGCCGGGGATGTACCGACTGGAGGTCGGATTATACGACTATCCGAGCATGCGGCGGTTCCGGATCGTGGGGCCGATCCCGGGCGCGCCGTCGGATTCCCTCGATCTTGGGACGGTCGTGCTCCCACCGTCCGAGAGGTAGCAAGACAACCGATGAACGCAGGAAGGCGCCCGGGGCTCAGCTATAGGGGCGGACGCGGCCTGGCGATCGTGGTGCCGATACTGGCAGCAGGCCTGGCGATCTATCCCCTGCTCCCCCCAGGCATCCCGTCCACCGCGGACGGCCCGCTCCACCTGATTCGGAGTGTCGAGTTCGATGCACTGCTCCACCGCGGCATCCTCTACCCGCGCTGGGCGCCCGACCTGGCCTACGGCTACGGGTACCCGCTGTTCAACTACTACGCACCTCTGTTCTACTATCTCACCGAGATTCCCCACCTGCTCGGCGCAAGCTTTGAACTCTCCCTGAAGCTCGTCATCTTTGGCGCGTTCCTTCTCTACGGCCTGGCGATCTACTGGTGGACACGGCCGTTTCTCGGCGAGCCGGGGGCGGCTGTCGCCGGGGCCGCGTACATCTTCGTGCCGTTCCGCTTCCACGAGGCCTATATGCAGGGCGATTATCCGCAGTTTCTTGCGCTCGCCCTGGCACCGCTTGCACTCGGTGCCCTGGACCGCCTGCTGACTGCCCGGCGCGTAACCCCTGGTCGGATCCTCGGACTGACCGCCGCATTCGCGACCGTCCTGCTTGTCCACAACATCAGTACGCTCTGGGTCGGCCTCACCCTGGCCCTCTACGCTGCAGTGCGCGTTGTGGTCGAGGTGGGCCGGGCGGCGACACGGAACGCTGTGGCAGGCCGGAGGCCGCGCCTGCCAGAGGAGGCGGATCACCTATTCGTGCGTCTGGCATGGATAGCGGCGACCGCCGCGCTCGCACTCGGCCTGACCGCGTTCTTCTGGCTTCCAGCCCTGGCCGAGCAGAACGTGGTGCAGCTGTACCGTCTCAGGACCGACGACTACGACGTCCGCCATTCGTTCATCACGCTTGCCACGCTCCTCGCGCCGCCCGCCGTAGTTGACCAGACGGCAGCGAACCCACCGCCCTACCTCCACCTGGGCTGGGGACAGCTCGCGCTCTCGCTTGCCACGCTTCCCCTCGCCGGCCTGGTCGTTCGCGCTGCCCGACGGTCCAGCGGTATCGGCCTTACCAGCGCATCCCTGGCCCACCTGATCTTCGGCTGGTCTCTCCTGCTCGGAAGCGCTGTACTCACCATACCGATCTCGACACCGGTCTGGCGGCTGGTTCCCCTGCTGGCCTATACCCAGTTCCCCTGGCGCGTTCTTGAGCTGAGCGGGCTCGCCACCGCGCTCCTCGCCGGCGTTGCGGTCCACCTGGCCCTGGCCCTTGCAGGAGGGTGCG
>DATGMJ010000040.1:0-6836 GCA_035293685.1 Chloroflexota bacterium | reverse complement strand
GAGGTGCGCACGCACTTCCCGCGCGAGATCTTCCAGACGATCATTCCGCGGAGTGTCCGACTCTCCGAGGCGCCCAGCCACGGCCGACCGATCCTCTCGTACGATCCCTCGTCGCGGGGGGCCGTGGCCTACCGGCATCTCGCCGATGAGCTCCTGGCGCGTTTGGGAAGTCGCAGTCCGGACCCGTAACCGAGCCTGCCAACAGAAAGATCCCAGGGACAGCCCGAAAACCTCACGGTGTATCACCGCCTTGCCAGAAGACGTTCTCGAAGCGCTGACAATACCGCCCCAGGACCGCTGGATCGAGTGTGGCCATACCGATCTCAGCGCTCCGGACCGTCTTGTGATGGAAGTGCTGGTGTACGATCGCCGCGATCACTGACGGCCAGTCACTCAGATCGAACGGGAGAAAGGCCACGCCGCCGCCGCGCGGCTCGACCTGGTCGTCCCAGATTGGGAAGACCGTCTGGAAGGCAACCACGCGGTACCGCTCCAGGGCCGCACCCGCTTCGCCCTGCCGCAAAGGATCGACCGGATTCGGCATCACGGAGCCCACCGGGCCCGACAAAGCGACGGGGCCGCCTACACCTGCTTCCACAGCTCGATCGGTCGCTTTGCCTCGGTTCGGAAGGGCAGGCTGACCTTCTGGCCGGTGCGCGCTGACGCGTACGCCGCGCAGATGATCTCCATCACCTGTCGGCCGTCCTCGCCGGTTTCCAGGGGGACCAGGTCATCTCGCACACAGCGGACAAAGTGCGCCATCTCCTGGGGAAAGCCGTAGTTCCATGTCTCCTCGAACATCGTAAAGGTCCAGCCGCGGGTGTCGGGTGCCTTTTCCACGGCGTAGCCGTAGCCCGGCTCGCTGAAGGTGATCAGCGAGCTCCCCCGGAGCAGATCGGCGACCGTGAGGCCAGCTGATCCATACAGCTCGGCGCGGTCGTCAACGCCGCCCGTTCGTGCCCAGCTATTCTCGGCAATACCGATGCGGTTGCCTTCGAACTCGATGATGCACACACTGTGATCCTCACCCCGCGTCCGATTCCCATGGACGTACGTGCCGAGCTGGGCGTAGACAGAAAGCGCGCGCGGTTTCCCGTAGATCCAGCGGGCGAACTCGATCGAGTGACAGCCCATGTCCATGAGCACGCCGCCGCCGGAGCGATTCACATCCCAAAACCAGTCGGAATGCGGACCGTAGTGGCACTCGGACTGCTTGACGAGATAGACCCGACCGAGCGCTCCCTCATCAGCAAGCTCTTTCGCACGCACATACTTGGGCGCGAAGCACAGCTCCTCGGCGTACATCAGCTTAACGCCGGCGGCGCGGCAGGCCTCGATCATCCGATCGCATTCAGCCAGGTTCAAGGCCATCGGCTTTTCGCAGACGACGTGCTTGCCGGCCGCGGCCGCGTCGAGGGTGGCGGCACAGTGAAGATCGTTCGGCAAAGCGAGAGTGACCATCTGGATGTCCGGACGTTCGAGGAGCGCCCGATAGTCGGTATAGGCGTGGGGGATATCGTGCTTTCGGGCGAACGCCTCAGCACGCCCCGGGCTGGGCGAGGCGACGGCAACCAGCCGCGCCTCCGGCACCCGGCGGAGGGCCTCGCAGTGCAGAGACGCCACGAATCCTGCTCCGATGATACCGACGCCGACCTGATCCATCTCTCTCCCTCCGTACATCCCGGCGCCTCCGGGCGCCGGGGCTCACAGCGTGAGATGCAGCTCGTTCACCAGATAATCCCGGCTCATGCGGACGCTCTCGTAGGGCGTCCGCCGGGTATAATCCAGCTCGATCGTTACCCAGCCATCGTACCCGGCCTCGCGCAGCGCATCGATCGCCCCTTTGAGGTTCACCACACCCTGGCCGAGTTCGACAAAATCGCGAATCACCGCCGTGCCGCCCTCTCCGCTCTGCTCAGGTGGAAGTCGCGGATCCCAATCCTTGAGGTGCACATACTTGATCCGATCAGCGTAGCGGCGGAACACGTCAACCTCCGCCGTAGGAACCTCGGGATTCCCCTTGCGCAGGTGGGCTGTGTCGGCTGCCATGGCCACGTAGCGCGGATCCACCCGATCCATGACAAAGTCAATCTCGGCCAGCTTCTCGATCATCGTGTTCACATGCGGGTGGACACAGGCTTGCACGCCGAGGTCCAGGGTCCGGCGGCCGATCTCGTTCATGCAGTGAACCTGCGTCAGCAGGTCGTCTCGACTTGGACCGGACGGCGCCCGCCGCCCCGGTCCGAGAACAAGGCGGTTGGCACCATTTGCGGCGAGGAAGCGCGCCAGCCGAACGTTATGGGCCACCAGCTCTTCGTGGAGGAAGGGATCGTGCATCGCGCCGCCGCCGTACAGGGCCACGAGCTGAAGTCCGTGGGCCGCAAGGAGCTCCTTGAATTCACCCAGCCGCGCGAAACCGAACTCATCGGCGACGAAGGCAAAGGCCTCGAAGCCCCGGAATCCCAGCGCGCGCAGGTCCTTGAGCGTCTGATTCAGGTCACGTCCCCAGGTAATACCGTGACAGGCAACACGGATCGGCACGGCCCCTCTCCTCGAGCGACAGATTCACCCAGATGCCCCGAGCGAATCCGAGTATATGCAGGGGACGGCAGATGGGCAATGCCCCCCTTTGGGGCATGGCCTTGTTGGGCGCGAATTAGCACCGTACAATGATCAAGCCAAGTTTGCCGGTCCCCCCTGGATCCGGACCGGCCCCGCAGGGGAACACCGTGATCGATATCAGCGTTGACGAACTGATTGCTCTCGATCAGGCTCACCTGATCCATCCACTGCATAATCCGGTCGGGCATGCCCAGGCCGGGCCGGTCATTCTGGTCAGTGGTCAGGGAGCAATCGTACGCGATGCCCACGGGCGCGAGTACATCGATGGTCTCTCCCAGCTCTGGAACGTGAACGTGGGCCACGGGAGACGGGAGCTGGCCGAGGCGGCGGCCCAACAGATGAGCCAGCTCGCTTTCGCCTCCAACTATACCGGTCAGGCCAACATCCCGGCGATCCGTCTGGCAGAAAAGCTCGTGCAGATCTCGTATCCGAACCTTCAGGCCGTCTTTTTCACCAGCGGCGGCGCTGAATCCAACGAATCGGCCTTCAAGCTGGCTCGCTCCTACTGGCGGCTACGTGGGCACCCGAATAAGGTCAAGATCATCTCGCGGCGCTGGGCGTATCACGGCGTCACCCTGGGAGCTATGAGTGCAACTGGCATGAGCGCCTACTGGCCCCAGTTCGAGCCGCGGGTGCCCGGATTCATTCAGGTCGCTCCCCCGTACTGCTACCGCTGTGAACTCGGCCGAACGCCGGGGAACTGCCCTATCGACACGGCCGAGGACCTCGAACAAACCATCCTTCGGGAAGGCCCGGAGACTGTCGCGGCGTTCATCGCCGAGCCGGTGATGGGGGCCGGCGGAGTGATCCCCCCGCCGCCGGAGTACTTCCCGCGCGTGCGCGAGGTCTGCAATCGGTACCAGGTCCTCTTGATCGCCGATGAGGTGATCACCGGTTTCGGGCGGACTGGTCGGATGTTCGCCCTGCACCACTGGAATGTCCAGCCGGATATCGTGTCGTTCGCGAAGGGTGTAACCAGCGCGTACATCCAGCTCGGCGGCATTATTATCAGCCGGGAGCTGGCCGAAGCGCTCCGGTCTCTCCCGCCGGACCAGCCGTGGATGCATGCCTACACCTACTCCGGCCACGCCACGGCCTGTGCCGTCGGCCTCAAGAACATCGAGATCATCGAGCGCGAAGGGCTCGTCGAGCGGGCGGCCGAGATGGGGGCGCGTCTGCTGGCCGGACTGCGCACGCTCGAGAGCCTGCCTGTGGTGGGCGAGGTGCGCGGTCTCGGCCTGATGTGCGGGGTCGAGCTCGTCCGCGATCGGGCCACCCGCGAAGCATACCCCACCGCCAGCCAGATCGGGGCGCGAGTGATCGCGGCGGCGCGCCAGCGTGGAGTACTCTTCCGGAACCGCGGGGATGTGATTATGATGGCGCCCCCCCTCGTCATCACGGCCGAGCAGATCGACCGCATGGTCAACGTGCTCGGCGAGGCCATCCGGGAGGTCACCACGACCTAGCGGCGGGATACTGCAGACCGCAGCCTCGCCCCCAAGCCGCAGGTGGTCAACGGCCGGGGGCGAGGAAATCGCTAGCAATCGGAAGACAGCGGCGCGCCGCCTCCACGCGGCGGCGTCTTTTCAGGGATACTTCTTGCGGGTAGCGACAACCTCTTTGAACTCCCGGAGCATCTCGGCCCGCCAGGCTTCTTTGTATTGCTCCCGAAGGCGGCGGCGGAGGGCAAGCTGCTCCTGCTCAATCACCCGCGTCATCGCCTCGGAGCGCTCCTTGAGATTAGCGATCTCCTGGAAGTTCTCATCCAGGAAGATAAAACAGGGGACCGAACGATAGATGCCCTGGTTGAGGTGCTGGTCCATGATATCCAGGTTCTCATCCCGCTGGGCGACCCGCAGGTCGATGTTCGGGCACTGCTTGGCGATCTTGGCGAAGACCGGCAGGTTGTACAGCGCATCACCGCAGCTGTCGTAGGTTAAAACGTAGACGTTCAGCTTGCCCTGGGAGCGCCACCAGGCGATATCCTCGGGAGGAACCTGCACCTCCTCGAGGTGCTGAAGCATCTTCTCCCGGTTGACCGTCATCCGCTCGACATACTCATCGAACGTTGGAGTTGCCAGGAATCGTTCCCTGGTCAGGGCGGGAGTCTGGGGTGTTGCCACGGGTGCACTCCTCCCATCACATCAGCCTCGAGAAGACCCGGAAGTCGCCATCTGACGATTCCAGCTCTTCCCGCGGTGATGATACGCAGGATCCACCCGACCGGCAATATCCGCGGCTGAATCAGGCCCGGCAGATCAGCTCGACTTCGTTCCCCTCGGGATCATCCAGGTACATCGTCCGCGACGTGATGATGGGATGCTGCCCGGAGCGCAGCTGGTAGCCGAGCGCCTCGAGGCGCGCCTTCTCACGATCGAAATCCTCCGGGGCAATCTCAAACGCCAGATGGTGGAGCACACGCGGCGCCGAGAACGGCGGAGAATCATCCGGCAGCTTTACCAGGACAATCATCTGCGGGATGCCGGTCTGCCCTGGCCCGGCCTGCAGAAAGATCGGGTTGACCCGCTCGGGAGGCGAGATGACCTCCAGGCCGAGCACATCTCGGTAGAACCGCACCATGGCTCCCAGGTCGTGCGCCCAGAGCACGATCTCACTGATTCCCCGCACTGCTGGCATCGCGTTCCTTACTCCTGCTGATCCTATCGCTCACAAAGCGAGGGGTGTTATCAGCCGGTCTCTTGCTGTCCACGACAGATCGGGCAGGGACAGATCAACCGCAGGTATTCCCAGGTGTAGATACCGGCCGCGTGGCCATCCTTCCAGGTAATGGACATCGCATAATTGCCCACTGGACCGACCTCCACAAGCTCGGTCTGGTCCGGCGTTAGCTCGTGCGTAGACGCCAGTAGACCCGGTACGCCGCCCTCGCCCCGACAGATTGCGCACGGGCAGCTCCAGCGAAGGAACTCGAAGCTGTATGAGCTCTGGTGACCGTCAGTCCAGGTTATGTCGATTGTTCGACGCTCCAGAGAAGGGGCGATAATATCCGGCGTCTTCTGTTCGTCAGTGAGTCTGACCATGCGATTCCGACGCACACCCCTCATACCAGGTGGGAGTGACAGCGGCCCGATCGGCGGGATCGGCATACCGGGCCTGCTAGAAGACCCGTCCCAGGAGCTGATCAAACGGCTGAGGCGCGGCAACCCGAATGACTTCCTCTTCCCGATCCCTCAGGTACAGGTACAGATGGGCAGTAAACTCGATCGCAGGGAGCGGATAGACCGGGTTCACGCAGAGGTAATCATAGGGCCACGGCGACCGCATCGCATCGTCCAGCGTGTCCCAGAGAAGCTGAATGCGTCGGCCAACCCGCAAGCGATAGGTCAAGCCCGGCAGCAGTCGGGACCGGACATCCAGGTATCCCTGACGGCGGAGGGTTTCCCAGTTCTCCTCGCCAAGGGTTGCGCGGGCCACCTCAGCCCCCCGGGCGCGGGCCCGCGCGTACTCCTGCGGACCAAATCCAGGGCCGGCCGACCGCTTCGGAACCCACTGCCAGTTGATCAGCCATGGGCGCTCCAACCCCCAGCGATCTGCCGCCTGCATCTCCGGCAGATCGTCAAGCGACCGGAGCCACCGAAAGAATCGGCCGACACGCTGGATGAGACGATGCCAGCTAGCCACCCGCGATCGGTGCGATGATCTGATACTCTTCGGCCTGCGGATCAAATGGGCCGTGATCGAGGACGTGCTTCCCGTCGACCTTCTTCGAGATCGCGCAGCCGCGCGCCCGTGCTTCGGCGATGATCTGCTCGGCCTCAGCGATGGCGGCTCGGCCCTCCTCGGTATCCGCGGCGGGATCCCACTCGATGACCTGGTCACCGTGCCGATTCGCCACGATAATCCGTCCCATTACGGCCTCCTTCTCCGCGAGTCCTCATCGCTCGCCATGGCTCAAGTATAGCGCGCTCGCCCGCCGGTGCAAGTCTTTTTTGGTCCGAGTCAGGTCTGGAGTATAAGTAAGATCCACCGCATATCGGCAGGATTTCCATGAGCGGGCAAAGCATATCACGAGGTGTTCAGTCTCACCGCATAAGGACCAGATCGCCACGCCCTGGGCGGTTTGACGCTGACAGCTGGGCAGTGCTATAATCGCGGTGTGCCCCTGTAGCTCAACTGGACAGAGCGTGTGGCTTCGGACCACAAGGTTGCGGGTTCGAGTCCTGCCGGGGGTACCGAAAAAGGCCAGGCCAATA
>DATGMJ010000039.1:0-6596 GCA_035293685.1 Chloroflexota bacterium | reverse complement strand
GCGATCAGGTCGTCGCGCCGCAAATCGGCGAGACGCTCCAGTGCGCTGACGCCCTCGACCCGCTCGGGCACCGGGGGCAGGGGGACGACGTTCACCCCGGACATCTCGGCGAGGGAGAACTGCTGGGCCAGGAGCGGGGGAACGTACCGTCCCAATTCCAGGGGCACCGGCAGCACGACAAGATAGGTCGCCAGCGTCACGCCATCGCGCGGATCCTGAAAATAGACCAGCGCGTGTCCCGCCGGTCGATCTGCGCTGCCGCGCTCGAACAGCAGATCCATGCGATCGTGATCCTCATAGCGCCAAGCACACTCATTTTAGCATAGCCGTCTCGCGGCACGGTCATCTCCGTGTTAGGACGGGAGGCGGCAACGAGCCGATGAGCCTACGCCTTGGACTTGGACGGCGCGGCCTGGGGCTCCTCCAGCAGGATCTCATTGTAGAGAAGCGCCGCGATGACCGCGCCGAGGATTGGGCCAACCCAGTAGACCCACCAGGCATCCCAGACCCCCTGGATCAGCTCCGGGCCGAACGATCGCGCCGGGTTCATGGCCGCTCCGGTGAGGGCACCGCCAGCGAAGATGTCCATGGTAATGATGAGGCCGATGACCGGGCCGGCGATCGTCCGCGGGCCGCGCGGGTCGACTGCGGTACCGAAGACGCTGAACATGAGAAAGAAAGTCAGGATCAGCTCGACCAGCACCCCTTGACCAGCGGTCACCCCCGCGCCGAGCAGGGGGGTACCGAGCTTGACCGCGTCAACCGCCTGGGGGCTGAACGAGAGCTTCAGGAACGCGGCCGCGACAGTTCCACCGAGAAGCTGAGCGATGATGTACCCGATGCCCATGGGGATCGGGAGCCGTCGGGCCGCCATCAGCCCCGCAGTCAGTGCAGGATTGTAGACGCCGCCCGAGATGTGGCCTGCCGCGGCGACAAGAAGACCAATCGCCAGCCCGTGGGCCAGAGCGATCGCGACTAGATCCTTGCCGCCCGTTGCGATGATCGCGCCCGCGCCAATATACACCAGAGCAAATGGTCCGATAAACTCGACGATTAGTTTGCGGATCGTATCCAAGACAGTCTCCTTCCTGCTTCGCTCGCGTGTCTGCCACTCCTTCTCCTGAGCCTCCACTCGCCGGGTTGCATGATCCCGACCGGGGAGCTCCGGAGGCAGTTCCGGATCGGCTTGACCGCTCCCGGGAGAAGGTGACCCGCTCTTGCTAGCGGGCTTCCGCGCGATCGTTGAGATCAGCCGCATGATATCCTTGGGCCAGGAAGGGTGTAAACAGGGGAGCACGATTGTGGCGCGCTACGATGCTGATTGGATTGCCTCGATGCTGGATCCCGCGCGGCGAGGGTCTCCACCTGCCGAGGAGACGATCGCTCGTCTAGGAGTTCGCCCTGGGCAGGTTGTCGCGGATGTGGGGTGTGGGCCGGGCTTCTTTACCCTTCCGCTAGCGCGGCGTGTGTGGCCTGGCGGACGGGTCTATGCGATCGATATCGAGCCGCGCATGCTCGATATCATTCGCGCCCGAGCGGCAGACGAGGGACTGAACGGCATCGAGACGCGCTGCGCCGCCGAAGAGGGAATCCCACTGGATAGCGGAATGGTGGATCTTGCCCTCTGTGGACTGGTCCTTCACGACCTCGCCGATCGCGCCTCCATGGGGGCTGAGCTGGCGCGCGTTGTCCGTCCCGGGGGGCGGGTAGCGGTGATCGAGTGGATGCCGGCGTCCGGTGAGGAGCGGCCGAACCGTCTGTCCCCGGAGGAGACAGCTCGCCTGCTCGCCGCGGCTGGCCTGCGCGTGGAAGGGAGCGAGCCGGTCGGGACCCGGCAGTATCTCGTCGTGGCGACGCGCGGCGTGAGGGCTCTCAGGCCATGAGCCGCTCGATCTCCAGGCGGCGAAGGAGGTCGGCACGACTGATCATACCAACGACCCGCCCGGCATCAACGACCAAGAGCTGATTCACGCCCGCCCGCGCGAGGCGGTGCAGCGCCTCGGCACAGTCCTCGGTCGGAGGGATGGTGATCAGGCGATCGAGCGGCACCATGATCTGTCCGACTGTGGTCGTTGGCCAGGACGGTCGCGGCACTTTGCGGACGTCAGCCAGCGTGACCAGCCCCACCGGGTTTGCTCCGACCATCACCGGGAAAGCCCGCTGATGGCTGACCATCAATCGCTCGGTAACGAACTCTTCCACAGATAGGGCCGGTCCGACGACCTGCAGATCGGTCGTCATCAGGGTGCTGACTGGCACGCCGCGGAGCGCGGCATCAAGCGTTGACTGAAGCTCGCTCGATTCAGCGGCATTGCCCAGGAACCATCCGATCATGGCCATCCACAGCCCGGCGACGAGATCTCCGCTCAGGGCGTCGAGCAGGCCGATACCGATAAATCCGTATGAGATCCAGCGGCCGACGCGCGTGGCGGTCGCAGTTGCCTGGCGGTTGCTGCCGGTTCGCAGCCAGAGGAAAGCACGCAGGACTCGCCCCCCATCGAGGGGGAAGCCGGGGATCAGGTTGAAGAGTCCGAGAGCCAGATTGATCGAACCGAGCAGGGAGAGCACGGCCGCGGCGGCCACCGAGGAGGAACTGACCACTCGCCCGAGGATGGAGAAGCCGCCAGCGAGCAGGAGACTGACCGCCGGTCCGGCAAGGGCCACTGCGAGCTCGACGCGCGGGCTCTGCGGATCACGCCGCAGGTTCGCCAGGCCGCCAAAGAGGAACAGGGTGATGTCGTCCACGGGCACACCGCGCCGGCGGGCTACCAGGGCATGGCCCATCTCGTGGGCAAGGACTGAGGCGAACAGCAGAAGGGTCGTGATGCCGGCCAGGATCCAGTGCGTGCCGGGGCCCCAACCGGCATCTTGCATTGGGAAATAATCGGTGGCAAGCGACCAGATCAGCAGGAAGACGATCAGCAGCCAGCTATAGTGGAGGCCGATCCGAACGCCGAGGAGCCGGCCGATCCAGACTGTTCCGGGCATCGCTCAACGGGCTTCCCGAATCGTCTCGCAGAGCAGATCCACGCCCTGGCGGATCTCGTCCAGGCTGGCCCAGCTGAAGGCGAGGCGAATGTAGTCGGTGCCGTCTTGACCATTTGGGAAGAATGCCGGTCCGGGAACGTAGGCGATGCGCCGCTCGGTCGCCAGGGCCAGGAGCCGTTCCGGATCCGTCCCCTCGGGCAGGCGAATCCAGATGAAGAAACCGCCGTCGGGATGGCTGATCTCGGCATCTGATCCGAGGCCGGCGTGCAGTCGCTCGAGCATCACATCGCGCTTCTGGCGGTAGATAGACCGGAGGACCTCTATGTGGTCGTACATATGCCGGCGCAGGTAGTAGGTCGCAACCCGGCTCACGTAGGGATTGGTGCCCCCATCCGTCTTGAACTGGGCGATTCGCGGGAGGAGTTCTCTTGGCGCGAGGATCCAGCCGAGGCGAACGCCCGCGGCCAAGATCTTCGACAACGTTCCTGTGCGCAGAACTCGCCCTGCCTGGTCGAGCCCGAACAGGGACGGGACCGGCTCGCCGCTGTAGCGTAGCTCCCCGTAAGCATCATCCTCCAGAATCATCGTGTCGTATCTCTCGGCCAATGCCAGGAGCTCGCGACGACGGCGGAGCGACATAGTTACCCCGGTCGGGTTTTGGAAGTTCACGATCGTGTAAATGAACTTGACCTTTTGCCCGCGGCGCGCTGCCCTCGTGAGCTGATCCTCGACTAGATCGGTCCGAATGCCCTCTGTATCGAGAGGGATCCCGATGATTTCCGGTCCGTAGCGGCGGAAGGTGTTCAGGCTTCCGGAGAACGTCGGCGCTTCGGTGAGGATCACATCACCCGGATCGAGGAGCAGATCGCAGGCGAGGGCCAGGGCATGGGATGAGCCGTTTGTGATGAGCACGTTATCCACGGAGATCTCAAAACCCTCGAGCCTTCTGGTCTTTTCGCAGACCAGCTCGCGCAACCCCATGTAGCCCAGGGGATGTCCGTAGACGAGGGCCTGGGCACCCTCGTGCTCCATGACTTCCTGCGTCGCCTCGATCAGCTCCTGATAGGGAAAGGAGCCGGGATCAGGGAATCCGCCGGCGAAAAGGTATCGGGGGCTCTGGGCCTCTGAGAAGGCGGCGCGGCTCAGACGGGGAGACGGGAATGTCAGGCTGGCCCTCCGCGATAGGAGAGATTCATAGCGTGCGGCCGCGGCAATGTCCATCGTTCTCCTCGCTACCGGAAGTCGGGGCCATTATAGCATTTGGCTCGGAGTGTCCCGCGAGAGCCGCCGGCCGGGGGGCCGTCCATCGCGGGGCTGTTGGGGAGAGCCGAGGAGGGCCGTACCGCTCCACTCCGCGATCAGCGCGCCGGCGCCCGATCTGCTACAATAGAGAGCGACGGTTGGGTCGATTTATCCGCCGAGGACGGCGCGGCAGGCAGAGGCAGGCCACGCATCAATCGCGCTGACGAACCGCCCCCCGCACTCTGATTTCAGGAAAGGAGTCAGCGCGATCATGCCTGACAAGCTTCTCGTCTGCCGCGACTGCGGATCCGAGTTCGTCTTTACCGAGGACGAGCAGAACTTCTTCGCCGAGAAGGGGTTTAGCCACGAGCCGTCCCGCTGTCCGGAGTGTCGTGCCGCTCGAAAGGCCGCCCGCCGGGAAGGCGAGGGACGGCAGTCCAGTTTTGGCGGTCGGGAGATGTTCCCGGCGGTCTGCTCACGGTGCGGCGCGGAGACGCAGGTGCCGTTCCGCCCTACGACTGGCAAGCCGGTTTACTGCTCGCGGTGTTACGAGCAGGTGCGCCAGAGTGCGCCGCGTAGCGGCGGCTATCGCTCCCGCCGCTGAGAGATCCGACCACCGGGCCGAGAGGTCCGGTGGTCGCGATTTGACCGCCCTCGTGACTGCCGGGTATACTCTTCGCCGCCTGATGTATTCAGGACACGGACGAGGAGAGCCATGGAGGATCGTTCTACGCCGGCCCCGCGGCATGTCGAGGTCTTCGCCATCGGTACCGAACTGGTCATGGGACGCATCTATGACACCAACTCCTTTTGGATTGCCGAACAGCTCGCCCGACTCGGTACCTGGCCCCGACGGATCCTCTGCCTGCCCGATGATGATGACGAGGTCGTTCGGGCGTTCACCGATACGATCGAACGGGGAACGGATATTGTGATCACGACTGGCGGCCTCGGTCCAACTCCAGATGACCGCACCCTCGACTGCATCTGTCGGGTTGCTGGAATCGAGCAGGTGATCCACCGTCCGACGATTGAGAGCTTTGTCCAGCGGCGAAACGTGCCCGATGACAGCCATCTGACCCCGGCGCTCCGGAAGATGGCGATGGTGCCGGTCGGTTCCACCGTTTACCAGAACCCCGCAGGCTGGGCGCCTTTGATTGCCCTCCCGGTGCGTTCGACGACGTTCTATATGATGCCCGGACCGCCCCGGGAGATGCAGGCACTCTGGACGACCCATCTGGAAGGCATCCTCAAACAGGTCTTTCGATCTACGACGGCGTCGCGGCGCGTCTGGGTAACCATGTTCGAGTCGGAGGTCTCGCCGCATATCCAGCAGGTGATGAAGACCTACCCGAATACCTATCTCAAGGCGTATGTCGCCCTGCGCACCGAGACAACCTTACCGGTCGATGTCGTCGCGCACGGCCCGGATCCGGCCGCGGCCGAGGCGACCCTCACCGCGGCGCTCCAGCTCCTGGGCGAACTGGTCCGGGGGAGGGGCAAGCAGATGTGGCTGGACGGCTCGCCCCCTGAAGGGTAGCACTGGTGCGGCACCAGGCTGCTGTCGGCGTCTCGTCATCGTTCCGCCTTTCCCTGGCGTTTTAGGGGCGGATCGATCGCACGGGTGAGTGCGGCTGGGGATGGTGCCGCCAGAGACGCGGCCCAACTGCCAGCGTTGCCACGAGCGATCCCACTCCTCCAAGAAGCAAGGGACCTGCTGCTCCCGTGGCCTCGGCGAGACTGCCAGCAAGGGTATTTCCGATCGGCGTTGTTCCCACGAAGACCATGGTGTAGATGCTCATGACCCGCCCCCGGAGGGCATGGGGAACAGTCATCTGGATATACGAGTTCGCTGACGCGCTGACGAGCACCATGGCACCGCCAGTGAGGATGAGGATCCCCAGGGCGACAGGATAGGAGCGCACTGGAACCAGCGCCAGCTCCAGGAGTGACAGCAGGCCGGCTGCGGCGACGATCAGCCGGGGGTGCGGCGCGTGTGCGAGATAAGCCAATCCAATAGAAGCGATCAATGAGCCGAGCCCCGTTGCGGCCATCAGCCACCCCAGGCCGGTGGCGCCCACGTGGAACACGGTCCGGGCCAGAATCGGGTTCACGACGTTGAAGTTCGCCCCGAAAGTTCCCACCGCACCAACCAGCGTGATCACCGCCGCGGTGTCAGCGGACTTTCTCAGGTAGCGAAGTCCCTTGTGCAGGTCGTCAAGGATTTCGCTTGCTGATGCCAGAGCATGGATTGTGGATATCCGCGGCTGGATCAGGAGAAGGCTGCCGAGGACCGGCACGAAGCTTACTCCGTTGACAAAGAAGCAGCCGGCAATCCCAATAACCCCGATGAGCAGACCGCCAAT
>DATGMJ010000038.1:0-7118 GCA_035293685.1 Chloroflexota bacterium | reverse complement strand
CTGCGTCCAGGATGTGGGGAAGGCAATCAATCCAACCCTCGTGGAAGGACAGATGCAGGGAGGAAGTGCTCAGGGCATCGGCATCGCCCTCAGCGAGGAACTGATCTACGACGCCGAGGGACGCCTGCAGAATCCTTCGCTCCTTGACTATCGGTTGATGACCGCAATCGACCTCCCGCCGATCGAGACGGTCATTGTCGAGGTCCCGTCCCCTTACGGTCCATTCGGGGCGAAGGGGGCAGGGGAGCCCCCCATCGTGCCCGGACCGGCGGCGCTGGCAAACGCCATTCGGGACGCGGTCGGGTGCGACCTGACCGATCTTCCGATGACCCCGGAGAAGATCGTCGCCGCGCTTCAGAGCCAGCCAAGCACGGCGCCGCGCCCGATCTAAGCGGGTCCCTCCCGCCGGCGCGGCTACACCCGGGGCATCCGGCGAGCCCCCATCCGCCGCGGCCTGCTGGCACCGGAAATGCCGGAGTGCCCTCGACGCGTGGTGGAGCGGCGGGCGCCATGCTACCCGTCGCCGGCGCGTCTGGAGGAGAGTGCCGGTGTCCATCAAGGTATGGACCTGCCCGGGCTGTCACCGTGAGTTCATCGTCGACGCGGAGGCAGTGCGCGACACCTGCCCCTGGTGTCACGTCGGGGTCGAGCAGAAGGACAATGAGCTTCGGGTGGTCTCCGAAGGGGAGAAGCCACGAGAGGCATCAAGCGGAGAGACGTCCTCGGGAAGCCCCGGTGCCCCGAACGCCGGCGCCGCGCCGGGGAGCGGCCAGGGATGGTGGCCGTTCGAGTACAACTCGTGAGAGCGGCCAGCGGTCAGGTCACGACCGGTCCGATTGAATCGACCATGGGGGAGTTTTCTCCTCGAAGGAGAAATGCTACCTCAAGCAAGTTCCGCACACGGTGAACCGTAGGTGGATAGGGGAGGCCGCGATTGCGCCGCCAGGCGATCAGAAAGACGGACCGCGGCTCATCACGGCTCAGAAAATAGGCCACTCGACCGTCATCATCCACGTGCTGGCGAATATCCCGCTCGCGCACCACCGTCAGCTTGAACGCAGCATTGGAGAGCCCCCGATCGTTGAGGACAATCTCCGAGAAAAAATCACGCAGGCCGTGGCGGATCAGCCAACGTTCGGTCGCCTTCAGCGCGCTCCGCGGTCGCCCGGAGAGGAGCACCAGGCGGCGAACCTCGGCTAGAGCCGCTAGCCCCGCGGCGACCTCCGGCATCGGACGACGCAGATCATAGCGGACCAGCTGAACTGCGTGGGAGTCCAGGATCCGCATCGCGAGGGCCCTGGGCAGGCGGGCATCTCCCAACCGGGGGCGCAAACGCGTATCCGGCTCGTGGCGAATGTCGCGGCTGATCACCAGGTTGAACCAGAGCGGCGGCCGGCAGAGCACGCCATCCATGTCGATGCTCAGATCAGGGAGAGCCACCCGCCACCTGTCCTCGGTCAAGAAGCTCCTCGAGTCGGAATGGGTCGAATCCCATCACCACTTCGCCGTCGATAACGGTCACCGGCGGAAGCAGAAAGCCGCGCTCCCGGAACTCCTGCCGGGCGGATGGATCGGCCTGCAGATTCTTGAGGACATATTCCACCCCCCGGTCAGCGAGAAACTCTTTCAACACCCGACAGGCCACGCATCGCTCGTGGCTGTATACGATCACATTCACCGGTTGCCCTGGTCCGCCTCTCCGACTATATCGATCGGCGCGACTCCACCAGGCAAATTCTACCAGATCTCATTGCCCTCCCCTGGCAATCCCTATCTCGTCCGCTGGAGCCATGACCGGCTCCCGGGGCATTCCACGCCCTCCATATCACCGCCACCCCCCAATCTGTTTGGGGCCAGCGGTGGGGTAGGATCGCCATCGAAGCACCAATAGGCACGACGTGGACCGCGCCGCGTGCCCTGCGGTCTGCCGCGCGAACGCTGCTCCCGGCTTGTCGAGGAAATCGAGGCTGGCTCTCTATCTCTCCCCACGCCTGTTCGTGTTGTTGACGACCATCAGAGCGCGTGGTAGGATGGGCCCAGTGCTGACTGACACGTCAGTCATTAATCAGGGATACGATGCCTCGCAACACAGACTCCGAAGAACGACGGGCGCAGATTCTTCGCGCTGCCCTCGAAGTCTTTGCCACACGCGGCTATACCAATGCCACGATTTCGGACATTGCCCAGCAGGCCGGACTCGCCCACGGAACGGTCTACCTCTATTTTCGCGGTAAGGAAGAGATCTTCCAGTCGCTCGTCACGTCATTCACGCACCAGCTCCTCACCGAGATCGGGGCACACGATAACCGTGATGGAGAAGCAGGTGCGCTCGCCGATGACCTCTATCGGATGTTTAGCACGGGGCTCGGGCTCTGCGCCCAGGCGCGGTGCGTGACAGCCGTCCTGCTGCGGGAGTACATCCTGCAAGGACCGGAGCTTGCCGGCGGCATGCGCGACCTCGAGCAGGAGTTTATCGCGCGGCTGAGTGAGCGCGTCTCCCGGGCAATTGAGCGTGGTGAGATCCGGCACATCGTGCCGGAGTTCGCCGCGCTCATCATCACTGCCCTCTTCGGGGTGGGCATCCGGTGGCTTCTCCGCCACCAGTCAGCCGAGGTAGACGCCCTCGCGCGCGAGCTCGTTGCCGTTGCCATGGCCGGCCTGATGACCGATCCCTGCAACACCACCCAGCCGAGAATCGTCTCATCTGCAGACTGCCGCGAATAGGCTCCCCGTTGTTGGACTGCGTTCCCAGATGGTGAAGAACTTGGGAGGATTGAGAGTGTGAGCTATCGCGCCCGATCCGTGCTGACAGGCCTGGTTCTGGCCGGGGCTATCGTCAGCGCATGCCGCCCTTCCAATCCGAATATCGCTCCCGGCCTTACGCCAACCCCGAATCCACCTACAGTCACCGTCGCCGCGGTCCAGCGCGGCGACATCCAGAGCACCCTCTCCTATGCCGGAAGCGTCCAGGCCAGTGCAAGCGTGAATGTCGTACCCCGGATCAGCGCCCGCATCGAGCGGCTTGCCGTCGACGTCGGGAGCGTGGTGAAAGCGGGGGACCTGATTGCGGTCCTGGACAGCCGTGCGCTCCAGGCACAGGTTGACCAGGCGCGTGCGGCGGTCGCGGCGGCCCAGGCGCGACTCGACCAGATGAAGGCCGGGGCCCGACCAGAGAGTGTGGAGCAGGCGCGCGCCAACCTGGCGATGGCCCAGGCGAAGCTGCAGAGCCTGCTGGATGGCCCACGGCCGGAAGCCGTCGCTCAGGCCAAGGCCAATCTTGATGCGGCGCGCGCCAAGCTCGCCCAGCTGCAGGCTGGCCCGACGCCAGAGCAGGTGAAAGCGGCCGAGTTAGCCGTGGCTCAGGCGCGAAACTCCCTGTACGCCGCACAAATCCAGAAGGATGGAGACTGCAACCCGCACAATCCCGAGTATCTCTGCAAGGCGTCCCAGGCGCGGGCCCTCGCCGCGCAGACGGCCGTTGAGCAGGCCGAGCAGCAGCTTGCTATTCTGAAGGCTCCTCCGACCAAAGAGCAGATCGAACAGGCCGAGGCCGCGGTCGCCGCGGCAGAACAGCAGTACAGGCTGGCGCTGGCGCCGTATACCCAGAACGACATCGCTCAGGCCCGGGCGAGTGTCGCGGCAGCCCAGGCGCAATTGCGCCTGGCGGAGAATCCGTACACGGAGGAAGACATCCGGGCCAGTGAGGCGGCAGTCGCTCAGGCGCGGGCAGGTCTGGAGCAGGCTCTGGCTCAGCTTGACGATGCACGGGTGACCGCCCCGATCGATGGAGTGGTATCCCAGAAGCTTCTTGAGCAAGGGGCACTGGCTGGCCCAACAACCCCAATCGTGACGATCATCTCGCGAAGCGTAGAGGTTCACATCAACGTCGAGGAGAGCCGGCTAGCCCTGTTCACACCGCAACTTGCGGCGACAGTCCAGGTGCCGGCCTATCCAGGCGTCTCCTTTCCGGCCCGGGTGATCGGAGATCCGCCATCGGTTGATCCACGCAGCCGGACCGCCGAGGTCCGCCTCTCGGTCGAGGATCCAAAGGGACAGCTCCGGCCGGGGATGTACGCCCAGGTTACCCTGGTCGCCCAGAAGCGATCAAATGTGTTGACCGTCCCGGTCTCGGCCCTGATCAACGATAACGGTCAGAGCGAGGTCTACCTGGTCTCCAACGAGCGGATTAAGGTTCAGCCGGTCCAGGTGGGCCTCCAGGACGCCGAAAAGGCCGAGATCACGGCGGGCCTGGCCGAGGGACAGATCGTCGTGATCGGGGACAAGCCCATCCTGCACAACGGTGACCGGGTGCATCCCCAGCCGGTCGGGAGGTAAGTTGTGGGCCTGACCCGCATTGCCATTACGCGCCCTCTCTTTATCACCATGGTTGTGCTCGCTATGGTCGTCCTCGGCCTCGTCAGCTACACCCGGCTCGGGGTCGATCTCTACCCCAATGTTGACTTTCCCGTTACCTCGGTGGTGACGGCCTATCCGGGCGCCGGACCGGAGACTGTCGAGCAACTCGTTACACGGCCGATTGAAGACGCTGTTGCCGATCTGAACGGTATTGACTACATCCAATCGTACTCAGCCGAAGGCGTCTCGTATGTCATTGTCGTCTTCAAGGAGAGCGTGAACGGCGACGCGGCATCGATCGACGTCGAGCGCAAGATCAACGGCATCCGCGGGAGCCTCCCGCGTGACGCCCAGGCCCCCAGTATCGTGAAGGCGGATATCACCTCTCTCCCGGTCATGTCCCTGGCGATGTCCGGCGCGAATCTCGCCGATCTGTACGCCATCGCTGATGCGACGGTTGTCCCTCGCCTGAGCACGGTCGACGGCGTGAGCGCAGTCAATATCGTGGGAGGGCTCGCCCGCGAGATCCAAATCCGTGTCGATGAGAACAAGCTCCGGGCGTACGGGCTCTCCATCCTGCAGGTCAATAATGCCCTGACCGCGGAGAATGTTGATATCCCCGCCGGTACGGTAACCCAGGGGACGCGCGACTACCAGGTGCGTCTCAACGCGCTGGCCGGAGATCCAGCGAGCCTCGCGAACCTCGTGGTCGCCAACGGCCCCGGTGGGCCAGTCTACCTCCGGGACATCGCGACCGTCGTCGATACCTACAAGAAGCAGACCCAGCTCTCTCTGGTAAATGGTCAACCCGCCCTGGGCATCCAGATCACCAAACGCGCTGATGCCAACACCATCAAGACAACCGATGGGATCAAGGCCCAGCTTGCGGCTCTTCAGAGAGAGCTCCCGGCCGGTGTCAAGCTCGCTATCGTGACCGACACCTCGACGTTCACGCGCCAGTCGCTCGACGGTGTTCAGCGCACCCTGATCGAAGCGATTATCCTGACCGGCCTCGTCCTGCTGGTCTTCCTCCATACCTGGCGGAGTACTCTCATCGTCCTGCTGGCGATCCCGACCTCGCTCATCGCGACATTCGCGGTCATGCTGGCACTCGGGTTCTCGCTCAACATGATGTCAATGATGGGGCTCGCCCTGACGGTCGGCATCCTGGTCGACGACTCGATCGTGGTCCTGGAGAACATCTATCGCCACTTCGAGCTGGGCGAGACGCCGTTCACTGCGGCGCTTCAGGGTCGGAGCGAGATCGGCCTGGCGGCGATCGCCATCACCCTCGTTGACGTGGTCGTCTATGCACCGGTCGCGTTCATGAGCGGGATCGTTGGCCAGTGGTTTCGTCAGTTCGGCCTGGTGATCGTCGCGGCAACACTCTTCTCGCTCTTCGTCTCATTCACCCTCACCCCAATGCTTGCCTCCCGCTGGCTTCGCCTCGAGGATCGCGATGCCCGTACTCCACTGGCGTGGTTTGGGCGAGTGTGGGAGGCCGGATATGAGCGGCTCCGGACCACCTACACGCGCGTGCTAGGCTGGGCCCTTCACCTCCGCTGGGTCGTTGTGGGCATTGGCCTCCTCAGCTTTGCCGGCGGCCTGGCCCTCGTGGGGAGCGGGGCGATCGGCAGCGACTTTCTGCCCGCGTCCGACGAAGGGCAGTTCACGGTAAGCGTGGAGATGCCGCCCGGTACCGATCTGGCGGCGACCGAGAGCGCAGTGCGCGCCCTCGACGCGCGGATCCATCAGATCCCGGAGGTGAAGGATACCTTCGCCGCGGTCGGCGTCGCCGGCGCAGGGGCGGTCAGCCAGCCGCGCTACGCGACTATCGAGGTGCAGCTGGTCCCCCTGGCCGAACGCCGCCGGTCGGTGCAGGAAATTGCCGACCAGGTGCGAGCCCTGAATGGCACGATTCCCGGGCTCAAGCTGACCGCCCAGCTCCCGAGCGTGGTCGGGAGTGGTCAGCCGATCTCGGTCCAGGTGAAGGGCACGGATCCGGCCGTTCTGCAGAGGGTAGCGAACCAGGTCGAGGAGATCGTGCGCCGCACCCCCGGCACGGTTGACGTTACCAACAGCAGCGTGATCGGTCAACCAGAGATCAGCGTCCGGATAGACCGCGCGCGAGCGGCAGACCTGGGGCTGACCGCCGCCCAGATCGGCACTGCTCTCCGCGGCTCGATCGACGGCGAGGTGGTCACCCAGCTACAACCGCCGGCCCAGAAGGCCGTTGACGTGCGTGTCCTGATCGCCGGTGCAGACTTTCGGACCGTCCAGGCGGTGCGCGATATCCCACTGACCACTGCGACGGGCGCCCAGGTATCTCTGGGACAAGTCGCCGACGTTGTCCAGACCACTGGACCGACCCAGATCGTCCGTCGGGACCGCCAGAGGGTGATCACGATCGGAGCCGACGTAGCCGGACGGCCGTTCGGTGATGTGAGCGCGGATCTTCAGGCCCAGTTTAACCGCCTGTCTCTGCCACCGGGGGTCACGATCACCATGGGCGGGAATACTCAGGCCCAGAGCGAGACATTCAGCCAGCTGTTCCAGGCCCTCGGCCTGTCGATCCTGCTGATGTACATGCTGATGGTCGCGCTCTACGAGTCACTCCTCTATCCGTTTGTCATCATGCTCAGCCTTCCACTTGCAGTGGTCGGAGCGATCGGTGGGCTCTGGCTGACCGGCAATACCCTGAATATGATCTCGCTCATCGGCATGATCATGCTCACCGGCCTGGTTGGAAAGAACGCCATCCT
>DATGMJ010000037.1:0-6436 GCA_035293685.1 Chloroflexota bacterium | reverse complement strand
CCGGCCTCCTCGTTGACATATCTATATCCAGAACGTATCCTTGGCCCACCAGGGTATGGCCCATCAAGGGAGCTTCCCGGGAGGGTTCTTCGCCATGGTCAAGCCCTCTTTCCTGCCGCGCCGCCGCGCCCTGCTGGGAGTAACCGCCGCGTTCCTGATCAGCGGCTGCCGCCCCATCCTACCCTCGCTGGAGAAGCCTCTTCCCCAGGATCCCCGGCAGACGCTTGATGCGTACTTCTCCCTGCTTGCGCGCGGGCAGTACGACACTGCCGCGCAGTTTCTCAGCCCCTCGTATCGAGCGCGGCTGGGACCGGACGGAACGCAGCTTCTCCTCCATTCAATCCAGGCCGCGCGGGTCGATCAGGCCGTCGACGCGGTAGAATGGGCAACCCATCTCGGAGCCCACCTCCCCGCACCTCCGGCGAATCAGCGGGAGTATCTGGTAACCGTGTGGATTCAGCCGTCACCCATGGGGCTGCGTCTCTGGAGCCCGGGAACCAACCGGCGCTTCGTTGATCTGGTCCGCACAGGACCGAGGTGGCAGATTGATGCCATCGAGACGCGGCCCGGCGCCCTGATTACCGGGCAGCCTCCATCGGCAGTAACACCGGCAGCGAGCATCATCCCGATCTCACCTCTGATGCTCGGCGACGTCCCGGTCGATCAGGCGATCTATACCGCTCGCCAACATGCGGCGGACGCGGGGGGCATACCCTGGGCGCTCGACCCCATCGCAGTCGTCCAGCGCGATGGAGCATCATTCGGCCTGCGACCGGATGCCCCGGTGCGGCTCATCCAGATCAGCTCCCGGCCGCATGCTCGCTCTACGGCGATTATCGAGGTTGATCAGGATCACCAGACCTTTCGGGTGACCCTGGTTCAGCCCGTGCGCTCGGGCCCAGGAGGCGTATGGGCCATCGCGCACATCGAGCGCGTCTCTTCCTCGGCCTCCCCGGCATCTCCCGTCCCGGCGGATGCCCAGCCGCCAGCCCCACCGCGTTCCAGCTGATTGAACAACACCGCCGCAGCGCGTACAATCGAAGGTGAACGGCAGGGATAGCACGTCATCTCTGACTGTTCGCGCCTCCGGGCACCCCCGGGGAGCCGTGCGATCCCCCGGAGGAGAGAGAATCACGCTCCCCCAACGGTTCTGGCCAGAGACACCAAGGGACGCGTGAGAGCTACAGCGATGTTTGAGGGGATAAGGAGCCGTGGCGACAACTGGAACCAGTCTCGGCGCTGAGTTCGAGCGCCGCTTCTACCCGTTCGCGGACGTCGTCATCCGTCTGTCTCGCCTTGACCCTTCCGAACGGGCCAAGGCCCTGCAGGAGGTCTACGGTCGGCACATCGGCTATATTCTTTCCCTCCTGGCCGCGATGGCGCCGGACGGTGACTTCACCGGCTGGCAGGAAGAAAAGCCGAGCGCCAATCTCGAGCAGCAGATCCTGAACCGGGCAAAGCAGCATCTTGCCGAGCGGCAGGCGAAGCAGATCTATCGCTGAATGGCAGTTCCGCAAGCGAGGGCGCGTCGGCTGGCAATCTACCACAGCCCCAGCATGGCCTTGACCTCATCCGAGGCCATCGTCCGGGGATCCCAGGGCGGGTTGAAGGTGATCTCAACATCAACCCGCTCGACACCGGGAAGTGCTGAGAGGACTGCCTCTACCTGACTGGTAATGAAAGGCCCGGCCGGACAGAACGGCGTGGTGAGCGTCATCGTAACCTTGATCGTGTGATCAATGACCTCGGTATCGTAGACCAGGCCCAGATCGATGATGCTCAGCCCGATCTCCGGGTCCTCGACGACCTTCAGGGCCTCGCGAATCTCTTCCTCGGTCGGCATTATGCCTTCTCCTTTTCCACCTCGTGGGCGAGAAGGATGGCCTCGGCGATCTCGCGCATGGACTTCCGCGTATTCATGGACAGTTTCTGAATCTTGCGGAAGGCCTCGGCCTCCTTCAGCCCCTGAGTATCCATGAGGATACCCTTGGCCCGCTCGACGAGCTTGCGCGTCTCAAGCGTCTCGCGCAGGCTCTGGGCCTCCTTTTCGAGCGCACGGAACTCCTTAAACCGCGACAGGGCAATCTCAATCGCGGGTACCAGCTCTGACTCGCGGAACGGCTTGACGAGGTAGCCGACAACCCCCGCCTCCTTAGCACTCTCGACCAGCTCGGTCTGGCTGAAGGCAGTAAGCAAGAGCACCGGTGCGATCCGCTCCTCCGTCAGGATCTTCGCCGCCGCGATGCCGTCGAGGTCTGGCATCTTAATATCCATGATAACAAGATCCGGCTTGAGCTCCCGGCCGCTATTCACCGCGCTGAGCCCGTCGCCAGCCTCCCCCACCACGAGATATCCCAGGCTGGTCAGCATCTCTCTGAGATCCATACGGATGATCGATTCATCATCGGCGATCAGGACCCGCGTTTGCCCCATTGTCGCTCATTCCTCCTCACAGTATTGAGTCTTCCTGCATTCCCCACGGCGGTCACGCATCAGTCGCTTATGGGAAAAGAGACGACGGCCCGTGCACCCCGAACTTCTGCATTCTCCAGGGCGAACGTTCCCTTGAGATCTTCCTGCACCAGTGTCCGGACGATATGCAGCCCCAGGCTTCCTGCCGCTCGCGAGTCAAAGCCCGAGGGAAGCCCCTCTCCATCATCCTGCACTTCAAGGATAACCCGTCCATCGTGCTGGCCAAGTCGCACAACAACAGTTCCCTCGCTCATCCGGCTGAAAGCGTGCTCGACAGTATTGTGGAGGAGTTCATTAATGACCAGGGCGCACGATGTCGCCTGCTGGGCTGGTAGGTAGACGCTCGACGCATCAAGAGAGAAGCGAATCCGCTTCTCGGGATCCACGATACTGCGGCTAACCTCGGCGATAATGCGCTGAGCTACCTCCTGCATGTCGATATTCGGAGACTCCTGATAGGCGAGAAACTCGTGGATCACGGCGATGCTTAGGATGCGGTTGATCGTCTCCTGCAGCATCGCCGCCACCTCCGGCGAGCCATTCCGGCGGACCTGCAGGCGGAGGAGCGAGGCGATCGTCTGAAGATTGTTCTTGACGCGGTGGTGGATTTCCTTGATCATCGCCGATTTGATCTTGAGTTCTCGCTCCTTCCGGGTCTCCTCGGTGACGTCGTGAATGGTCAGGATCACCTCATCGCGGGCCCCCGCGCCGCCGAAAAGCCGACGCCATGGGCTCTCACTCTCCCGCCCCACCAGAGGGATTGCACGCTTCAGCCAGGTGAACTGTCCTTCCTGAACCACCTGCTCGACGCAAGCTCCCGACTCGAGGGCCTTGAAGAAGACACTCTCGTCCGTCCGCAGGCTACCGATCGCGTGGTTCAGGAGGCTGTGCGTGTAGCCGACCTTGCGATACAGCTGCTCGGCCAGCGAGCTGATGTAGATAATGCGTCCGTCCCCACTCACCACCATAGGACCGTCGTGCTCGCTCAGCCGCCCCAGGGCTTCGACCCCTTCGAGCTGACCGGCCAGCACCTGCGTGCGGAGGCGGTCAATAGCCCGCCGATAGACGATGCTCTTCCGCTTCTGGC
The DNA here is from genome assembly GCA_035293685.1 of Chloroflexota bacterium. GTDB lineage: Bacteria > Chloroflexota > UBA6077 > FW602-bin22 > CADDYW01 > JADGGD01. The sequence continues at coordinate 2,877 of DATGMJ010000037.1, read as the reverse complement.
GCTCGCTCTCGACAAGACCAATCTCAATAGCCAGGGCACCGATGACCTGCCCCTTCTGGCGCACCGGGTAGACGTCCTGCACGGTCGGATGGCCTTGCACGAGAAGGCGGCGCTCGCGCACGGTAGTGCTCCCCCGGTTCAGGGCACGCATTACGTTCGGCTCCTCAGTATGACGGACAATACGCCCCTGGAGAGACTCGCGGTAGATGGGGGGCACAGTAGCCGGCTGAGCCTGCGCTAGCACTACAGCTGCCAGGGGATCACTCGTCGGGCCGAACAAGAATACATCCCCACGGGCAAGATCCGCCAGCAGGGGGAGAGCACGCGCGATCCGATCGAGGATCGCCATCCCGTCCGCAGTCAGCGGCACGGTCTGTTCGATGTGTATACTCACCGGCGCTTTCGTTGATCAGTCTTCATCGACTCGCGGGGAAACAACGGCACGACAGACGGACCGGTCCCGCGGCATCAGCTTCCTCGCCCGCGTGAGGGTTCCAAGCCATTCGCGGAGCGATTATACTCAAAGGCCCCCTGGTTGACAACCAACGCGCTCAGTGACAGACATTGCCGATCTTGACGCCGCGCCGTAGAATCCGGTGCACCAGGCACGGCAACCGGAGGATAGTGTGACCCCGGCGACTTCCTTGCCTCGCGTGGCCATCATCGGTGGTGGAGGGGCCATGGGGCGCCTCTTCACCCGCCTTCTCTGCGGGGTCGTCGAGGAGATACTCCTGTTCGACTACTTTGACGATGACAACCGGACAGCCACTGTCGCCAAGGTTCTGGCCGAGCTCCGGAGCACCGTGGAGAAGCAGGCATGGAGTCAGACCATTCTGCAGGTCATCCATCTGCCGCCCCCCAATGGCTGGACAGTCGAACCGGCGGCGCCCGGCCTGATCCAGCGACGAGCTATTATCCGGCTTGCTCCGGCCGCTCACCCTACCGGTCAGGCTGGGGACGACGGCCTCCCATCGTGGTTCCCTGACCTCAGCTCGCTCCTGAATCGGTACAGCACGCGTCACAGCACGATGATCTTCGCTGGCCTTCCCGAGGACGCCGATGAGCTTCTGCCGCGGGCCGACGTGATACTCCTGGCTCTCAGCGCCCCGCGTCACATATCCCTGGCCGATGCCCTCCAGCCCTACCTGTCCCGGTTCTCGCCGGGGAGCCTGGTCATTGATCTCGGCTCCACTCAACACGCCTCACTCGACCTGCTGGCGCGACTCGTCGATCGCACGGTCGGACTTCTGGGAGCCCACCCGCTCTTCGGACCGGCGGTCTCGGACCTCGCAGGGCTGATCGTCGCGATCATCGACGCCCCCGATTGTCGGGCTCGATCACGGTGGCAGGACTGGTTCCTGGATCAGCTTACTCGCCTGCGCCTCATTGTCACGCCGACCACACTGGGCGAGCACGACGATGCGATGGCCTTCGTCCAGTCGCTGACCCATTTTGCCCTCCTCTCCTTCGCCTACACCTTCGTGCTTCTCGACCGCGACCCGCTTGACCTCCTCGCCTTTCGAACGCCGGTCTTCGAACCGCTCCTCTACCTCGCCGCACGGGTCGCCTACCTGGCGCGGTCAAGCCCGGACACCTATCGGTCGATCCAGATCCATACCACGCGACCGGAGGTACGAGCCGCGTTTTTGGAAGCGGCGCACCGGCTCCTTGCGGCGATCGAGGAGAGCACTGCACGGAGCCAGGCGCCCGCCGCAGATCCGGCTGACGATCCCCTGGTCCGTTTGTTTCAAGAATTTGGCAGCCCCTGGTCACCGGACGGTCGGGACCGCCGCGAGCGCCAGAAGCGCGAGCACTTCCTCGAGATGGGCGCCCGCCTCGTCGACGACCTGAACCGTCTGCGCCAGGAGCTCGTTGCAGCAGCCGGCGAGGTCCGGGCAATTGAGGAGACCCGTCTGGGACAGCCCCCGCGCGTCCTCATCGGCATCGTCGACCTGGACCTGGCGGCGCCGGACCGACAGGACATTGCGTCGCGGATTCGCCTGCGGCCGATCAACCTGCTTCTTGGAAGCACCCGGGGCGGCGAGGATGGACCCGACACCGAGGCGCAGGATTATGTGATCCCGCTTGCCCGGGCCAGAATCCTCGATGACGATGAGCTGCTTGACTGGCTGCTCGACCATGGCGAGCTAGTCGAGCGTCGTTCCTGTCCCCTCCTTATCCCAGAATGGTTCGATCGCGAGATTCTCACCAACCTGCTCAAGGGGTTCGTCGACGCGAAAGGGTCGGGGCGAAGTCGGGTCTGGCGTGTGGATCTGGACCCCATCGCGATCCCCGGGCCGCCGGTTCCAGGCCGCCGGGCCGCCCTGGTCACCCTGATCATCGTGCTCCACCCGGCCGAGATCGTCCGGATGCGGCAGGAGATGCGCCAGGACGGGCTCGAACGGTTCACCAGCGAGCTCCATGCCCTGGACGCAGAGCTCGAACGCATCCGGGAGCGTCTCGCGCTGGCTGCCTCTGGCCCGGAGCGGGATGACCTGCGCCGCCAGCAGGACGTCGTGAAGCACCGCCGGAAGGCACTGATTGACCAGCGCACGGCTACCCTTGACCGTCAGGTCCGCCGCGCCACCCGGGCCCGGGTCCACGCCATCTACCAGGCCGCGGTCGAGTGGCTTCTGAACCACGGTTGCACAGTACTTCCACCGCGATGAGCCAGGATCACGGATTGATGCCAGATGGCCTCCCGTCTTCTGAGGAGGCCTTCAATGCCGATGGGCCAGATCATCGGCCATCTCCCCCGGCGCGGCAGGGGGCGAACCGATCCCGCGCCGCAATTCCCGACCCAACAACGGCCGGCCTCACCCCGCTCCGGCGGCAGTATCTCCAGTTGAAGCGCCGCTACCCCGATACCCTGCTTCT
>DATGMJ010000036.1:0-7189 GCA_035293685.1 Chloroflexota bacterium | reverse complement strand
GGCGATGCAGCGCGCCCTGGACGACAGTAGCAACCTCCGCGATCTGAAAGCGCGGGTCCAGACCTACGGGCTGGTCTTCAAGATCGCGCGTACAGGCACTATGACCGTGCCGGGCTATGACGGGAGCATTCACGTTCGGTATGCTGCCGTTGATTCATCGGCCTCCAGACCAGCCGGGTGATCGCAGGATCGGGGATGGATGATCAGGCGGCTAATTGACGGCGAAGGAGCTCACCAGCCGCGCATAGCGGCAGGTCTGGACCACCGACGGCGCATTCGGCCCGGTCAGCTTGCACTGGCCGTGGTGTGTCTGCTGTTTGGCATGGCTCTTATGGTCCAGATTCGGACACAGAATCGTCTGCGTGAGACACCGCCCGGTCAATCGTCCAGCGATCTAGCGGCGATCGCCGCCGATCTCTACGACAGCAACCTCTCCCTCCGTCAGGAGGTGGATAAGCTTCTGGCCCAGCAAGCTACCGACGGTCAATCGTCAGCGAGTAATGACACGGCAGATCTTCAACAAGAGATAGATCGACTGGCCGCGTTCAACGGCATTGTTGCGGTTACCGGTCCTGGGATCGAGCTGACGATCGACGCAGCGCTCCGGCCGGTTGACGTCGAGGATCTCCTGAATGAGATTCGGAACGCCGGAGCCGAGGCCATTGCGATCGGCGATCAGCGGGTCGTATTCAACACCGCGATCGGCGGCTCGCCTGGTCTGGTAACGGTCAATGGTATCGTTGTTCGGCGACCGGTCGTCTTCCGAGCGATCGGTTCGGCGGATGTGCTTGATCGCGCGCTCGATCGTAAAGGGGGCATGCTCAGCTATCTGCGGACAGCCTATCCCCAAGCTCACATCACGCTGGTAGAGCGCGAGCGAATCTCGCTCCCTGCCTATCGTGGGACACTCCCCGTCCGCCCCTCCGCTGCGTCCTAGACAGTGGGCCCGGGGCGGCCCATCGTGGTTTCAGTGGCCGCCGCAAGAACAGGCGCCGCCGCAGGCGCACCCGCCGCCGGACGCTGATGCCGAAGCGCGGTCACTGGACGGTGAAAACGTCGCGAAGATCGAGATCAAACGCCGGGGATGGGTGTTCCCGCAGATCGGGCACACGACATCCTGATCGGCACGCGCAAAAGACGCGAGCTTCTCAAAGCGAGTGTCACACGCGGCGCACTGATACTCATACAGCGGCATGGTTTCGCTCCCCGCGCTTATCAAGATTCCACAGCTCAGAGTATAGCGCATTGGAATAACGGGCATCCAACATTGGAATGGAACATCCGGGGCAGCCGTGATCAATAGAATCCTCGATCTGCTCTTCCCGCGGCGGTGTATCGGCTGTAGGATACGCGGTACCTGGCTCTGCACGGCCTGCGAGCACCGCCTCGCGCGTCTCCCTGGCGATCACTGCCGCCGGTGTGCGCACCCGTTCACCGGCACAGCAGTATGCGCACGGTGCTGGAGCGATCCTCCCGCCTTCGACGGGATCGTGTGTGGATTTCTCTTTGATGGAACGGTGCGGCAGGCGATCCACGCCCTGAAGTATCGCCGTGCGCGGCATCTGGCACATCCTCTCGTCGATGCTCTGCTTGCCGTGGCCGCACCGAGTGCTCCGGCCGATCTTGTTGTTCCGGTGCCCTTGCACCCGCACCGGCAGAGCCAGCGCGGCTACAATCAGGCGGCATTGATCGCGCGTTCACTTGGGGAGCGGCTAGCACTCCCTGTCCGGGAGGATGCCCTGGTGCGTGTCCGTGATACGCCGCCCCAGGTGGCGCTTGCCGGTTCGGCCCGTCTGGCGAACCTGCGCGGCGCGTTCTGCGCCGACCCGTCGGTGGTCAGCGGCCTCGCCGTGCTCCTGGTCGATGATGTGGCCACCACCGGCGCCACGCTCCGGGAGGCGGCCGGCGCGCTCAAGCGCGCTGGCGCCCGTCGTGTCGAGGCTGTCATTCTGGCTCGAACCCCCTGATCGAGTGAGGCAGAGCTCTTTTTCTGGCACAGTTGTTGCCCCGTCCAGGTATACGGGGTGTCCACCGGCAGGGTCGACTGCCCCCGGGCGCGACACGGCGGGCAACATGCGCATTCTGTACGCCCTCAACGCGTTTCGTCCCCTCATTGACGGTGTAACGATTTCTATCGAGCGGCAGGCGCTCGGGCTGGTTGCCCGTGGCCATGCGGTTGCTATCGTCGCCCCGGGCTCGTCGTTCTCCGACTATACGGAGGTCGGCCCGGGGTACCGAATCTACCGGCTGCGAGCGATTTCGGTGGCTGGCCAGCGCCGTCGGGTCTCGCTCTTACCGTCGCGAGCCATCGCAGCCGCCCTCGCGGACTTCCAGCCGGATGTGGTCGTAGTAAGCGCGCCTTTCCTGCTCAGCCGGGCGATGCGCGAGAGCGCCCACCGGCACGGGTATCCGGTCGTCGGGATCACCAGCGTGATGCCCGAGTGGTTCGATTACAATGTGGGGCCCATCCGCCCTCTAGGGCGTCTCTTCCGCGATGGTCTCTGGCGAGTTATCACCGCGTACTACAATCGTTGCGATCACGTGGTCGCGGTGACCAGGACGGCTCTCCGTTATCTCACTGATCATGGACTGCGCCGTCCTGCATCGGTCATCTCCAACGGCGTGCCGATAGACCGTTTTCGACCGCGGAAACGGCAGGATGAGCTTGCTCGCCGCTTCGGCATTCCCGAGAAGCCAACAGTCCTCTACACCGGTCGTCTGGATCCGGAGAAGTGCATGGACGTGTGGATGCGGGCCGTGCCGCGGGTTCGCCGGATGCTCGATGCACACTTCGTTATTGGCGGTGATGGGGTCATGCGGCGTGGGCTTGAGCGCATGGCGGAGCGAGCGGGGATCCGACATGCGGTAACGTTTGTCGGATTTCTTCCGGACGAAGATTACGCCGAGATCTTCAGCCTCGCGGATGTCTTTGCGATCACCTCACCGGTCGAACTCCAGAGTGTCGTGATTCTGGAGGCGGCGGCATCGGGACTGCCGGTGGTGGGGGTGCGGGCTGGCGCCCTGCCGGAGTTCATCCGTCAGGGTGAGAACGGGTGTCTCGTCGCGCCAGGCGATGACAGCGCGCTGGCCGAGGCGCTCATTGAGCTCCTTTCTCGACCAGCCGACCGTCTTCGAATGGGGCAAGCGGCGCGTGCCGCGGCTCTCACCCACGATCTTGACCACACCATCGACCAGTACGAGCGGCTTTACTCGGCGATTGCTCGACCACGTCCACGCATTCTGGCGCCGTGGTCGTGTCCTCGAGCCTGATCATCCCCCTCGATTAGCCTGGCCGCTTCTAGAGCCATCCTGCGGCACGGTACCAGTGGGCAGTCGCGGCGAGCCCATCGGCAACCCGAATCCGCGGCGCGAACCCCAGGAGGCGTCGGGCACGCTCGTTGGAGCAGGCCCAGTACCCTTCGAGGATCTCCACTGCCTTCCAGCGGTCGAATACCAGCGAGATGCCGGCGACTTCCCGCATGATCTCTGCCGCGCGGGCTGAAGCTCGAACCGCCCATCGCGGCACCGGGACGGTCAACCCCTGTCGCCCGACCGCACGGGCAAGGTGACTGATGACCTCATCAAAACTCAGAATCTCATCGCCAGCAATGAAGAAAGTCTCGCCAGTTGCTGCCGGATGAGTTGCGGCCAGGAGAATTCCCGTGACAAGGTCCGTCGCGTGGACGATACTGATCTCTCCGCGCACCGGGAGGTGCGGTCGGATTCCGAGGGCGACTAGGCGAAAAAGGAGGAGCGTCTCACGGTCGCGAGGCCCGTAGATAGTAGGAGGGCGAATAATGGTGATTGGTAGCTCAGAGACGTATGCGCTCGCGGCTTGTTCTGCCAGGAGCTTACTCTTTCCATAGGGGGTTACCGGGCGGCACGGCCAGCTCTCGGTGACCGGCCGCCCCGGGGCGGACGGCCCGGCCGCGGCGAGACTGCTCACAATCAGGACGCGCTGGAGCTGTCGGGCTCGGGAGCGGCACGCCTCGAGGAGCGCAATCGTCCCTAAGTAATTGACGCGGAAATAATCGGCCGGGTCGGACGCCTTGATCAGACCGGCGAGGTGGAACACATAGTCCACATCATCGACGGCCGACGGCAGGGACTCCGGAATCGTTACATCACCGGTCACTAGTTCGACACCCAGCGTGGGCAGGAAGTCCCGACGGCTGGTAGATCGGACCAGACAGCGCACGCGCGCTCCGTGCTCGACCAGCGCCGCGACGAGATGGCTACCCAGGAAGCCGGTGGCGCCGGTGACCAGACAGGAACGGCCGGTGAAGTCTACCACTGCGACCTCGCCAGGTCCATGATCATCCGGGCCACCTGGCCGGCCGCTTCGGGTCGTCCGACCCGCTGAGCGTTCACGGTCATCCACCAGCGGAGTGATGGATCGAAGACCAGCCGCGCGAGATTTTCAACCACCCGGCGCGGCGGGCCGGGGGCAAAGCCCACCCCCCGACTCTCCACGAAGGTCCCGTTGCCCTCTTCCTGGCCTGGAAGGGTCTGGGTCAGAATAACCGGCCGACCTGACACAAGCGCCTCGGCAATCGTCTGCGGTCCCCCTTTCGTCAGGATCACATCAGCGGCGTGCATCAGCTCCGGGATAAGGGTTACGAAGCCGAAGATGCGCGCGGGCGTTTGGAGCGGTAGGGCTTCCAGGCGGCGCCGGAGCCTTTCGTTCCGTCCGCAGACGACGATGAGCTGGAGAGGCAAACGGGCGGCCTCGATCGTCTCGACAATGCGGGCCAGCCCTCCGGCGCCCTCCCCACCGCCAATTACCAGGGCCGTGAATCGCTCCGGATGCAGTCCCATTGTCATGCGGAGCTCCTCCGGCGCCAGCACGACCCGACCGAAGCGCTCGTCGACCGGCAGGCCAACGCAACGAACACGCCGTGGATCAGCACCACAACGAATGACCGCCTGGTAGGTCTCAGTCGTGGCGGTGTTGAGCAGGTCCAGGCGCGGATCAACCCAGCTCACGTGGACCGAGACCAGTTCGCTGACGACCGCCACCACAGGAATCGGCCGCCCGTCTGCGGCGATTGCGTCGAGAATCGGCCGATTCGCGAGCGGATGCGTCGAGACGATTATGTCTGGCCTTGCTGTCTCGATCAGTCGAGAGATCTTCTGGCGCATGCGGCGCGCTGCCAGCCGCGCGAAGGCTTCATATCGTCGGCGATGATTCAGGGAGTGGTACAGGCGGCCGTACAGCCATGGCGCCACCCGGATGACTGGTCCATACAGTCGGGTCACGCGCTCCGGGAGTGTCTGGGGGGGTAGAGCGAAGATATCCTCGATCCGGACCACCGCCTGGTCCCGATACCGACGCGCAATCGCCCCGGCGATGGCCTGCGAGAGCGCGCGGTGGCCGCCGCCGGTGTCGGACATCGCGATAAGAATCCGAACCGGACGGCCCGGCGCCTTCACCTGCTCTTTCTCATCCGGGATACCTTCAGATTGCGAGTGGGATCGGCTAATCATGGACATCTGGTGCGGTTTCGCATCGGATTCAGCCTAGTGACGTATCGCGGCAATGGACGCGCGCTGCCGGTCCGTGCCGGATCAGAGCAGCCCCTGGCGTTTGCCTGTTGCCTCCATAACCTCCAGGGCATAAGTGAGCTGATCGACTGTGTGCGTGGCCATCAAGCTCGTTCGGATCAGGGCACGATCCGGCTCCACCGCCGGGCTGACCGCGGCATTGGTGAACACGCCCCCATCGAAGAGACCTTTCCAGAACCAGGCGAGACGCATCTCGTCCCCAACGATCAGGGGGATGATCGGGCTCTCGCTGTTACCGGTCGAGAACCGGAGCTCCTTCAGGCCGCGCTGGAGGAAGCGGGTGTTTTCCCAGAGACGCTCGCGCCGCTCTGGTTCGTTCTCGATGATATCGAGGGCTGCTAGAGCAGCCGCGGCGCTCGCGGGCGGCAGCGAGGCGCTGAACAGCAGGGCCCGCGCCATATGACGGATATAGTAGATCACATCCTTACTTCCCGCCACGAAGCCGCCAATTGAGGCAAACGACTTGGAGAAGGTGGCAGTGATGAGATCGACCTCGTCCAGGAGGCCAAAGTATTCCGCGACGCCGCGTCCTCCGTCGCCAAAGACCCCAACCGCGTGCGCTTCGTCGATCATCAGGCGCGCACCGTACTTTTTCTTCAGGCGCACGAGCTCTGGAACATTCGCGATGTCCCCCTCCATACTATAGACGCCGTCCACGATGATCAGGATGCCGCGCTTGGGATCAATACCCTGGAGCACCCGCTCGAGATCGGCCATATCGTTGTGTTTGAACCGCACGGTCTCACCGAGCGAAAGGCGGCAGCCGTCGATAATGCTTGCGTGCACACTGCGGTCGAGGACGATCGTATCGTGGCGCCCCACGAGCGCCGAGATTGTCCCCAGGTTGGTCTGGAAGCCCGTGGTGAAGACGAGGGCATCCTCTTTGCGCATAAAGTGTGCCAGCCGTTGTTCAAGCTCGCGGTGAAGGTCAAGTGTCCCATTCATCAGGCGGGAGCCGGTACAGCCGCTTCCGTACTTCGCAATCGCTCTCTGCGCCGCCTCTTTGACCCGCGGATCCTGGGTCAGACCGAGGTAATTATTCGATCCGAGCATCACCATCCTCCGGCCCTGGATGATGACCTCGGGGCCAGCCTCCGATCCAATGGGAATAAAGAAGGGATAACAGCCCATGGCCTCGGCCTGGCGGGGTTTGATCAACATTCCGCACTTTGCGAATAAGTCAGCCATATGAATCCTCTCTTGGGGAAAACGGTTGGACCAACGCCGATCATCGTAGGTCATGGACGCATCCACGTCAACTGGACGCACGGTCGTCTGGTTGGCATCCCCGCGGCACCGGATCTGCCGCAGGCGGCCGGTCGGCCGGGGAGTGATCTGGATCGAGCGGGGCCTCACACCGTGAGCCGGGGAGGAGAAGCCATGAACAGAGCTGGCGATACAGCGCAGATGGTGCGTGATGCACTCGCGTATGATGAACGGCTGAATGCGGCGAACCTGGTTGTGCGGGTAGCCGATGGGATCGTCACTTTATCCGGTGTGGTCTTCAGCGAAGCCGAGCGTCAGGAGGCAGAGGAGGTCGCCCGGCAGGTGCCGGGGGTTGCACGGGTCGTGAATGAAATCCTGGTCGTTCCCCTCGCCAGCCATTGATGGTTTGCGCAGGGGT
>DATGMJ010000035.1:0-5024 GCA_035293685.1 Chloroflexota bacterium | reverse complement strand
GGGGTACCGATCACCGGCAGACGGCTCCCATCCGGCCGGTAAAGGCCGACGACCAGCTGGAGTCCCCGCCCGATTGGAGCTGGCGGGAGGCGGAGCGCAAAACGATCGACCATGCGGTCGCCCGTGCGCCATGTCCAGGCCGGACGAAGATCGGCAACTGGATAGTGGTCGCGCTGACTGACGCGATGTCCGCCCGCATCAATCAGATGGGCGAACACGCGAAGATTCTCCGGGGGCGTCCGCAGGGCGCGCCAGGTGAGGGTGACCAGGAGATAATCCGCTCCCTGGGCATGGGCGATGCTCGCGCGATACGTCTCCAGGGTCACGTCTGCCCCGAAGGTGCGTTCGACAGGGAAGGAGGCCACCGTCTGCGCCGATCGTGGGTCCTCGGTCAGATAGAAGCTGTAGGTTACGTTCTCGACCCACGTCAGGCTGGCCTGGTAGGCGTGCTCGTCCAGCCAGACCTCGACGAGGCCATTCGGATCGTAGTCCTGGGGGTGGTACTTCACCAGCCACAAGCCGCGGTAGCGCGCGGCCATTGCGGAGAGGATCCGGACCGTATCAGAGGTGGTGGGACAGGCACACGGCAGCTCGGCCCAGGGAATCCTCTTTTGGAAGTAATAGAAGAAGCTCGGATAGTTCCGCGGACCATTCACGATAACTGCCACATCCGCCGTCGGCGGCGTTTCCACACGGCGGTCAGCGTCCCGAAGATCATAGCGCCAGAAGGCGGGATCGAAATAATAGTGCTGAAGGGAAATACTTATCCCGGCCAAGATAGCCACGCCGGCCGCCGCCGCGATCCCGGTGCTGGCCGCCCGCGCTAGTCGGACCGATCGGAGAGCGATTCCGGCCGGCCGGCCGCGCGCCCAGGCGATCACCCCGCTTGCCATGAGCGCATACCACGCCGGGCTCGCGGTCATGAAATAGCGCTCCCAGCCATTATGCGGGACAAACGAAATCACGTAGATAGCGATGACCGGCCCGACCAGCGCCATACCCCAGAACGCGGCAGTTGACCGCGGCATACTGGCGACCCCGGTCAGCACCAGCGCCACCGCCACCACGACGAACGGCCAGGCCCGCTGCGGCTCGATCGAGGTCCCGTAGCTGAATACCCGCGTCAGGTGATCGAGAATCGTTCCGATAGGAACGCCGCCGCGTTCGACACTCCGGGCCAATCCCAGGAGACTCGACGCCGTGTAGATGATCAAGGGAGCCAGCGCAGCCAGAACCGCGACCTGGGCCAGGATGCACGGCACCAGCAGCACGCGGCGGCCGCGCTGGACGACCAGGAGCCACAGGACCGCAACGGCGAGGACGAAGCCGGCAAAGTAGTAGCTGTACAGCGCGAGGGTGGCGGCGGCCGCGTATGCGCTCCACCATCGCCAGACACTCGGACCATCCGCGGCACTGGCCCGCAGGAGGAGATAGAGAGCGAGGACGACGAAGGCATTCGTCTGGGCGTATGTGCGCGTCTCCTGGGCATAGTAGATCCAGAACGGCGAGATGGTCGCGAGCACCGCCGCGGTGAACGCGATCGCATCCCCAAGCAAGCGCCGCACCAGCAGGTAGAAGAGAGGGATCGAGATCACCCCGAACCAGAGCGAGAGGAACCGTACCGCCGTCTCGGTACTGCCAGCCAGGGGGATCCAGAAGTGGAGCAGGTAATAGTACAGCGGAGGGAGGGTTCCCTCGCGAGGGACAGCGGCGGTAATCTCGCCGAGCGATTCGTAGGCCCGAAAGACGCTGAAGGCTTCGTCGCCCCAGAGGCTTTGCGTGCCGAGCCGGAACACGCGCAGTCCGAACGCGATCACGATCAGGACACCGAGAAGCCACCGTCTTCCCAGACCCGACCGGATGTGCGGCGTACTCACCGGGGACGCCAGGAATACCACGACGCGCTGTTTAGGCAGGCCTTCAGAGAAGGATCCGCGAGAGGAACTCCGGAACCCCCTGGATGCCCAGGCGCAAACGGTAGAGCCCACCAGCGCCGGGCCCGTTTGTGACCTTATCGTCGCCGCCCGCCGTTGTCACGTAGATATCGCGATAATCGGGCCCACCGAAGGTGACGCTGGACACCTTCTTCGCCGGGAACCGAATCCGCCGTTCCTCCCGCCCGTCCGGGGTATAGCGGACCAGACAGCCGCCATCCCAGCGAGCCGACCAGACATACCCCTCGGCATCGACCGTCATGCCATCCGGGCGTCCTTCAGATGGATCCTCGGGCGTCCGGACGAAGACCCGCTGATTGCTGATCGCTCCAGTAGCCTGGTCGTAATCGAAGAGATAGATCTCGCGCTTGGGGGTATCCGTGTAATACAGGTGCCGACGATCCGGCGTGAAGCCCAGACCATTCGAAGTCCCGATCCCATCGAGCAGGCGGGTGATCGTTCCATCCCGGTCGAGACGATACAATCGACCGGCCCGGTGAGGCGTGCTCATTGTCCCACAGAACACGCGCCCTTCCGGATCGGCGATTACATCGTTGAAGCGCGTCTCCCGCTCCTCAGGAAGCTCGTCGATCACGACCTCAAGCCTGCCCGCGCGCCAGATCTTCACCGCCCCGCGGGCCATGAAGAGAAGCAGCGCGCCGTCGGCCTGGATCGTAAAACCGCCGATCGGTTCGCCCTCGTGGACCATCTCGTGCTGGCCCGTCCGGGGGTCATAGCGAAAGATGCGGCCTTTCGGGATGTCAAGCCAGTACAGCCGCTGCTCCCCGGCGTGCCAGAGCGGTCCTTCTCCCACCACACACTCATAATCGGCGATCAGCTCCGGTTCCACCACATCCTCCTGGGTAGATGGCTCCCGCCAGTATAGCATCGGGGCGTTCACCGAGGCGAGAATCGCGGCCGCGCCGTGTGACCCGATCAAGGGGACGCACCGGGACATCACGCTGTCAGCGCTCGCGGCCGTGGGTGCCCCCAGTCGGTCACGCTACCTCGCGAGGCCGATACTGGAGCGCCTCGGCCAGATGATGGGGAGCGATATGCTCCTCGCCCACGAGATCGGCGATGGTGCGCGCCAGCTTCAGCACGCGATGGAACGCGCGCGCCGAGAGGCGCAGCTGCTGCATCGCCGTGCGGAGCAGAGCCTGCCCGGCCGGGTCAACCCGGCAGAACTCGCGCACCTCAGCCGGTCCCATCTCAGCATTCAGTCGCAGTGTCCGGCCGTGGAATCGGCGGGCCTGCCGCTCGCGCGCGGCCGTTACTCGCGCTCGAACCACCTCGGACGACTCACCCGGCTGCGTATCTACCAGCTTCTCGTAATCCACCCGCGGCACGTCGAGGTAGATATCGATCCGGTCGAGCAATGGTCCGGAGAGGCGAGACTGGTAGCGGGCAATCGCCTGCGGAGAGCAGGTGCAGGGGCGCAGGGAATCTCTAAAATGCCCACAGGGGCACGGATTCATCGCCCCAATGAGCATGATCCTGGCCGGGAAGGTCACCGTCCCCTGGGCACGACTAATCGTCACGATCCCATCCTCAAGGGGCTGGCGCAGCATCTCCAGGACGTGCTGGCCAAACTCCGGCATCTCGTCCAGGAAGAGAACCCCACGGTGCGCCAGACTGATCTCACCCGGCCGGGGCCAGCGCCCACCTCCCACCAGGCCAGCGTGGCTAATCGTGTGGTGCGGCGCACGGAAGGGGCGCGTCCGAATCAGCGGCGTCTCAGCGGGAAGCAGTCCGGCAACGCTGTAGATCTTGGTCACCTCGAGCGCTTCATCCAGCGTCAACGGCGGAAGGATCGACGGCACCGCGCGCGCGAGAAGGGTCTTGCCTGCCCCGGGCGGACCGGTCAGGAGAACATTATGGCCGCCGGCCGCCGCAACCTCCAGCGCCCGCTTGGCGTGCTCCTGCCCCCGCACGTGCAAGAGGTCACCGGTAAAGATAGGCTCGAACGTCAAGAGCGACTGATCCGGCCGGTAGGGAGGGATGGGACGATCGCCGCGCAGGTGATCGACGAGCGCGGAAAAGCTCCGGACCGGGATCACCGTCAGCCCCTCGACCAGGCTCGCCTCCAGGGCGTCCACCGCCGGAACGAAGACCGTTGTGATCCCCTTATCGCGCGCGACACTGACCATCGGAAGCACGCCGGTCGTATGGCGGACCTCGCCATCCAGTGAAAGCTCGCCGAGGAAGAGCGCCCGCTCTGGGGGCGGAGGAGCCTGCTCGGATGCGATGATCACGGCCAGGGCAAGCGGCAGATCATACGATGGCCCTTCTTTCTTGAGATCAGCCGGCGCCAGATTCACCGTGACCCGCCGCGACGGGAAGACACAGCCGGAGTTCTTGATCGCAGCACGCACCCGCTCACGGGCCTCCTGGACCGCCGTATCGGGCAGACCAACGATGGTGAAAGACGGCAGTCCCACGCCGATATCCGCCTCCACCTCGACGATCGCGCCATCCAGCCCGACGACGGCGCAGGTCAGTACCTTCGCCAGCATTGCGCGTCTCCCGATCTCTCTTCCCACGTGGCCGAGCAGGCCACCAGGCAGTGGCGAGCCCCAGTGTAGCAAAAGGAGACCGCGGCGGGCAATCCCCGGCGTATCCGCACAGCATTGCCGATACGCGCGAGAGCCGTCTATACTCGCGTGACTGCTCTCGTGAAACCGAGGAGGATGCTATGCGGCTTGCCAGCAAGGTAGCGATCGTGACCGGCGCAGGATCCGGTATCGGCAAGGCGATTGCCCGTATCTTTGCCCGCGAGGGAGCGCGGGTCATGGTGGCCGAGGTGCGCGATGAGGCCGGGCAGGAGACGGTGCGTTTGATCGAACAGGAGGGAGGCACCGCGACCTTCGTTCATACCGATGTCCGCTCCCCCGCCGACGTCCGGCGGATGGTTGCCGCGACCATCGCGGCGTACGGCCGTCTCGATGTTCTGGTCAGCAATGCGGCCGCAGCACGCTCACGGGCGGCGACCGAACTCGCCGAGGAAGACTGGGACTTCACCATCGAGGCGTGCTTAAAGTCGGTCTATCTGGGCGCCAAGTACGCGATTCCTGAGATGATCAAAACCGG
>DATGMJ010000034.1:0-5574 GCA_035293685.1 Chloroflexota bacterium | reverse complement strand
CTCGGCATTATCAACGACGATTCGACGCCGGTTGGGCAGGTCCACGTTGGTCTGGTTGCCGCAGCGCGCCTCACACGGCCGGCCGTGTGTCTGCGGGACGCTGCGCTCGTCGACGGACGGTTCGATCCACCTGTTTCTCTGCTCGGCCGTGCGGCCGAGTTCGAAACGTGGTCTCAGCTCTGCCTGCCGGCCCTGGTCAATCTCCTGGGAACTTCTTGAGCACCTCGTCGATCACCCGGTCGGTGTTTATGCCTTCCATGTCTGCCTGGAAGTTCAGGATGATCCGGTGCCGCAGGGCCGGATGAGCCGCGGCGCGGATGTCCTCGAACGAGACGTTGTAGCGTCCTTCGAGAAGCGCGCGGATTTTGCCTGCCAGAACCAGCGCCTGCGCGCCGCGCGGGCTGGGACCGAGCTGAACGAACTGCTGAACGACCCGCGGGGCGTCCGGGGAGGTTGGGTGCGAGGCCGTGACCAGGCGAATCGCGTAATCCCGCACGTGGCTGGCGATCGGCACCTCGCGAACCATGCTGGCGATCCGCAGAAGGGTTGGTCCATCGCAGACCTTCTGGACGTCTGGACGCGTGGATGAGGTCGTACGATCAATAATCTCGACAAGCTCTGCATCCGAGGGATAGCCCACGAGCAGTTTGAAGAAGAAACGGTCGAGCTGCGCCTCCGGAAGCGGATAGGTTCCTTCCATCTCGACCGGGTTCTGGGTTGCGATAACGAAGAACGGCTCCGGGAGCGGGTGCATCGTCTTGCTCACCGTCACCGTCCGTTCCTGCATCGCCTCCAGAAGCGCCGACTGGGTCTTGGGAGTGGCCCGGTTGATCTCATCGGCGAGAACGACATTCGCGAAGATCGGACCGGCCTCGAATCGGAAGGAGCGATTGCCGGTCTCGTCAAAGCTGATAACGTTCGTTCCGACGATGTCAGCCGGCATGAGATCCGGGGTGAACTGGATCCGGCTGTACTGCAGGTCAAGGGCGTCAGCGAGCACCCGGACGAGCATGGTCTTGCCCAGCCCGGGGACCCCCTCGAGGAGAACGTGTCCCCCGGCCAGCATGGAGATTAAGACGCCCCGGATGATCTCCCGCTGGCCAACGATCACCTTGGAGATCTCCGTCTCGATCGCACGAAGGGTTGCCTGGAGCTGTTCTGCGCTCACCACGCCGGTCATCGGCTCGATCCGCCTTCTCATCGCTCTCAACCATCCATGGGCACGTTCGGTGCCACCCCGTTGTGGCACCGGATTCGGACCGGGCCGCCCGGCCCGGTCACGTCGCGCCAGCCATCTCCTGGATCCGGGTAAACAGGAAGTGGTCGAAGTAGTAGTGGATCAGGAGACAGGACAGGATGACGATATAGTAACTCTGAATCCACGGGAGGCCAAGACCCACATTGAGCAGGACGGCCATGACCCCCGCGGACAGGGTGAGACCCACGTTAAACAGATAGAACTGAAGCCCGCGCTCCTGGGAGGTGATCCGGCGAACGATCTCGCTCGTCACCTCACCGCGCTCGAGGCGGAGCCGATTCAGGTACCAGGTCAGCCCCAGGTACTGGAACGAGTGCCAGACGTTCATCCCCTGGAAGGCAACATCCAGGTTGCGGGCGCTTGGAACGATGTAGGCGAGGCAGATCGTGATGACCATAAGCAGGGTTTTGGGAAAGTTTGCCCGGCGCTGCTGGACCTCGAGGGCGGTCTTGGCGATGAACAGTGCGAGGAAGCTGAAGAAGAGGGCGTGCGCAGCATAGATGCACCAGTACTGGCCGACGATGAAGGGGATCGTGATGCGTGTGCCGCTGATGACGAACTCGTTGGCAACGAGCTTGACCACCGCCATCGGATAGAGGCTGGTGAAGATAACACCGTAGTCAATCAGGCGGCTGAATAGGGACTGATAGTCGTTCCCCTTCACCCGGTAGCAGTCGGCGATATAGGCGATCTGGTGCAGGACGTGGACCGATGCCCACATCATGAACACGGTCAGCAGGAGGGTGAGATTTACCAGACCGAGGATCGTGACCAGGACCGGCAGGAGCAGGGCGAAGCCCACGTAGACCGGATAGCGGCGGGTGAAGTTGCGGTTCATGAAGGTGAGCGTGTAGGTAGAGCACATGTGTGGGCCGCCGACGGCAATCGCAACGAGGATATCCACCGCCCCGACCGGGTCGACGATGCCACCAGGCACCCCGTAGCGGCTGAAGAGTTGATAGAGCAGGAACGGCACCGGGACGAGAATGGCACTCAGGCTGATGTAGGTGAGGTCCCACCGCTTGCTCAAGAGCCAGGGGGTTTGCCAGGCCGACGCGATACTCCCGCGCTGCCAGGTTCGTTCCGCGTACATGATATGCGAAGCCCTCCTTTCCGCGCCTGAATAGCTTGCCTGTAAATCGCCTGGAACGGCATCCGGCCGGACGGGAGCCATTATACCGCACGGGCAGGTGCTTGGCACGAATGCTTTCCCTGACGAGGCCGCGGGCGGTAGTCAGGGCGTACCGTCGCCGCGATCAACGACGGGGCTGTCAGCAATGGGAAGAGAGAGGTAGAAAGTGGAGCCGCACCCGGTGCCCGGGCTCTCTGCCCAGAGGTCGCCCCCCATGTGACGGGCGAGTTGCTGGGCCACGTGAAGCCCAAGCCCGAGCCCCTCGCGGTAGATCTCGCGACAGCGCTCTGCCCGATAGAAACGATCGAAGATGCGCGGCATCTCGTCCGGGGTGATGCCGACCCCCCGATCGGTCACCGCGAGTACCACCCGGCCGGGCTCGGGATGCGCGGTGATGTGAATCGAGCAGGTGGAAAAGATCAGGGCGTTGGAGAGAATCTCGGCGATGATCTGCCCAACCCGGCTTGGATCTCCTTCGACGAGCGGCAGATCGCTGGAGATGCGGTTCTCGATCACCCGGTCAGGATAGCGGCGCCCGGCCCGCCGCACCTGCTCGCTGACAATCGGAGCCAGCTCGATCGCGGTCGGCGAGAGCATGAGAAGATGCGCTTCGAGGCGGGCGGCATCCACGATCTCGGCCACCATCTTGTCAAGGCGGCGGGCAGCTGTCACCACCGCCTCCAGATCCTGCCGGGCACGGCTACTGCTGGGCTGGTTTCTCAGCCCGTGCAGGGCGGTCTGGGTGTAGCCGAGGATAAGGGTGAGGGGACCGCGCAGATCATGCGAGATGATCCGGAGCCACTGCTCCCAGCTCTCTTCTAACTGATGGATGCGCTGCTGACAAGCCGTCAGCTCAGCCTCGAGCTCACGGATGCGAGCGTCCATTTCCTGCTGGTGGTCCGGGGGATCGGTATTCACGTGGAGTCACCGCGGTTGGGACAAGCCATCCGGGGCCTCTCTCCGTGATCACTGCGGCCGGGGCGCGGCTGCCGAGCCAGGATTCGAACCTGGAACAACAGATCCAAAGTCTGCTGTGTTACCGTTACACCACTCGGCAGTGATCCACTGCCTAAGGCTACCACAGCAGGCAGTCGATGTCAAGAGAGAAAACGCTCGAAAGTTCGTCTCTTTTCAGGGTCACGCCGCAGCTGGTTACTGTACGGTCCGGGCGGTTGAGGGGGGGACTGGCTGACAGTCTCCACTCACGCCCGTCCTCACAGTTCGCCTGCGTTCCGCAGCATGCCGCCGTCAATGACATAGGTGCTGCCGGTGATGTAGGCGGCCTCTGGAGAAACGAGAAAGGATACGACCGCCGCAACTTCCTCGGGGTAGCCAACCCGGCGAAGGGGAATCTCCGCAAGGAGCTGGACGCGAAGCTGCGGATTATGGAGGGTTTCCCAATTGATCGGTGTTGCGATCGCGCCCGGTGCCACATTGTTGACTGTAATCCCGTGTGGGGCCAGCTCGAGGCAAATCGTGCGCATGAACATGCGCAAGCCCCCCTTCGAGGCGCAGTAGGGGGCGTGAGCGGGCATTGGCAGATCCTCGTGGATCGAGGAGATGTTCACGATCCGTCCGCCCTCACCCTGACGAATCATCTGTTGGGCTGCTGCCTGGGCGCAGAAGTATGCTCCCTTGAGGTTGACCGCCAGCACACGATCGTAATCGGCCTCCGTTGTTTCAAGGAATGAGTGCTTGATCTCGATGCCGGCGTTGTTCACCAGGACGTCTACCCGACCGAGCTGCCGGGCTGTCTCGGCGATCAGCCCACGTGCTTCGTCCACCCGGGAGATGTCCGCGCCGACAGTGATCGCCCGCCTTCCGAGCCGTTCGATCTCCCGGCGAACATCGTCAGCCGCGCGGGCATCGCGGTAGTAGTTCACGCACACATGCGCACCGTCCTGCCCCAGGCGCATGGCGATAGCGCGGCCGATGCCGCTTGATGCGCCGGTGACAACGGCGACCCATTCTGTCCTGCTCATCTGGCGGCGCTCCTTGGACTTTTCATCCTCTGCCCGGGCCGCAGAAGCGGTGCCAGCAGCGGCGGTGCGCCTGGGATGGGGCGTCAGACCGCGGTCTCCCAGGCGTAGCGGAGGAAAAGATGGCTCCCGGCCAGTTTCACGCTTACCAGATGTCCCCACCGTGGGTCAGCGGGTGCGAAGCTCCGCCCGGCGATTAAGCCGGGACGGTAGAGGTCATTCTCCCGCCCGGCGATCTGTGGCGCAAGGGTGAGAAAGAGCTCGTCAAGACAGCGCTCGGCGAAGAAGGCGCCGAGTAGGACTGGTCCCCCTTCCACCAGGATCAGTCCACCCAACGGCCGGGTCGGAATGGTTTCCAGGAGCTCCCGCGCGCTGACCATTGATCCCGAGCGGATGGCCGCGATCTCGACTGACGGTGGAAGCGGGTTAGCGCGGAGCGCCTCCGCCCCGCGCTCGGTCGTCACGATAAGGACCGGGCTCTCGCCCCCCTGGAACACCGGGAGGGACAGGTCAAGCTCCCCGTGTGCAGTCACGATCACCGTAGTCGGAGCCGCGGCTAGACCCAGGTGCGCGCGGAGCGCCCGATACTCCTCGGCCATCTCCGGGAAGATGTACTCCGCGGTCCACCGGTGGCGAGGGACGGCCCGCAGGGTTCCTGCGCCGACAACGACCGCGTCGGCGACCGCGCGCAAGATTCCCATGACCAGCCGATCATGCGGGTTATTCCCGCTGATCTCGCCGCCGCCCGACTGGCCGGGCAGACCGAGCGAGACCACGCCGTCGAGGGTCGTGACGAAGTTGGCGATGACGTATGGACGCGGCGCGTGATGCGGGAAGCGAAGCTCGCCGTACAGCGCGGCCAGCGCAGGCGGCAGGGGGACCGGTTCGCCCTGTCGCTCTTCAAAAAGGCCCTGGAGCGGAGGCAGAGGGATCATCCGGGTAGCCCGCAGGCCTTCAGGAATTCAGAGCGCAGGGCAGCATTACCATCATACTCGCCGCGCCAGAAAGTGGTGCGGGTCAGCGGAGCGGCCTCGCGCACGCCCCGCATCTGGGTGCACAGGTGGGCCGCTTCGAGATAGACTGCCACCCCGTGTGGGTTGAGAAGGGTCTCCAGGGTATCCGCGATCTGGCGTCCCAGGCGTTCCTGAACGGTGAACCGCTTGGCATACATGCGGACCAGGCGGGTGAGCTTCGAGATGCCAATG
>DATGMJ010000033.1:0-7576 GCA_035293685.1 Chloroflexota bacterium | reverse complement strand
CGATCTGCCCGAGCTTCCGGCGATCAATAGAACCGTCGGGAGCGAGAATAGCCGTGCCAAACTCCCGCACCACCGCCTGATAGACCGGGCCGGGCGGCGCCATGACCTGGCGGGCAACGCGGTCTGCATCAATTACCTCGGCACCAAGCGTAGCGAGGATGCCGGCCACGGTGCTCTTACCGCAGGCGATGTTGCCGGTAAGGCCGATCACGAAGGGGCGGCGACCGCTGGTCGGATCGGTTCCCTCCGCCATCACCCCCGACTCCGGGGAGTGCTGTTGCCGCCAGTCACAGTCGGTGCATCACCTGGCCAGTCTTCCATCCGGGCTCGGATCCCCTTCAGGCTCAGAAGGGACGGCGGCGGCCGTCCTTCGAGGCTGGTCGTGGTTTCTCCGGCGGCTCGGCGACGAGCGCCTCGGTGGTCAGAATCAAAGTGGCGACCGACGCGGCATTTTCCAGAGCGGTGCGAACGACCTTAAGCGGGTCGATAATACCCGCTTCGATCATGTCCACGTAGGTGCCGTCCATCACGTTATAGCCAATGCGGAGGTTGGCCCGTCGGGCCTGCTCACGCCGAATAGTGTCAAGGACCACTGCTCCGTGGGCGCCCGCGTTCTCGGCGAGCAGACGAGCCGGTTCCTCGAGCGCTTTTCGCAGGATCGCCACGCCGACGCCCTGATCACCGGGCAGGACCAGCTCCGCCAGGGCAGCCGAGGCGTCGAGGAAAGCAACGCCCCCGCCAGGGAGTATCCCTTCTTCGATCGCCGCGCGCGTCGCCGAGAGCGCATCCTCGACCCGAAGCTTCTTCTCCTGCAACTCGACCTGCGTGCTGGCGCCGACCTTAATCACGCCGATACCGTTGCTCAGCCGCGCCAATCGTTTCTGGAGCCATTCGCGATCATAGTCGGCGAGCGTCTCGGCGAGCAGGCTCCGCAGATCACGGATGCGCGCCTGAACCGCTCCTTCAGTCGAGGGATCACCGAGGATCGTGGTCCGATCCTTGTCGCTCACGACCCGTCGGGCCCGTCCCAGGTGCTTCACGGTGATATCCTGAAGCTGGATCCCCGACTCCTCACTGATGACCGTCGCGCCGGTCACCGTCGCGATGTCCTCGAGCTCCATCTTCCGGCGATCCCCGTACCCTGGCGGCTTCGTCGCCAGGATGTTCAGGCTACCGCGCAGCTTGGTCAGAACGAGCGTGGAGAGGGCATCTCCTTCGATATCATCGGCAATGATAAAGAGGTTCTTCTCGTCAGCCGCGATCACCCGCTCCAGGACTGGGACGATCTCCCCGACAGTCTTGATAACCCGTCCGACGATCAGAACCCGTGCATTCTCAACGACAGCCTCCTGGCGGGCCTCGTCAGTGATGAAGAAGGGGGACATCCAGCCATGGTCAATCTCGAGGCCTTCCTGGAACTCGGTCGAGATGCCGGTTCCGGGAGACTCCTCGATCGTCACCACGCCGTCGCGCCCGACTTTATCGAGAATATCAGCCAGCATCTCCCCGATCTCGGGGTCGTGTGAGGCCACCGTGGCCACACGCGCGATATCCTCACGTCCCTCCACGGTGCGCGCGAGTGAGCGCAAATACTGTACGACGAACTCCACGCCCCGATCGATCCCTCGCTTCATCAGCATCGGATTAGCGCCCGCGGCCATGTTCAGCAAGCCCTCTCGGATAATGGCCTGGGCGATGACCGTCGCGGTCGTCGTACCGTCGCCGGTGACCTCGTTCGTCCGCAGGGCGGCGGCCTTCATGAGCTGGGCCCCCATATTCTCGAACGGATCGGCCAGCTCGAGATCCTTTGCTACGGTCACCCCATCATGGGTAACCATCGGTGCGTGGGGACGGCGGTCGATCGCGACGTTGCGCCCGCGCGGCCCGAGGGTGGTCTTTACTGCGTCCGCGACCGTATCAGCGCCTCGCCGCAACGCGAGCCGTGCATTCTCCTCGAAGACGATCAGCTTGGGCATCGGAGAACCTCCGTATGGTCGCGCCGGCGGGGCCCACGCCCACGGACGACCGCGGCGTGGGGCAAGCCCGACAGGACGGATGAGATGACAGAAGCGCCCGGCGCGACTGGGGGCGTCGGGCGCTTCCTACTCCGCTTTGGGGCGTCAGAGCTTGGCAAGAATATCCCGCTCGCTCAGGATCAGATAATCCACATCGTCCAGCCGGATCTCAGTGCCGGCATATTTCGCGTAAATGACGGTATCGCCTTCCTTCAGATCGACCGGCACGAGCTTGCCTTCCTCGGTGATGCGCCCCGGTCCTACTGCGATCACCTTTCCTTCCTGGGGCTTCTCCTTGGCCGTATCTGGTAAGACGATGCCGCCCTTGGTCATCTCCTCGCGCGCGATCGGCTGCACAACGACTCGATCACCAAGCGGCTTGATGTTCGGCATGGGTATCAACTCCTGCGGAGAGGTTGTCTCGAGTTCAGCTGATACATATTCAGCGTGAGCCATTATATCCCGCCCCGGCGCGCGGATCAAGCACCGGGCGGCCAGCAGGGCAGAGATCGCGTATAATATAGCAATGGGTTCGAGAATCGAACGAGTGTAGGGATCGCATGTTTGACACACTCACCGACCGTCTCCAGGACGTGTTCAAGCGCCTTCGCGGGAAGGGACGTCTGACCGAGCGGGATGTTGATGAGGCCCTCCGCGAGGTACGGATTGCGCTGCTCGAGGCGGATGTCAATTTCAAGGTCGTTCGGGAGTTCATCGCACACGTCCGGGAGCGGGCCGTTGGCGGTGAGGTCCTGGAGAGCCTGAGCCCAGCCCAGCAGGTGATCAAGATTGTCCATGAGGAGCTCATCTCTCTGTTGGGGACACCGGGCCGCATTGACCTGGGCGGAGGCGGTGCCGTGCCGATTATGCTGGTCGGGCTTCAGGGCTCCGGCAAGACGACCACGGCTGGCAAGCTCGCGCTTGCCCTCCGCAAGGCCGGTCAGCGCCCCCTCCTGGTTGCCGCCGATCTCCAGCGACCAGCGGCCGTAGAACAGATTATCACCCTAGGACGCCAGATTGATATCCCGGTGTATTCCGAGCCGCTCGCCTCGCCTCCGGATCTCTGTGCCCGGGCGCTCGGGCGAGCGCGCGAGCTGGCCGCGAGCGTCGTGATCTTTGACACGGCTGGCCGCCTGCACGTTGATGAAGCGCTCATGGCCGAACTGGAGGCGATCAAGGCACGCATCTCTCCCCGCGAGATCCTCCTGGTTGCCGACGCCATGACCGGCCAGGACGCCGTACGCGTCGCGGAGGAGTTCCATCGTCGTCTCGGTCTCACCGGGATCGTTCTCACCAAACTGGACGGCGACGCGCGCGGCGGAGCCGCCCTGTCAATGCGCGCCGTGACCGGCGTTCCGATCAAGTACATCTGCGTGGGCGAGAAACTCGACGCAATCGAGACCTTTCACCCAGACCGCCTGGCCAGCCGCATCCTCGGTATGGGGGACGTCCTTTCCCTCATCGAGAAGGCTCAGGAGTCGTTCGATCAGAAGCAAGCAGCAGCCCTTGAGCGCAAGCTTCGGACCGCCACGTTTGATCTGGAAGACTTCCTCAAGCAGCTCCAGCAGATCAAGCGCATGGGCCCGCTCAGCCAGCTTCTCGAGATGATCCCGGGCTTCCGAAACGCAGCGCGCCAGCTTCCGGCCAGCGCGCTGGACGATCGCCAGCTCGTCCGGATCGAGGCGATCATTAACTCGATGACGCCCGAAGAGCGGCGCGACCCCTCGATCATTGATAGCAGTCGGCGCCGTCGCATCGCACGCGGAAGCGGAACCCAACCGTCCGAGGTGAGCCAGCTCCTGAATCAGTTCCGGCAGGCGCAGAAGATGATGCGACAGCTCACCAGCGGAGGCGGCAAGGGACGCGGCACGCCCTTTACCTTCCCGCGGTAAGGAAAGAGGCGCGGAGACGCCGCACTCCTGGTTACCTGCCAGAGCCGGCTTGTTGCCGCGGGAATCCCGTGCGGAGCCTCAGGATGCGGCCCCGGCGCGGGACCACCGGCCGGCAAGCACGCCGCGCTTCAGCTCAATGCTGGTCGCGTCGGCCGCGCGGAAGCTCTCGATCAGGAAGTCCTGGACATCCGCGGTCAGGGGAGCGGGCCCGCACGTGAAGACATCCACGGCGGCGTAGCCATACTCCGGCCATGTATGGACGGACAGGTGCGATTCGGCGATAGCAACGACCACCGTGACGCCCCACGGCTGGAACTTATGGGAGACAACGTCAATGACCGAAGCGGACACCAGCTCCGCGGCACGGAGCATAACCTGCTGAACGCGCTCCAGGTCGTCCAGAACTCCAGGGTCGCAACCGTAGAGCTCGATCAACAGATGCTGTCCTAGTGCCTTCAACCAAACAAGACCCTCCAACCAAGTTCAAGACGGCCCTTCAGCCTTCTGATCGCTCCCTCGCAGTCAACGGCGAGCACCCCGTCACCGTCTACAGCTTGACTTACCGGGCGAACGCGGCTAAAATCATAGCACATTGGTCCGATGGGCGCTAGTTTATCCGGGGCGGTTTCGCGAAAGCTTTTTCGGACCAGACCGGTCGCACCTATCCGGAGCTGGTAGGACCCTCCGGGCGCTGTCTGGAAGGATATGGTCGGCACGACACCTGCCGATCACCCCGCATCGAACGGGGCCCAGCGGAGGCTGATCTATCTCCCCTTCGTCAGAGCGGCGAAGGGGAGTTATTTTGAACGGCCGTTTCGGAGCTGAGCCAATGGCTGACATCGAAACCGGGGCGATGCCCAAGACCTTCAACCCGCGTCAGGTGGAACAATCGCTCTACCAGCGCTGGCTGCAGTCCGGAGCATTTACGCCGGCCATCGACTGGTCGCAGCGCCCCTTCACAATCGTGATCCCGCCGCCGAACATCACCGGGGAGCTCCATTACGGTCACGCGATGTTCGTGGCCTTCCAGGATCTCATGATCCGGTGGCACCGCATGCTCGGACAGCCGACCCTCTGGCTCCCGGGCACTGATCACGCCGGCATCGCCACCCAGAACGTCGTCGAGGCTGAGCTCGCGCGGGAGGGGCTCACGCGCTTCGACCTGGGCCGCGAGCGATTCGTTGCCCGAGTCTGGCAGTGGAAGGAGAAGTATGGTGCCATCATCAACAGGCAGCTCCAGCGTCTCGGCGCCTCGGTCGACTGGACCCGCGAGCGCTTCACGCTGGACGAGCAACTGTCGCGCGCGGTCCGGGTGGCATTCGTCCGCCTCTTCGAGAAGGGACTGATCTATCGGGGCAACTACATTGTGAACTGGTGTCCCCGCTGTACGACAGTGCTGTCCGACCTGGAAGTCGATCACGAAGAGACGAACGGCAAGCTCTACTATATCCGGTATCCACTCGTGCCCACGGATCGGGCGCACACCGATCCGGATGCCATTGTGGTCGCGACGACGCGACCGGAGACCATGCTGGGGGATACTGCTGTTGCGGTGAACCCCGCGGACGAGCGCTACGTGGGGCTGATCGGCTGTCACGTCACCCTGCCGTTTATCGGACGGGTTCTTCCGATCATCGCGGATACAGCGGTGGATCCAGCGTTCGGAACAGGAGCAGTCAAAGTGACACCTGCTCACGATCCGAACGACTATGAGATCGGGCGGCGGCATGGTTTGCCCGCCGTGAACATCCTCAACCCGAACGGTACGATCAACGCCGAGGGGGGACCATTCGCGGGCCTGGACCGACTCGAAGCCCGCAAGGCCGTGGTTCAGAAGCTCCAGGAGCAGGGACTGCTCGTCCGCATCGAGGACCACGTTCACAGTGTCGGCCACTGCAGTCGGTGCAACGATATTATCGAGCCCATGATCTCCGAGCAGTGGTTCGTGAAGATCAAGCCGCTGGCCGAACCGGCGATCCAGGCGGTGCGGGATGGACGCATTCGCTTTATTCCGGAGCGCTTTGCCCGCATCTACTTCAACTGGATGGAGAACATTCGCGATTGGCCCATCTCGCGTCAGCTCTGGTGGGGGCACCGCATCCCGGTCTGGTACTGCGACCGCTGCGGCCAGACCATCGCCAGTGTCGAAACGCCGGCCCGCTGTCCATCTTGCGGAAACCAGGAGCTCCGCCAGGATCCGGATGTCCTCGATACGTGGTTCAGCTCGGGGCTGTGGCCGTTCAGCACCCTGGGCTGGCCGGAGGATACTGAGGATCTTCGCTACTTCTATCCAACATCCGTTCTGGAGACCGGCTACGACATCATCTTCTTCTGGGTCGCGCGCATGATCATGTTCGGCCTGGAGTTTACCGGTAAACCGCCCTTCGAGGTCGTTTACCTCCACGGCCTGCTGCGCGATGAGCATGGGGAGAAGATGTCGAAGTCGAAGGGGAATGTTCGCAACCCTCTGGAGGTGATCGACCGGTTTGGCGCGGATGCCCTACGGTATGCCCTGGTGACCGGCTCCACTCCCGGCAACGATATGCGACTGTCTGAGGAGAAGCTCGAAGGAGCGCGCAACTTTGCCAACAAGCTCTGGAACGCGGCGCGCTTTGTCCTCTCGACCGGCCAGCCGCCGACTGTAGAACCAGACCCGGCCGCGCTGACTGCGGCCGATCGCTGGATCCTGAGCCGATACCATCGGACGGTCGCATCGGTCAGCTCGCTCCTCGAGGAGTTCGAGTTTGGCGAGGCCGGACGAATCCTCTACGAGTTCGTCTGGAGCGAGTTCTGCGACTGGTACATCGAGATCGCCAAGGTTCAGATCCGCAGCGGCGATGCAGCGCGTGCTTCGACGACGCGCTGGGTGCTCTTTCGGGTTCTTGATGGCATCCTGCGGCTCCTTCATCCGTATATGCCGTTCGTGACCGAGGCGATCTGGGATCATCTGCCCGGGCGCGATTCGATGCTGATCGTCGCCCGCTGGCCCTCAGCAGGTCCGACCGATCCGGACGCCGAGCGAACGATGGATCTGGTGATGGAAGCAATTCGGGTGATCCGGAACGCACGCGCCGAGTTCCGGGTCGAAGCGGGACGCCGGATCCACGCAGTGATCGTCGCAGAGGAGCACGTCTCCCAGTTCGAGTCCCAGCGCTCCATCATTGAAGCCCTGGCACGCGTCGAGCCGCTCACCATCGTTTCCGCGATCAGCGAGCCTCCGCGCCGGGCGCTCCATCTTCTGGCGCGTGGGATCGCGATCTACCTGCCTCTGGCAGAGATGGTCGATCTGGAAGTGGAGCGGCGGCGAGCCGAACAGGATCTCGCTCGCCTGCGGGCTCAGATCGCCTCGCTCGATCACCGGCTGAGCGAGCCGGGCTTTACCACGAAGGCGCCACCGGAGGTGGTCCAGCGCGAGCGCGAGCGACGTGCCGCCCTCGCCGAGCAAATCGAGAAGATCGAGGAGAGGCTCGCCGCGCTTGCCTGAACCGTGCCATCCCCGCTGGGAGGAGATGGTCAGCGCGGACCGGATCGGGCCCGGACGGCTCACGGAATAGAGGTCAGGTCGGTCCCGATGCGGAGGACCGTGATTAGCTGGGGTGGGATGGCGCGATACGAAGAAAGGCGCGAACCGGAGCGGCACGTCCGTTTCACGCCGAGGAGATTTTCGGA
>DATGMJ010000032.1:0-9781 GCA_035293685.1 Chloroflexota bacterium | reverse complement strand
AGCCTCTGGGCGCCGGGGAGTCTGGATATCCATCGGCCGCCCCATCGACGCAGGCGCACGATGAGTCTGCGCGTGATACGCGCCGCGGCATCACTCCGCTGGCCCTGCTGAATGAGGATGGCTGCGATGATCACTCCGATTCCCAGGGTTGCCCAGCCCAGCGCACGGTTCCTGGCCACGACATGGGAGAGATCGAGCGTGCCGCCAATAAGAACGAGCAGACCGAACGCGGTGAGATCCGTGATTCGCTCGACAACAATAGCCGGCAGGGACTGTGCAACCGGAACCCGCGCGGTCTGTTCCAGGAGCTTGAGCTTGTAGAGCTCAGCGATTCGGCCGGGCGTGACCGCGAGAGCGAAACCCACAAGCTGGGTATAGCCGCTCGTCCGCACCGATAGCGCGGGCGCTAGCCGCCGGAGCAGGGTGTGCCAGCGTACGAGCCGGAGCCCGAAGCTCCAGAATGCAAAGGGAAGGACCCAGATCAGGACGACCGGGCGAAAACTCTCGGATGAAAGAGTGAGCGATTGCCAGACTGCCCGCATGGCGACAACGGCGATAGCCGCGCTGACCAGGATTAGACTGGTCGTCATAATCCGATAGCGTAGCCGTACCGCCAGCCCAGTGGCGTTTCGCACCTGTTCGTGAACCTCTCTGCAAGTCTACACGCATCCAGCCTGCCCGCTGCGGCCGCACGCATGCCGCTTCCTTCCTGAGCAGACAGGATGGGGCTACCGTAGTCCGGAACAGGTTCCCGCCGGACATCCCGAGGACCAGCGAGCGGGAACGAGGTGGTCCCTGTTCCAGTGCTCCCGCGGGGGGCGGCCGGGCGGTTTGATGCTGGATGCGCACGTCTCGGTCCGGAACCGCCCGCGCTCGTCCGCCAACGGAAGGGAGAATATCGCTTCACTCTGAGAAGAGGCTAAGCTGAACCTGAAATGAAACTGAGAAGCCTGAGAGATTTCTCAGGATACCGGTAGCAGAGGGGCCGGCTCCAGGGCAGGCAGGGTGACGGTGAACGTGCTTCCCACGTCCGGCACGCTCTCGACAGTGATCCGGGCGTTGTGCTCACTGGCGATCCAGCGGGCAATCGCTAACCCCAGGCCGGTGCCGTCCTCTGAGCGCGCATGCGGGGACCGGTAGAAGCGCTCGAAGACGTGCGGCAGATCCTCGGGGGCGATGCCCCGGCCGGTATCGGAGACGGAGATGCGGTGGGTCCGTCCCTCAGTCCGGGCGGTCAATCGAACGAGCCCGTTCGGGCGATTATACTTGACCGCATTGTCGAGAAGGATGGTGAAGAGTTCCCCGAGCCGATCAGGATCGGCCATGACCCGGGCGCCCGGCTCCAGCCGATTCAGGGCGAGTTCGACATTGATCGTGCGCGGACGGGCAAGCGCCTGAGCGTGGTGGAAGCAGTTCTCGATGATGGCCCGGAGTTCGACCGGTCGGCGCTCCAGGTGTCGGCCGGCGTCGGCGCGCGCTAGGGCCAGGAGCCCGTTAACGAGCCGGGCCATACGCGATGCCTCGTCGGCGACGTCGTTCAAGGCCTCGATGCGCTCGGCAGCGGGCATATCCGGGTTGCGCAGGAGGAACTCCACATTCCCCTGAATTGTCGTCAGCGGGGTGCGGAGCTCGTGAGAAGCATCTGCGACGAAACGCTGCTGTGCGACGAAAGCCGCCTCCAGCCGGTCGAGCATCTCGTTGAAGGTCGCGGCGAGGTGACCAATCTCGTCGGCGACCGGCGGGGTCGGTAGGCGCCGGTCGAGCCGCTGGGCCTGACCGATCGCCCGTGCGGCCTGGATGATCTGATCGATCGGTCGTAGGGCGGCGTGGGCCAGGAGCCAGCCCCCGCCCCCCGCGGCGGCCAGGGCGATGACAATGCTCACGACCAGCCAGAGCCGAAGCTGTTTCAGCGCCGCGTCGATGTCCGCCAGATTTCGTCCAACCTGTACGTAGCCGACGACCCGCCCGTTTACCAGGATCGGAGCGGTGTACAGGCGCACGGCCTGCCCCGCCTGGAAAACAGTCTCGATGACCGGCGTCCCTGCCTTGGCACTGGCCAGTGTAGCCGCGCTGGCCGGTAGATCGCTCCCCTGTAAGGTATCCGAGCGCCAGACGACCTCGCCGTGAATGTCACGAATCTCCGTGTAGAGGGTAGGGGCCCGGAACTGGCTCTCCGGAACGCGCACCCGGGTCGGGACGAAGAACTGCTGGTTTTCGTAGCGAACGCTCAGGGCGGCATCATGGGCCTTGTTCTCGACCGAGGCATCAACATCGGCGTGAAGTTCGCCGTTCAGCAGGGCGTAAACGAGCGCGCCAAACAGGATCATCGCGATGGCGAGAACGGCGGTGAACCAGAGGGTGAGGCGGGCTCGCAGTGACATGCCCTCATGCCTCCCGGAGGACGTAGCCCGCCCCGCGTACCGTCTGGATGAGTCGGGGCTCGCCGCCCTCCTCGAGCTTGTTCCGGAGGTAGCCGACATAGACCTCGAGCACGTTGGCATCGCCCCCAAAATCGTATCCCCAGACCTGCTCGAGGATCACATCCCGCGTGAGCACCTGGCGGGGATGCCGCATAAAAAGGGCGAGGAGTTCGTACTCCTTGGTCGTCAGCTCGATCACCCGATTCCCGCGCATCGCTTCCCGGCGCGCCGTGTCAAGCTTGAGATCGCCAAAGGAGAGAACGGTGCTGGCCGAGCCGTCGCGGCGGCGAAGGAGCGCACGAACGCGGGCGGTCAGCTCTTCAAGGGCAAACGGCTTGACCAGGTAATCATCGGCGCCGGCATCCAGGCCAGCGACCCGATCTGGTACCTCGTCACGCGCGGTCAGCATCAGAATGGGGACATCCCCCCCCGTGCGCAGTCGTCGGCAGACTTCGAGGCCGTCCAGGCCGGGCATCATCACGTCGAGGATGACCAGGTCGGGCGGACGGTCGCGGGCGATGAGGAGGCCCTTGGTTCCATCGCTGGCAATATCGACCTCGTAGCCCTCATATGCGAGGGCCCGGCGTAGCATCGCCGTGATCCGCCGATCGTCGTCGATAACCAGAATGCGTGCCGCCATAACCGGGCTTTCCGGACGTCAAGATTTAAGCTGGTAGCGGGCCCGGAGACGGGGAGCTCGCGGTCCCCGAACGATCCTCCCCCGTACTCGCCGGACACCCGGATGCGCGATACACAATGCGAGTCGATATCGTGAGCCCAGAGTACCAGGCCAATTATAGTATACGGATAGATCAAGTGGTCGCAGGACCCGGACAATCGTCCGAGCGCTGCGATGGTGGGGCGGCCGGGGGAAGTCCGAACCGCGCCGGGCTAGCGCCCGTACATGCCCACGAGTTCGGCCTCGCCAAGAACGTGGCCCTGCATAGCCTGGCGTAGCTCCGACGCCGAAGCGCCGGGGGTGAGGTCGATCGGCCCATCGAGTGCATAGGCGTGGAAGATGTAGCGGTGGGCCGGTCCGCGCGGCGGGCAGGGGCCGCCGTAGCCAACGCGCCGGAAGTCGTTGCGTCCCTGCCGGGCGCCATTCGGGAGAATGGCCTGGTGGGAAACCCCCGCGGCGAGCTCGGGAGGATCGGGCGGCAGGTTATAGAGGACCCAGTGGACGAAGGTCCCCCGCGGCGCGTCCGGATCCTCGACGATGAGGGCGAGGGCATGGGTCCCCGCAGGCAGATCGGACCAGCGGAGCGGTGGGGACTGGTCGGCACCTTCACAGGTATGCTGGCGCGGGATCGTCGCCCCGGGGGCGAAGGCCGGGCTTTCCAGGGTAAATGCCATGGTTGCCTCCAGTGTCGCTCGACCAGGCGGCTGCGCCGCACGGCAGCCGACCAGGAGGGCGATCAGGATCAGTCCTCGGGCCAGATCGGTCATGGCCTGATTATAGCGCCGGGGCGCGTCCGAGCGACCGGTGCCGGCACACAGCCTGGCGAGACCGGACGATGGGGTGTCCTGTCCGGCTTGACTCCGTGCGAGCTATAGCGCACCATAGAGCCACAGCCACGCCATCTCGGTCGCGGTCCGCGCTGGTCCTGGCTTCCGTCCAGATCCAGAAGATACGGGGGTGGAACAATGGCGCAGGTTCGGCATGGCACGCTTGTCGAGCGGTGGTCCGAGCGGCGGTCCGGATCAGCCGCACTCTATCGTCGCGCGCGTGCAGTGTTTCCCAGCGGCGTCACCCACGATGCCCGGTACATGGAACCCTTCCCGATCTACATCGCCCGTGCCCAGGGGTCGCGGAAATGGGATGTGGATGGGAACGAGTACATCGACTACTGGTCGGGCCATGGGGCCCTTCTGCTCGGTCACAACTATCCGCCGATCTGCGAGGCAGTGGTCGAGCAGGCCCGGAGGGGGACCCACTACGGCGCCTGCCACGAGCTCGAGGTCGAGTGGGGAGAGCTGGTACACCAGATTGTCCCCTCAGCGGAGAAGGTGAAGTTCTTCAGCTCCGGCACCGAGGCGACGCTGATGGCCATGCGGCTCGCCCGGGCATTCACCGGCCGGGATAAGATCCTCAAGATCCAGGGGCACTTCCACGGCTGGCACGACTATGCAACCTTTGCCATGACGCCGCCCTATGAAGAGCCGGTCTCGCGGGGGATACCGCGGGTGCTCCGCGAGACGATGATCTCGGTGCCGTTCAAGGATATCGAGGCTCTGCGCGCGGCGCTGGACGCCAACCCGGATGTGGCCGGGCTGATCATGCTCTGCAACGGCGCGGGGACTGAGTATCTCCAGCAGGTGCGGCAGCTCACCCGCGAGCGCGGGGTTGTCCTCATCTTCGACGAAGTTGTGACCGGTTTCCGGTACGCGCCGGGCGGCTGCCAGGAGTATTACGGGGTCACGCCGGATCTGACGACGATGGCGAAGATCCTGGCCGGCGGCCTGCCAGGCGGAGCCATCGGCGGACGTGCCGACATCCTCGCGCTCCTCGAGTTCCGCGATGATCCCCAGTGGATGCGCTTCGGCCGGATCAACCATCCGGGAACATTCAACGCCAATCCCCTGTCAGCAGCGGCTGGCGTGGCCTGTCTCAAGATCGTCCGCGATCCCTCGGTGCAGCGGAAGGCGGCCGAGACGGCCGACCGGCTGCGGGCCGGCTTCAACGAGGTTCTGAAGCGCCGTGGGGTGAACGGCGAGGCGGGAGGAGAGGTATCCCTCCTGTCGCTGAGCTTCCCTGAAGCACGACTGAAGGGACGCGCCTTCAGTGACCGCCTGCGCATGGCGATGCAGATCGGTGGCGTCGACTTCAATGGCTCTGGTATGATCGTCTCGGCTGTGCACTCGGATGAGGATGTCGCCCGTACGGTCGAGGCGTTTGACCAGGCGATCGGACTTCTCCAGGAGGACGGCGCGCTCTAGCGCCGCAGGGCCCGGTGGGGATGCCCCGCCAGGGTCCGCAATCGGATAGCAGCCGACGGCCGGCGCGGAGCGGCACCGGTCCCGCGCCAGTTCAGGAGGACGTGAGGATGGCGGTCAAGGCTCTTCCCCTTGCTAAGACGACGATGCTCGAGATGTATGATCGGATGCTGACGATCCGGCGGTTCGAGCTGCGCGTGATCGAGCTGTTCCGGGAGGGGGTCATCCGGGGCTCCACGCATACCTACATTGGTATGGAGGCGAATGCGGTCGGCTGTTGTACCGCGCTTCGGACGGATGATTACATCACCTCGACCCATCGGGGACACGGCCACTGCATCGCCAAGGGGGGCGATGTGCGCCTGATGATGGCTGAACTCCTGGGGAAAGCGACTGGCTACTGCAAGGGGAAAGGCGGCTCAATGCACATCGCCGACCTGGATATGGGCATCCTGGGGGCCAATGGGATCGTCGGGGGCGGCATTGGCATCGCGACTGGCGCGGCCCTCTCGGCGAAGATGCGCGGGAGCGGGCAGGTCTGCGTCTGCTTCTTTGGCGAGGGCGGCATAAACCAGGGGACTTTCCACGAGAATGCCAATCTCGCCAGCATCTGGAAACTGCCAGTGATCTACTTCTGTGAGAATAACCAGTACGCGATGTCGATGTCAGTGAAGCGGGCAACGGCGGTGGCGGATATCGCCAGCCGGGCCGCGGCGTACGACATGCCGGGCGTGAACGTGGACGGGATGGATGTGCTGGCGGTGTATGAGGCGACCCGCCAGGCGGTTGAACGGGCCCGGGCGGGCGAAGGACCGTCCCTGATTGTCGCGACCACCTATCGTTTCGAGGGACACAATATCGGCGACCCTCAGCCGTACCGAAGCCGCGACGAGGTCGAGGAGTGGCGGAAGCGCGACGCGATCGAGCGTTTCGGGCGCTTCCTCATTGACGAAGGGATCGCGACCCGCGCCGAGATCGAGGCGATTCATCAAGCGGTGGATCAGAAGATCGACGAGGCGGTCGAGTTCGCTCGCCAGAGCCCGGAGCCAGAGCTGTCCAGTCTGGAGGACGATGTCTATGCCTGATGCGACAATGGCGGCTTCCCCTGGCACATCGACCGCGACTCGCGAGATTACCTACGTGATGGCGCTGAACGAGGCGCTGCGCGAGGAGATGCGGCGGGATCCGCGGGTCTTCGTCATGGGAGAGGATGTGGCGATCTGGGGGAATCGCGGCGGCGTCTATGGGGTTACCCAGGGGCTGTACGATGAGTTCGGACCGGAACGGGTCCGCGACACGCCGATCTCGGAGGAGGCGATCGTTGGGACCGCCGTGGGCGCGGCCGTGACCGGCATGCGGCCGGTCGCCGAGATCATGTACATCGATTTTATGGCCCTGGCCATGGATCCCCTGGTGAACCAGGGGGCAAAGCTCCGCTACATGTTCGGCGGTAAGGCGCGGGTCCCGGTGGTTATTCGGACCCAGGAAGGGACCGGGCGCGGGATCGCCGCCCAGCACTCGCAGAGCCTCGAAGCGTGGTTCGTGCACGTACCGGGGATCAAGGTCTGCGTTCCATCGACGCCGTACGATGCGAAAGGGCTGCTGAAGACGGCGATTCGGGACGATAACCCGGTGATGTTTATCGAGCACAAGATGCTGTATGCGACGCGCGGTCCCGTGCCGGAAGAGGAGTACACGATCCCCTTCGGTGTGGCCGATGTCAAGCGCGAGGGGCGCGACGTCACCTTCATCGGCATTCATACGATGGTCATTAAGGGGCTGGCGGCCGCCGAGAAGCTGGCTGCCGAGGGCATCAGCGTCGAGGTCATTGACCCGCGCACCCTCGTTCCGCTCGATATCGAGACGATCGTAAACTCGGTGAAGAAGACCGGGCGGGTGGTGATCGCCCACGAAGCCTGTGAGCGGGGGGGCGTCGCGGGCGAGATCGCAATGCAGATCATGGAGCACGCCTTCGATTACCTGGACGCGCCGATCGTCCGGGTCGCCGGGCGGAATGTGCCGATTCCCTATAACCAGCGGCTGGAGCGCGCCGCCGTTCCCCAGGAAGAGGACATCATCGCCGCGATCCGGCGGATCGTGCCGCGGTAGTGCGATAGGGGGCCATGGACTGCGAAGGACCGCGGGGACTGGTGCGGCCTGATCCGGTTCCTCGCCGACCAGGCAATGCAGATTGTGATCCGATATAACGCCGAGCGCGGTTTCGAGGACGCGGCGCTCGCCCTTGCCCGGCACTTCTTCGCACGCTTTGATGCGGCGATTGATTCGCTGACACTGGCCCCGACGGCTGCGGTGGATCTGGAGCTGTTCCTGGACGGTCGGCCGCTCTATGTCACCAGGGCGGCCGACCGATTGCCGCGCGCATCCGATATCGTTGCGGCACTTCCTGGCCGGGTAGAGCCTCCCCCTGCACCTCCGCGCTCCTGATCCCACGGCAGGCCCGATTGCCCCTCTCTTTTTCCCCCAAACGACGGATAGGGCGGAGGGGAGATGCTCTGACGCGCGTCTAAGTCGCTTCTTGCGCCTTTTTGACGCGAGATATCATACGCTTGACCATGCCGACAGGAGGTGCCCTACTCGGGGCACCACACCGCGGTAAGCTCACGGATGGAAGGAGGTGAGGTGCCATGGCTCGGAACACGAAGCAGCAGAATACTGCGGTAGTGGCTCGCCGTCCGGAAGAGCGCTATCTTCCGCTGAGCCAGGTCATCAATCGCCTCTTCCAGGAGAGCTTCCTGCCGCAGTCGATGCTGGATGGTTTTGGCCCGCGGTTTGGTTCTGATGGGACCAATCTGTGGGAGACTGGCGATCGCTACATCGTTCAGCTTGCGATGCCCGGCGTGAATCCGGGCTCGATCTCCTGCCGCATTGAGCAGAATGTCTTGATCTGCACCGGCGAGTCGGCCCTTCAGCCGCCGAAGGACGCGACCCCGATCTGGGAGGCCCTTGGCGGTAACGTCGAGCATCGCATCGAGCTGCCGACCGAGGTCGATCCGGGCAAGGCAGAGGCGACCTATGAGCACGGTGTGCTCACCGTGACTGTGCCCAAGGCCGCTCACGTGCGTGCCCATTCGATCAAGGTCACGGCGAAGTAATCCTTCCCCGGTCCGCGGCCAGGCGGACCCCGGGAGGATAACCCATAACGGACGTCCGGGAGGCCCCTGTCGTCAGGCAGGGGCCTCCCGGCGTGATCGGGAGGTGCACCATGACCGGACGACCATATACGCGGCGACTCAATGATCTGGAGGAACGATTTGCCGCTCTCGCCCCGGATATTCCCGAGGGACCATCAAAGGAAGCCCTCTCGCTTCTGCATGGGATGATCCAGGAGCTCTGGCGGGCGCTCCGCCCCGGCGCGGCTGAGTCGACGAATCAGCTGACACTCGATGATATTGCCAATCTGTACAAGACAGCGCCTCGGATGGAAGGGATCGCCGAGAACGAGCCTCTACCAGTGGGAACTCCGGCGCCCGATTTCACCCTGCCCGATGCCAATGGTCAGCCAGTGTCGCTCCGAGATTTCCGCGGCTCGCCGGTCGTCCTTGTTTTCTACCCCCTTGACTGGAGCCCAACCTGTAGTGATCAGCTCAGCCTTTACCAGGCGGAGATCGACGAGTTCGCGCGATATGGGGCGCGCATCCTGGCTGTTTCGGTGGACAGCATTTACAGCCATGGTGCGTGGGCGGCCGTGAGAGGCCTGACCTTCCCACTGCTCTCGGATTTCGAGCCCAAAGGGGAAGTGGCGCGGCTCTATCGGGTCTGGCGCCCGCGTGATGGATTCTCCGAGCGCGCCCTCTACATTATTGATCCCGATGGAATCATCCGCTACGCCCACGTCTCGCCCCGGCTTGATCAGGTACCGGATATCTACGAACTGTACCGCGCTCTCGAGGGGATCGCGCGGCCCGAACGGGCGGCTGCGGCGGGCGTGGTTGGAGGGTGAGGCCGTGTCGCTCTTTCGGACCGGTCGATATGCCCCCTATGGGGTCCGCAGTGCACCGGTGGTCGCCCCGGTCACAGTCTATGGGACATCCTGGTGCGCTGCGACCCAGCTGATTCGACGGTACCTGGATCGAGCCGGCATTCCATATCGGTACGTGGATCTAGAGAGCAACCCTGAGGCCGCGGCCCGCCTCCGCTGGCTGACCGGTGGCTACGTCAGCCATCCGACCGTGAGTGTCGCGGGTGAGATCCTGGTTGAGCCGAGCCTCGGTGAGCTGGACTGGGCGCTGAGTCGCGCGGGCTTGATCTAAAGCTATGCTGTCTGACGCGGCCGGCCGTGAGGCATGGTGAGTAGGATATTGCGGCTGGCCGCGTCCGGCGCCATTCGCATGCCGGGGATCATGTTGGTCGTGTCCCGAGGGTTTGAGAGGAAGCACGGTGGGTGCTCTTGAGGAGTCGGTTACCGT
>DATGMJ010000031.1:0-8961 GCA_035293685.1 Chloroflexota bacterium | reverse complement strand
CAGGTGTACTACGGTCCTGGTTACCGCAAGGATGATAATCGCGCTGCCGTCAGCTACATCGAACAGCATTACGAGCCAGGCGATATCGTCGTCCTGATGATGGATACCTACCAGGCATTCGAATATTATGACCGAAAGGGGATTCCATGGGCGGCACTGCAGCCGGGGACCGATGTTCAGGGCGCGGCCCGCGCTCTGAACCAGATTCTGGCCGGGCATCGGCGCGCCTGGTTCCTCTTATGGAATGCTGACTGGGCAGATCCGACCGGCTACGTGCGCCGGTCGCTCCAGAGTGCTTACCCACAGCTTCCGGTGGGACGACAGTTCACCGGCCTGGAACTTCAGCTCTATCAGATCGATCATCCGCCACACTTCACCGTACGCACGACGCCCGATCATCCCAGTCCGGTCGATTTTGGCGGCCGCTTGCGCCTGCTCGGCTACGATCTACCACGCGCGGCACTGGCAGCCGGGACGTCCGGTGAGATCACCCTCTACTGGAGCGCCCTGGAGCCGCTGACCAAAGATTACATCGTGTCACTCCGCCTGACCGATGGTCGGTTCTATTACTGGCGGCAGGACCGGCGGCCGGCCGCTGACACCTACCCTACGATGAACTGGCGGGCCGGCGATGTCGTGACAGGCTCTCTTGATTTCCAGGTTCCCGCCGGTACGCCTCCCGGCACGTACGCCCTGGAGATTGGCGTTTACGCCCAGGAGGATCACCGCGATCTCGACGTCCTCGAGCAGGGCCGCATCCCGGTCGGTACGTCGGCGCGCATCGCGACGATCTCCGTCTCTCGGCCGACTGCCCCCGTGAACCCGGCAGACCTCAGCATTCACCATCCCCTCGATGCGGCCATGGCCGACGGCATCCGCCTCCTGGGAGCCTCGGTCGATACGCCGAGCGCTCCGCCCGGTGGGACTGTCGAGCTTACCCTGTGGTGGCAGGCACTGCGAGGCAGCCTGCCCGCCTACCGCGTGCGCGTTGATCTCCGTGATGGCCCGTACCAGCGGACCGTGGTCGACGAGCCCCC
Organism: Chloroflexota bacterium; assembly: GCA_035293685.1. Classification (GTDB taxonomy): domain Bacteria; phylum Chloroflexota; class UBA6077; order FW602-bin22; family CADDYW01; genus JADGGD01. Next base: position 7,924 of record DATGMJ010000031.1, on the reverse strand, counting down.
GGCTGCGGGCACGTACTCGACCACCTCATGGCAGGCAGGCGAGGTCGTTGTGGACAAGCATCGCTTCACACTTCCCCCTGACGCTCCGCCGGGCACGGCAACGCTGGTAGCACGCCTGGAGCTGGCTGCATCCGCAAACACGGCCATTGCGAATGCGCCGTCCGTGGAAATGGGGACAGTGACCATCCTCGGACGCCCCGTGGATCGAACACCCCCTGCTGGTATTGGCCACCCCGGAAACTGGCAGATCGGGTCATTTGCCCGTCTCATGGGTTTCGACCTGAGCACGACGGCGGCCCGCCCGGGTGATCACCTTTCCCTTACCCTCTACTGGAATGCCCTGGGCAACTCCGGGGCAACCAGTTACACTGTCTTCACCCACCTGCTCGACAGTCAGGATCTCATCTGGGCCCAACAGGATCATCCACCCGGCGGCGGACAGGTCCCGACCACTGGCTGGATCGCTGGCGAGTACATCGTAGACCGTTATGAACTAATCATCCGGAGCGGCGCAAGGCCTGGCCTCTACCGTCTTGAGGTCGGCATGTATGATCCAACCACCGGGGCCCGCCTGCCGATCCGCGGACCGGACGGCCGTTCCCTGGGGGATCGCATTATCCTCGCCACCGTGCAGATCAGGTAGATGGGGGCTCCGGTGGAACACGGAGCGAACGGCGTTTGAGATACCCCTCGCGAAGGGTCTGGTTCGTGAGCCGGGTGTACACCTGGGTTGTTGTCACGCTCCGGTGGCCGAGCAGATCCTGGACCGTCCGCAGATCCGTTCCCCCTCTCAGGAGATCGACTGCGAAGCCGTGTCGAAGGGCATGCGGCGTGAGCTGTCCGTCGAGACCGGCCCGCCGCGCGGCCTCCTGGACCATCTGTTGAATGGCCCGCGGCGTTAACCGCCGTGAACTGTCGCCGGTGGCAGAGCGACGCTGGCCCGGATGCACGTGAATGAACAGGGCGGGATCGTCATCCGTGCGAAGCACCAGGTAATCCCGGAGAAGTAATTGGGCCGCCGCATTGATGAAGATAATGCGTCCGCGGCGCCCCTTGCCAATGATGCTGACCTCCATGAGTTCCTCATGCCCCAGGTGTTCCTCGCGGATCTGGCGGCGGTCCAGGGCGCAGAGTTCTCCGATCCGGAGCCCGGTTGAAAACAGCAGGGCGAGGATGGCCCGATCGCGGCGGTCGCGCAAGGTATCTCCCGTCCGCGCCGCGATCAGGCGCGCAATCTCCTCGGGCGTCGGGACTGCGCGGGGCATATGGTCGCCAGTGCGTGGCAGAGCAACCTTATCGCGGGGCAGGACCGGCAGGTCCGTCTCGGTTGCGTAGTACTTCAAGAAACTGCGAATCGTGGCGAGATACTTCGCACGGGTTCGGGCCGAGAGCTCCTGACCTCGCCGGACGACGCGCGTGCGCAGGGAACGCGCGTACGCCTGGACATGGCGGCGCGCGATCCGGGTCACGGTCTCGACCTCGGGGAAGGCTGTTCGGAGCCAGGACGAGAAGTCGCGGAGCACCTGCTGGTACGTCTCGATCGTCTTCCGTGACCGGTTTTGATCCAGGCAGTACTCGATGAAAGCATTGATCTCGCTATCAAGTGAACGGCCACCAAGCCTTTGCTCGGCAGGATTGGAATGATCGGGCGTGATCTCCTGGCCGCGAACGCGGGACTCAGAGCGTGACCCATCCGCACCGGATGCCGACGCGGATGCTGCGTCTGTACCGTGCCTCCGGATTTTCGCTTCACCCTGGTAGGACTGCTCGCAGTCGGCCACCGTTAAATCACCAGACCACAGGATCTCCCAACCAGGCTAGCAAGGCACATCCGGCGTGTAAAGGCAGAGAGCGATAAAAAGAGAGGCGGCTAGAAGATAAAGAGAGCGAGCCTAGTCAGGAGGCCCAACCCTGACGTCGCGATCGTCCCCGTGCACGGTCGCCAGCCCCTCGGCCGCAAGAGATCGCACAATCTCCGCCAGGTGAGGGATCCCGACGTGCGCGCCAGCCGCGGCAAGACGTGCCTGAAGGTCTGCTATGGTGAGGAGAGTGCCCGGCGCCAGATCGCGCAGGATTGCCACGATGCGCCCACGGAGGAAGCGGCGTGAGCCCAGGTAAGGCTCGGGACGCTCGGCGACCTGTAGGACCGGAGAAACGCGGTCCCCGTTCCGGCGCACCTCCGGTTGACCGCGTGCCCATCCGCACAGGTCTTCCAGCGGACAGAGTGAACAGCGCGGCTGACCAGCCGTGCACAGCACGGCTCCCAGATCCATCAGGGCCTGGTTCCAGTCAACGCTCCGCCCTGCAGGCACCAGGAGCTCTGCCGCCGCGCGGAGCTGTCGCTCGTCGCGCGGAGCGAGAGAGAGTAGGCGGCCAAGTACACGGCGGACGTTGGTATCAATGGCCGGTACGTCGCGCCCAAACGCGAAGCTCAGGAGCGCCGCAACGGTATAGGGGCCGAGACCGGGCAGGCGGCGGAGCGCCTCGGGCTCCGAGGGCAAGCATCCCCCGTGACGCTCGACCACGACGCGGGCACACTCGTGCAGGTAGACCGCACGCCGATTATAGCCCAGGCCAGCCCACGCCCGCAGGACTTCCTGACGCCGGGCCGCCGCCAGTGCCGCAAAGCCCGGGAACTCGGCGAGAAAACGCTCATAGACCGCCGCGACCCGCTCGACGCCGGTCTGCTGGAGCATGACCTCCGCGACAAGGATCTCATAGGGATCGGAGCGCCCACGCCAGGGAAGATCGCGGCGATTCACCGCGTACCAGGCGAGAAGCCGCTGCTGCAGCTCGCTGATCAGACGATCCGGGAGAGTGGGAATCACAGGCAACGCATCAGATCGGCGATAGGCCAGCCGCAATCAGGCCGGCCTGGGCGCAGATAACATCTTCCTCCGGCGAACGCGCGCCGCTCACGCCGATCGCTCCAGCCAGCTGTCCGCTCTGGATGATAGGCAGTCCGCCAGCCGATGGGACCAGCGGCCGGCGCGCCGAGGCCATTAACGCCGCGAAGAAAGAGGGACGATCCCGCGCCAGGGTTGCCAGATCACTGGTTGGCCGCTGCCAGTAGGCTGCGCCGAAGGCCTTACCGAGCGCGAGTTCGGCAGTTGCCGGAATGGCGGTGTCCATGCGGATCAGCGCGATTGGGAGGCCCGCCGCGTCAACCACCGCTACCGCTACTGCTACGCCCAGACGGCGGGCCTCGGCCTCGGCGCCGGCCAGGGCGGCTCGCGCGATCTCCAGTCCGATCATCCATCGCCTCCTCGGAGCGCCGCAGTGCCAGCGCGGTCCTCCCGATTATACGATGCCGGGTATCCTTTCAGAGATTCTTCACGGCATTCTCGATCGCCCGTGTCGCGCTGGCGTAGTCCAGCGGCGGATAGCAGGTTGGCGCGCCGAAGTGAATCGCAACCGGTCCCGGGCGCGGAAGCCAGGCTCCCCGGGGCAGAACGTCGAACGTGCCGCGCAGACGGAAGGGAACAACCGGTACCTGCAGACCAGTCGCCAGCAAGCCGATGCCCTCGCGGAACGGCTGAAGAGCCCCGGTGCGACTGCGGGTGCCCTCGGGGAAAATGAGCACGTTCCAGCCGTGGTCCACCAGGAAGCCCACATGTTTCAAGCTCTCACGATATCCAGTGGCCCGCGGCACGGGGAAGGTATTCAGCAGGAGTTCGGAGAGCCAGAACGCGGCGTCAAGGGCCGCACGGCGCACCTGCGGAATGTGCTCATCCCCCTGGAAGCCCGCAAGGGCAGCGATCGCGGTCCGGTGCCGCAGGTGATTCGGAAGCGCCATCAGGACAAGAGGTGCATCGAGGAGGCTTGCGTGATTCCCGGCCAGGAGAACCGGCGGTGAGAGGTTGCGCAGATTCTCGCCGCCATGGATCGTGAGGGTCACGATACACCGTAGCAAGGGAAAGATCAGATGCCTCTGTCCTTCGGCGCGAATCCGGGCGATCCAGGGGTGAAGAGGCCAGACCGGCGGGCGCCAGGGCCGCAGGCGCGCCTGGGCGCGGACGATGTGCTCGAGCTCGGCCACACTGGTCTGATCCGTAACCAGAGTCTCCGGGATATCTACCCGCAGCTCTTCTTCGATGCGCGTGAGTAGCTCAAGGCGGTCGATCGATGACAAACCAAGATCTATCCCCAGACGTGCCTCCGGGCGCACCGGGCGATCCCTGGCCAGGTCGTGTATGATCCGTTGCAGAGGGGTGAGTCCGGCCGCCGATTGAACGCGGGTAGGGCGGGAAACCAGCTCCGGAAGCACCTCGCTGATCCGGTACCGCTCCACCTTCATGGTCGGCGTGCGCGGGAAGTCAGCGCCCGGCCAGACGACCCAGCCCTGAATGCGCTGAGCCGGGCTCAGCTGACGATTCGCCGCCTCGACGATCGCGGCCGCGCGGGGCACGCTCGTTGGCTCGAGGAGCAGGACGGCGAAGATCTTCCCCTGCCAGGGAAGAACCACACTATCTCTCACGCCCGGTTGGCGGGCCAGGGCGGCCTCGACATCCTCCGGGTAGACCTTGAGCCCGGCGCTGGTCACGATCACACTCTTCTTGCGGCCGAGGATGTACAGATAGCCGTCCCGATCCAGACAACCGAGGTCGCCGGTCCGGAGCCAGCTGTCGGTGAACGCTTCCGCCGTCGCATCCGGACGGCGATAGTAGCCAGGTGTCACGTTCGGCCCCCGGACGAGAATTTCCTCGTCAGGAGCGATCCGAATCTCGACCCCTGCGATGGGTCGTCCTACTGATCCGATGCGGTGCGCGCGCACGGTATTCGCACTGACGACCGGTCCGGCCTCGGTCAGTCCGTAGCCCTGGAGCACGAGAATGCCGAGCGCATCCCAGAACTGCTCAAGGTCTTTATCGAGGGGCGCACCGCCGACAACGAGGAAGCAGAGTTCCGCCCCAAGGCGGCACCGCAGGGGAGCCAGAAGAGTACGCCGCATGCCGAAGGGAAGGCGAAGGAGAAGCGGCTCGGTGCACCGACGTGCCACCTCGGCGGCTGGCGGCATCTCCCTCACGACCTGTGCCCGCAGGAGATCCAGGATGCCGGGAACCAGGAGCATCGTATTGATGCGATCCTCGCGGAGCGCGGTCAGAATCTCTGAAGGACGCGGTACCTCGAGATAGGTGATCGTCGCACCGCGGCTGAGCGCGAGCAGGAGGCCAATAACCTGTTCAAAGGCATGGCTGAGGGGAAGGAGAGAGAGCAAACGATAGGCAACGCCCGGCGGCACAACAGGCTGCACGCCCTGCAGATCACTGATCAGATTCCGGTGAGTGAGCATAACGCCGCGCGGACGCGCGGTGGTACCGGAGGTGTAGAGGATCTCAGCCAGGTCATCCGGGGCAATGACGGGCCACGCCGGTCGACGCCACCGATCGCCCCGCGCTTCCCACTCGAGCTCATCAATGATCATGCTTCGACCAGTGAAGGGAAGCCAGGGCTGGTACCGTCCGCGAATAAGCAGACTCGCCTCGACCTCGCGGGCCACTTGTTCGACGAACTCGGGCGTACTGCCGACATCCAGTGGGACGGCGATCACCCCCGACGCCAGCGCGGCGAGAAACGCGGCAACCCAGGCTGTGGAGTTGGGAGCCCAAAGGATCATCCGACTGCCTTGAGTGATGCCGTGGCGGTCGAGCCAGCCGGCGGTGGCAGTAATGCGTTCCGCCAGATCGGCGTAGGTCCAAGTAAAGGTTCGCAGGTCGGTGCGCTCTCGCAATGACGGCTGTGATCCCCGCAAGCCCAGAGACAGGATAAACGCCTGGAGGGAGGAACTCATTCCATCCCGGCCTCCGGGTGGAACAGCGCGATCGCGACCGCGATCGCGTAGTCCGCTTCGTGGCTAATGGACACGGCAATCTGCGCGAGCCCGGGCGGCGCAATCGCTGGATCGAGATAGATCGTCGGCCGTCCTCTCTGGTTCAGGATAACTGCTACGGATTTCCACGGCAGAGGACGGCCGAGTGCCTTGAATACCGACTCCTTGGCCGCAAAGAGGCCAGCCAAGTGGGACGGACGCGGGTCACCGAGCTCGCACGAGTTGAAAGCCCGTCGGAGGAACCGCTCGTGCCGGGCCAGCTCGGCGATGCGAGCGATATGGGTAAGGTCAACGCCCGTCTCGATTCGCACGCCTCCGCGCTCCGGAGCTCCGGACCGTTCCCGGTCAACCCGGTGCATCTCCTTGGGCAGAGAGCGTGCCGAGCGCTATACTCTGCGAGACAGGAACTCCCTCAGGAACACCGCTCCCACCCATCAACGGGATTCGCGAGATGCCTGACCGCTGGTCAGGGTGACCAGCCGCTCCAGGTCGTCTGCGAGAGCCTTTTGCTCCCGCCCGTAGCCAGCCCAGTCACCAGCCTTGAGATATTCCTGGGCCTTCTGGTAGTGGGCCTGAGCAGAACGCGTCAGTGCCGCGATATCGACAGCCGATGAGCCGCCTGCCGCTGCGGGCGTGGGAGGGGGACCAGGCGTGGAGACCACCACCGGTGGGACCGCGGTCGTTAGGGTCGGCGCGGGGCCCCCAGCCGCGGTGATCTTGAACAGCTGATCAAGCCCATCGCGGAGAGTGCTGGCCATGATCAGGCGATCTTGGGTCGCGACGATCACGCGCTTGAGCTCGGGAATCTGGCTCTGACTCGCCTGCAGGTAGAGCGGTTCGACGTAAAGAGTAGAATCCTCGATCGGAAGGACAAGCAGATTGCCGCGAACGACCTTCGAACCCTGCTGATTCCACAGGCTGAGCTGGGCCGAGATACCGGGATCCTCGTCAATGGATGCCTCGATCTGCTCTGGCCCCAGGTTCACCCGGTCCTTCGGGTATTCGAAGAGCAGGAGCTTGCCGTAATTCGCCCCATCCGAACTAGCGGCCAGCCATGCCACAAGATTCTTCTTACCGGAGGGTGTGAAGGGGAGCATCAGGAGAAACTCCTCGTGCTCCTCGCCCGGTGGCCGCGTGATCACGTAGTAGGGCTCAATGGGCTGGACGCCGTCCGGACCGTTCTCCTGCGGAATATCCCACAGGTCCTCCCGGTTGTAAAAGACCTGCGGATCATTCATATGATAAGTCCGGAGGACGTCAGCTTGGACCAGGAACAGGCCCTCTGGATACCGAACGTGGGCGCGGAGATCTGCTGGCATCTCCGAGATCGGCTTGAACAGGCCGGGGAAGATCCTGGCGTACGTCTGGATGATCGGATCGTTCGGGTCGGCGATGTAGAGGGTCACCGAGCCATCGTAGGCATTCGTGACGACCTTCACCGAGTTCCGGATGTAGTTGAACTGACCATTTCCGTAAGGCGTCGAGTATGGATACCGATCCGAAACGGTATAGGCATCCTGGAACCAGTAGAGCTGGCCGTCCGCGACAACAAGATAGGGGTCATGATCCTGGACCAGGAAGGGAGCTAATCGGGAGAGTCGCTCGGTAATCTGCCGGTGGTAGAGGATCCGGCTCTGGGGGAGCAGGTAGCTGGTCAGCAGGATATTCGGATCCTGATAGCGGATCGCGAAGGCCAGTCGGCGCAGGACCGAGTTCAGGAGCACACCGCCCGTACCAGCATAGGACCGATAGACGTTCTGGTCACCGCGCGGGTAGTCAAACTCCGGCGCGCTCGTATCGACAATGACGTAGCTCGCGGTCGTCTCGCCGAAGTAGATCTCCGGGCGGGTCACCGGAATTTTCCCTGTCGGCGGAATATCCTGGATAAGCAGATCGGGTAACCCTTGATCGCTGGCGCCGTTAACGGCACTCATCACCAGGCCGTAGCCGTGAGTGAACTGCAGGTGCTGGGTAACCCAGGTGCGCGCTTGCGCGGCCAGCCGCTCTGGCGACAGCTCACGTGCGCTCAGCATAACCTGGGTGTACTGTCCATCAATCGTGTACCGATCAACATCGACATCGTTGAAGTCATAG
>DATGMJ010000030.1:0-5636 GCA_035293685.1 Chloroflexota bacterium | reverse complement strand
GTCGCGGTAGCCCGCCAGCGTGATGAAACGGCGGCGGAACTCACGGAGCGGCTGAAGCACGAGGCTATGTGGGCGTAAACGTCCATCGGCCCGTGCCAGCCGCTCTGCTTCCAGGGAGCTGTACTGCCGTTGCTTTCTGATGAACTGTGCGAGTGTGACGTAATTGTAGTGGATGAGGCACTCGCTCAGGACTCCGGTTGGGCCATCAATCTGCACGAGTTCGTGGACATCCCGCTGTTCGTCATAGCGCGCCCGCCCGACCCGGAGCAGACGGAGCTGATAGTCGGGATACCAGCCGCCGTGGCGGATCCAGCCTCCCCAGATCAGGTTGCGCCGGGGGATCCAGTAGCCGACGGGGGCGGCTGCAGAGGGATCTGCCAGCCGCTCCAGGATCTCCCGGGCGAGGGATGGGGTGACCCGCTCATCCGCGTCGATGAAGAGCACCCACGGGGTCCGGACCAACTCCAGCGCGGCATTCCGCTGGGACGGGAACGTCGTGAAAGGGCGTTCGACCACGCGTGCTCCGTGTGCGGCCGCCACGATCGCGCTGTCATCGGTCGTTCGATGATCGAGCACCACCAGACGCTCGGTGGCCCAGGCCACACTGCGCAGGCAGGGCCCCAGGTGTCGGGCCTCGTCGCGCGCGATGATTGCCGCGGTGATCGCCGTCTCCATCACGAGATAGCCGCGCGGTAGGTCGCGAGGCGCCGGCGCAGGGTTTCCTCATCAATCCGACCGGCCCGCGCATCCCGGCGGGCCCGCCACGTGGCGTAAGCCATCCCGAGGATAAGGATGCAGCGAGCCGCCAGAGCGTACAGGGGGCCGTAATGCTTGCGGAAGAAGCGATCGCGGCTCCGGTGAAGGGTCACGAACATTGGACCGGCTATCTGGCCGGTGCTTGCACCCCCGTAGTGGATCACCGCGGCATCCGGCGTGTAGTAGATCTCCCAGCCGGCCTGCTTCATCCGATAGCACCAGTCCACCTCTTCGCAGTACATGAAGAAGCCCTCGTCAAGTGGACCGACCTGTTCGATCGCCTGGCGACGGACCATCATGCAGGCCCCGAGCGGATGGTCAATCGGGAATGGGTGATCGTACCACCGCCGGGGATAGCGGCCGTTCAGGCGCGACTCGAGGAGACGGTAATGGAGAGGAAAGAGATCCAGGAACGACATCGGCAGGGTCGGAAAGCGAAAGCAGGAATGCTGGAAGGTTCGATCTGGATTCAGCAGGCGGCAGCCGCACACCGCTACGCCGGGGTGAGCGTCCATGAAGCGCACCAGGGCCAGTGGCGCATCATCGAGCACCTCGGTATCCGGATTCAGGAGCAGAACATATCGCGAATCGGACAGCCGCACGGCGAGGTTGTTCGCTGCCGCGAAGCCACGGTTCTCCATCAGGGGGATCAGGCGCACACTGGGAAAATCCGCCCGCACCATATCGGCAGTGCCGTCGCTGGACGCATTGTCAACGACAGTGATCTCCGCATCGAGCTCGCGCGCGGTTCGCTCGAGTGAGGCCGCGAGCGAGCGCAAGCACGCTCGCAGAAGATCGCGTGTGTTGTAGCTGACGATGACGACGCAGAGATCTCGGCTCAATAGCTGATCGTGATAGGCGTCTGCCCGACCGGTCCGGACGGAAAGCCAACGCCGCCCTGTTCGAGCGCGGCCCAGAAAACCTGATTGCGCTGGAACTTCATTGTGTCATCCACAATGATATCCCCCTCGACAGTGATCTCCTCACCGGGCTTGAGCGAGCGCGTGAAGAGAGCCGGATTCTGTGGATCCACCGCGTCGCGGCCGAAGAAGCCCCACCGAATCGGGTACGGCTGATATGCGTTCTGCCACTGGACGCCCACTCGCCAGACGCCCGGGCGATCGTAGTATAGCGGAGTCCCGTCCTTGGCCGTGATAGATGAGTACGGCTTGCCGGTCTGCTCTACCGTGCCGGCCGGCGGTCCCAGGCTGTACAGGGGGACCGTGCCCGTATTGCGCACGACGATGCGCACGTGAATCTTGCCGCCGACCGGCACCGCCGTCGGCGTGAAGCGGACATCACGAATCTCGGCCCGTGGTACGCCTCCGTTGTGAATAACGACGGGTGCCACATAGTCAGTAAAGTTGCCCGCCGCATCGGTCGCCTCGATGTGGAGCTCGTAGGTCCCGTCCGGGAGAACCGCCCCACCGCTCTGGGTCCCATCCCATTCGAAGGAAAAGAGGGCAGCGTCCTGAAGCTTCGGTGCCTGGATGAGATAGAAGCCGCCGTTACTGCTAGTCGCGTACACGCGGACAGTCGCTTTCTTGGTCAAGCCGTAACTGACCTGGGTCGTGTCATCCTTACCGTCCCCATTTGGGGAGAAGGTTGGGGGATTCACCAGGACATTCGTGATCTGGGGAGGGGTCGTATCGGCATTGCGCACGGTGAAGCTGGTCTCGCGGGAGATCGTCTGCCCGCGCGCGTCCCGCGCGGTCACGATGAGACGGTAGGTTCCATCGGGAACCACCCGCAGCCAGGACTCCCCAGGGCGCGATCCCGGAACGGGTACCGTTCCCGTAAAGCGGATCTGGTACACATCCGGCGCACGGGTCTGCGGCGGTCGGATCATGTGTTGCTTGCCATCCGGACCGATCAGCACCGCGGAGACGTCGGCGCGCCGGGTCAGCTCGTAGGATATGTCAATTTCGTCGTGCAGGCCGCTTCCATTTGGTTCGATGAGATGACTGGAGACACGCAGGTCCGAGAGGAAGCCGCCCGTGGCACAGCCAGCCGCCAGTGCCGGAAGCCCGCCGAGCAGAACGACGGGAGCGGCCCGTAAAAGCCGTCGTCGACTGATCATCCGTTGCTCACCCTGGCCAGTGGTGCAACTGCTGCCGGTCCCTCCCGGGCCGGCAGGAGAGCGAGATCCAGAACCTGGTCCATGGTATCAACCGGGACGAAGTGCAGATCGCGACGGACGCGTTCGGGGATATCTACTAGGTCCTTCAGATTCTTCCGGGGAAGGATGAACGTCTTGATGCCCGCCCGGTGGGCCGCGAGTGCCTTCTCTCGCAGTCCGCCGATGGGCAGGACACGGCCGCGCAGGGTGATCTCGCCCGTCATTGCGACATCACGCCGAACCGGCCGACGCAGAAGGGCCGAGGTGATGGCGGTGGCCATCGTGATTCCGGCCGACGGTCCATCCTTCGGCACTGCACCCGCAGGCAGATGAACGTGGATGTCCTTCGACTCGTAGAACGTAAGCGGCAGGTCGAACTCACGGGCGCGCGACCGGATGTAGCTCAGTGCGGCAGTTGCTGACTCTTTCATGACCGATCCGAGCTGACCGGTCAGGATAAGCTGCCCCTTCCCATCTAGAAGGGTTGCCTCGACGGTTGCCAGGTCACCGCCGGCCTCGGTCCAGTAGACACCTGTTGCCACGCCGATTTCGTCACGCTCCTCGGCCAGTCCCCAGGAGAACCGGGCTGGTCCAAGATAACGGGCCACAGTTCGTGAGGTGATCGAACGCGGGTAGCGCTTCGCCGATGCTACACGGTGCGCGACTTTTCGACAGATGGAGCCAATCTCACGTTCGAGGCCGCGCACCCCGGCCTCGTTCGTATAGCTTCGGATGACGTGCAGGATCGCATCATCGGTAAAGGACACCTGCCGCCCGGAGAGCCCGTTTTCAACAAGCTGGCGCGGGATCAGGAAGCGGCGCGCGATCTGCAGCTTTTCATCCTCGGCGTATCCTGGAAGCTCAATCACCTCAAGTCGATCGCGCAGGGCTGGGGGAATCGGGTCAAGGAGATTGGCCGTGGCGATGAACATCACACGCGACAGGTCATAGGGGACCTCAAGGTAGTGATCGCTGAAGGCGCTATTCTGCTCCGGGTCGAGGACCTCCAGGAGAGCGGCGGAGGGATCACCGCGGAAGTCGGCTCCGATCTTGTCGATCTCGTCCAGCATGAAGACCGGGTTCACCGATCCGGCCGTACGCATGGTCTGGATGATCCGGCCGGGCAGGGCGCCCACGTAGGTGCGGCGGTGCCCCCGGATCTCGGCCTCATCTCGGATACCGCCCAGGCTGATCCGCGCGAATCGACGCCCCAGTGCCTCGGCAATCGAACGGCCGAGGCTAGTCTTCCCGACACCGGGCGGGCCGACGAAGCAGAGGATGGGCGTTCGCGCGCCGGCTGGCTGGAGCTTGCGGACCGCCATGAACTCGAGGATGCGCTGTTTGACGTTTTTCAGGCCAAAGTGGTTCCGGTCAAAGGTCCACGCCGCGTGATCGAGATCGACATTATCCTCTGTGTGCTGATGCCACGGCAAATTGAGAAGCCAGTCCAAGTATGTCCGGATGACCCCCACCTCTGGGGCCGCGGATGGAAGGCTTGCCAGCCGATTGATCTCCTCCTCTGCTCTGCCGCGGACGTGCTCGGGTAGCTCGGCCCGGTCCAACGTCGCCCGAAGTTCGTTGATATCCCGGGTGAAGGCATCGACCTCGCCGAGTTCTCGCTGGATCGCCCGCAACTGTTCGCGGAGGAGATATTCGCGCTGGGACTTGTCCACCTCCTGCTGGACCTGACTTTCGATCTTCTCTTCAAGTTCAAGGACAGCAAGCTCGTGGGCCAGCAGGACATTCACCCTCTCCAGGCGCTCGGCTGGATTGACGATCTCCAGGATCTCCTGGTGCTGAGCCACCGGAAGTTGGAGGGACGAACCGACCACGTCGGCGAGCCATCCGGGGTCGTCGGCGTTCATCGCGGCGACGTATACATCTTCGGAGAGAGAGTGACTCAGGCGAACGCATTTCTCGAACAGAGCCAGGATCGCCCGCATGAGGGCTTCAAGGGCGATCGTCTTCTCCACGGTTTCGCTGACCGGAATCACCGAGGCGTAGAGAATGCCGTCGTTCGTCTCGAAGCTGGCCACATGGACGCGCCGCTGGCCTTGGACGAGCACATTGGTCGTCCCGTCAGGTAGTTTGAGGGTGCGTCCAATAACGGCTTCGGTCCCGACCGAGTACAGGTCGGCCGGACCGATGTCCTCCTTCTCCGGATCGCGCTGGGCGATCACGACAACGGTCCGGTCAGCGGTCATCGCCCCGTCGATCGCGCGCTGAATCCGGTCATCCGCCACGACGAGCGAGGAGACCATTCGCGGGAAGAGGACGGTATCGCTCGTCGGCAGGACGGGCAGGCGAAGGGCGGGCGTATCGTCAGGCAGCGCGGTTGGCGGGTGAAAGACACGCCGGCGGCGAGGAGAATGCGGGCTGATGGGAACCTCCGAAACGTATTCTGCTAAGGTTATAACACAGGATTGAGTGCGGTCAAAGGTACCGACCGCAGTAAGGACAGCAAAAAAGCGCGGCCGCGATGAACGCGCCGCGCCCGGCTGTTTAGCGAGGGATATCGTATCGCGGTAGCGGGGGTTGGATTCGAACCAACGACCTTCGGGTTATGAGCCCGACGAGCTTCCACTGCTCCACCCCGCGGTGTGAAAAAGGGACAGTCAGCCAGGAAAGCAAAGCACCAGATGGGAAGAGGGAGGGGCCTGGCAGGGACCTAGTGTCCCGGCGGGTGGCCCCGCCAGTATCGTCGGCGCTGCGGCCTTTCACGACCGTGTTCGGGATGGGAACGGGTGGGACGACCGCGCTC
>DATGMJ010000029.1:0-6084 GCA_035293685.1 Chloroflexota bacterium | reverse complement strand
GGGCAGGCCGATGCGGCGGTGCTCCGGCTCAAAGGGACGCGCCGGGCGATCGCCTTGGCAACGGACGGGAACGGGCGCTACTGTTATCTGGATCCGTTCCGGGGCGGGGCGATTGCGGTCGCCGAGGCGGCCCGGAACGTGGTCTGCGCGGGCGGCGAGCCTATCGCAGCGACCGACTGCCTGAATCTCGGGAACCCGGAGAAGCCGGAGATTTACTACCAACTGGAGCAGGTGATCCGCGGCATCGCGGAGGCCTGCCGCGCCCTGGGTACGCCTATTGTCAGCGGCAACGTCAGCCTCTACAACGAGTCGAACGGGCGGGCGATCTACCCGACCCCGATCATTGGCATGCTCGGTGTCCTCGATGAGGCGCGCTGGCGGACCGGGGCGGCGTTTCGGGCTGAGGGCGACCTGGTGGTGCTCCTGGGGTCGGACGAAGAGTGCGGGCTGGGCGCCAGCGCCTACCTTGCCGAGCGGGGTATCGTCACCGGACCGGTGCCGCCGCTCGATCTGGGGCGTGAGAGGGCAGTCCAGCAGGTCTGCCTGGCCGGGATTCGCCGGGGGATCGTCCGTTCAGCACACGATTGCAGTGACGGTGGAATCGGTGTCGCGCTGGCCGAGAGCTGTATCCTGGGGGGAATCGGCTTCGTTGGGGAAGCGCCGAGCAACGCGGAGCCATTTCGCTGGCTCTTCAACGAGGCCCAGTCGCGCATCCTGGTCAGCGTGCGACCGGAGGATCGTGAGGAGTTGGAGCGGCTGGCACGGGAAGCCGGTGTCCCGTGCACGGTGCTTGGTCGGGTCAGCGGGGAGCGCCTGGTCATCCGGGGCTGGCTGGACATCGCGCTCGACGAAGCGCGTCGAGCGTGGGCGAGCATGGACCCGGTGGCCTAATGCGGCGGGCGGATGCACGCCGGGAAGGGAGCGACGGGGGGCGGTATGAGCGACCACGAGCGCGACGATCTGCATCGGCTGTGTCGTGAGGAGTGTGGGGTTTTCGGCATCTACGGGCCGGGGGAGGATGTCGCACGGATCACCTTTTTCGGCCTGTACGCGCTTCAGCACCGCGGACAGGAGAGCGCCGGCATCGTCACGGCCGATGGCGAGCGCCTGACGGCGCATACGCGGATGGGGCTGGTGGCCCAGGTGTTTACCGAAGAGGACCTGCTGGGTCTGCGGGGGCACATCGCGATTGGCCACACCCGCTACTCGACGACCGGCGCGTCAAAGATCTACAATGCTCAACCCATCGTCGTGCGGAGCCCCTCCTGCGAGGTGGCCGTGGCCCACAACGGCAACCTGGTCAACGCAGAGACGCTCCGGGAGGAGCTGATCGAGCAGGGGGTGCAGTTCCGAACGGCAACTGATACCGAGGTCATCGCCCGTCTGTTCTGCGAGGGGCCGGGCCACGACGTGCTCGACCGGATCCGTCGGGCGATGCCCCGTTTGCAGGGTGCGTACAGCCTGGCGGTGGCAACGCCGGATCAGCTTTTTGCCGTCCGCGATCCCCTGGGGGTCCGTCCGCTCTGTCTTGGCCGCTTGAATGCTGCCTGGATCGTCGCCTCGGAGTCGTGCGCGCTGGCGACTGTCGGTGCCCAGTACATTCGGGAGATCGAGCCGGGGGAGATCGTCCAGATCGATGAGCACGGGGTTGAGAGCATCCAGGCGGTCGCCTCTCCCCGGCGTGCGCTGTGCCTCTTCGAGTACGTGTACTTCGCCCGGCCGGACAGCGTGATCAATAACCGCCTGGTCTATCTGGCGCGCCAGGAGATGGGGCGCGAGCTGGCACGCGAGCACCCGGCCGACGCCGATATCGTCATCGGCGTGCCGGACTCGGCCACGCCGGGGGCGATCGGCTACGCCGAGGAGGCCGGCCTTCCGTATCGCGAGGCGCTGGTGAAGAATCGGTACATCGGGCGGACTTTCATCCAGCCGGACCAGCGGATCCGGGAGATCGGCATTCAGCTGAAGCTGAATCCCCTGCCGGAGGTGCTGGCGGGGAAGCGCGTCGTCGTCGTGGACGACTCGATCGTTCGGGGCAACACCACGCGGCCGCTCGTTCGTCTGTTGCGCGATGCTGGAGCGGCCGAGGTGCACGTGCGGATCCTGGCGCCGCCGATCGCCCATCCGTGCTACCTGGGAGTGGATATGGCACGCCGCGCCGAGCTGATCGCAGCGCGCATGACCGTGCCGGAGATCTGCGCCCACATTGGGGCGGACTCACTGGGCTATCTGAGCCTGGAGGGCCTGATCCGCGCGGTTCGGGTCTCCGGGGCAGGCCTTTGCCAGGGGTGTTTTACCGGCCAGTATCCCGTTCCGGTCCAGCTCGACCTTGATAAGTTTGCCTTCGAACGGAGCCGCAACGAGGATCGATCGGCTGCGGGGCGGACAGCGAGGGCCGGTGCATGACCACGACCACCCGTGATGCGGATGTACCGATCCGCCCACGCGCGCCAGCCGCCTACCTGCGCGTTGGTGTCCTGGCGTCTGGGCGCGGAACAAACCTTCAGGCGCTGCTCGATCGATCGTGCGATCCGAACTTCCCCGCTCGGGTTGTAGCAGTGGTGAGCGACCGCCCGGAGGCGGCCGCGCTCGAGCGCGGCCGCCGGGCCGGCGTCCCTGTGGCCTCTTTCCCCCGGCGCGCGTTTCGCTCGCGCACCGAGCAGGAGGAAGCCATAGTCGCTTTCCTCCGTGAGCAAAGGGTCGAGCTGGTGGTCCTGGCCGGGTACGTGCCGATCCTCGGCCCGACCATGCTGAACGCCTTCCCCGAGCGGATCATCAACATCCACCCGTCCCTCCTTCCCGCCTTCGGCGGTACGCTCCATGCCCAGGCCGAAGCCCTCCGGTACGGGGTCAAGATCAGCGGCTGTACGGTGCACCTGGTGACCAGCGAAGTGGATGCTGGGCCGATCATTCTCCAGCGGGCAGTGCCAGTTCACGAGGACGATACCGAAGAGACCCTGGCGGAACGGATCCTGGCAGAGGAGCACATCGCGCTCCCCGAGGCCGTGCGCCTGATCGCCGAGGGGCGGGTCGTCGTGGAGGGCCGCCGCGTCCGCATTCTCCCGGCGAAAGAAGTCTAGCCTGTTTTGGGACTTGACGCCGGTCGAGCGTGGTGCCATGATAAGTACAGAAATGAACTTGGACTTGCGGTTTCAGGGAGCGGCGGCGGTGGAGCTCAAGGAGGTTCTCCGGCAGGTTCCCGGGCTGAACAAGCGGCTGATCTATTATCTGGAAAGCCAGGGCTTCACCCGTCCTCGCCTTCTCCGAAAGGAGCGGATCAGCCGCCGGGATTATTCGATCGAGGACCTGCACCGCCTCAAGCGTTTCTGGCGGTACTACCAGCGGGGCTTCTCCGTCCGCAGCGCTATTGAGGCAACCCTGGCCGCAGAGCGGTCGGCGGTGATCGCGTTCCTGCCAGTCCCGGTTCGAGACTGGCGTCGGGTGCTGGATCTGCTGCGGCAGTTTGAGAACGTCAGCGAGGCGGCGGTTGTCTACGGTGAGTCCGGCGATCTTCTCGTCCGCCTGGGCGCCGTGGACGAGCGTGATGCCTATGACGTGCTCGACCGCGTCTTCGAGGCAGCGGGCGTGCCCGGGATGCCGCGTCTCTGGCGGGTGGCAGAATCGGTCCGGTTTGTCGAAGGACGGGCTGCCGGCACGGCACCGGGGGAGGCGAGAATGCTGGCATACGTTCTGATCAAGGCGCCGCCCAAGCAGGTGGGAAGCGTTATCGAAGAATTGCGACGGTTTCCCGGGGTAGTCGAGGCATGCGCCCTCTACGGCGAGAGCGATGCGATCGTGAAGATTCAGGTATCGTCGCAGGACGAGCTTGATGACCTGGTGATGAATCGGATCCATGGACTGCCCGCGGTGGAGTCGACCCGGACGTTTATCGCGGTCGGCGGCATGCACTGGGAGCGGCCGCCGGGCGAACACGGAGGTTAGCAATGTACCTGGCGCGTACAACACCACTCGCGAGGCTGCGAGCGTACGAGCGCGAGCTCACGGATCTCTATCTGGAGGCGCTCCGCCTCCGTGACCTTGGAGCGGCTCGCCGTCTGTACGGTCTCCGGTGGCGGGTCCGGCGGGCGATCCGGCTCCGCGAGGAATGGGGGGATGCGCCGATCCCCAGCTGGATGGCCAGAGTCGCCTGACCGCTTAGTGATCGTTGGGCGACCGGGTGGAGCGGGGCCGGGTCGATTCAAGGGCGATAAAAAGCGCACCGGCTAGACCGGCGACGAACCCGAGATCAGTTGTAATGGCGTGGGCGAAGCTGTCGGGGGTGGCGAGGACCCCGATGAACCGTCCAACCACGGCGCCGAGGACGGCACCGATGCCGCTCCAGAGGATGACCCGCGGCGCACCTACCCGGACTGTTTCGTATAGCCTGCGCCGCTCGGCATCGCAAACCGGACAGTAGGGCCGCTGTCCACCGGGCAGGTGGGTGTAATCCGCGATCGCGTGCCGCCGGCACAGCGCCTGCCCGCACCTGGCGCAGTGGGTTACCGCGGTCTCCGCGCACTGTTCAACCGTGCAGAGCTCTTGTATCTCCACCGTGCTGTCCCCCGACACACCCAGTATACCACCCCTGTCCATGGTGAACGAGCGCCCGGGGGCCTTCTCGGATTTCAGGTTGACAGGTCGATTGGCCGAGACTAGAATCCTGGCGCCGGTCACCTTGACGGAAAAAGTGATGTGATCCGTAATCACACGGCGCACGGGTACGATCGCGGGTTCAAGACCCAATCACGGTAGAGTAGAAGGGAACAATGCTGAAGGTTGGACTGATCGGGTGCGGGGACATCGCCCGGGTACATGCCGCGGGCTGGCTGAGCCTCCGGGAGAAGGCCGTGGTGACTGCCGTCTCTGATGTCGTCGAGGAGGCGGCGCGGGCGATGGCCCAACGCCTTGGTGGTGAGGCCGCGGTCTTCACCGATTTCCACCGGTTGATCGCCGAGGCCGATGTTGATGCGATCGATATCTGTCTGCCCCACCACCTTCATCGTGAGGCGATCGTGGCTGGGGCGCGGGCGGGCAAGCACGTGATCTGCGAGAAACCCCTGTGTCTCAACCTGGCAGAGGCTGAGGAGATCGCGGCGGCGGTCCGGGCGGGCGGCGTAACCATGATGTGTGCCCACAATCAGCTCTTTGATCCGGCGGTGCAGCGTGCCCGGGAGATGCTGGCCGATGGAGCCCTGGGGAACATCTTCTTCGTCCGGACGTGCGACTGTTTCCGGCATACCAAACCGCTGTCCGAGTGGGGCTGGCGTGCCGTCGCCAGCACGATGGGCGGGGGATGTCTCATTGATACTGGCTATCACCCTTCCTATTTGCTCCTCAATCTCGCTGGTCAGGAGCCCGTTGAGGTCTCAGCAGTCTCCGGACGGTATCACATCAGCACGCTCGAAGGCGAGGACAGCGCGCTGATGATTGTGAAGTTCGCCAACGGAGCGATGGGCGAGGTGCTGACCAGCTGGGCCTGGGACTGGCCGGAGGGGGCTTGGCAGTTCCACATCATTGGCGAAAAGGGGCAGTTGTTCGGGCGTGGACGCCGCCTCTTCTTTAAGCCGATCGGCTGGCAGCCAGCGTCGCTCGAGCTGCCGGAGCGGAACAGCTTCGCCGCCGAGCTAGAGCATTTCGTGGACTGCATCGCCACCGGAACCCAGCCGCTGAATACCCATATCCACGGCACCCGGGTGCTCCGCTTGATCCTCGGGGCGTACGAGTCGATGCGCGAGCGCAAGGTCGTTTCCCTGACCTGATGTCCCCGGGCCGCGCTGGATTGATGGCGCGGAACGAGAAGGCATACTGGTTGTGCCTTCGGCTGGAATACCTGTGGCAAGGAGGGAGCGGTCCGGCGTATCGGGCGCATGTTCTCACCCGGGGGCGGCCCGCGGTGGATGCAGTGGTCGGGCAGTTCCTATCGATAGAAAACACAGTGTCAGCGTCAGCCTTCTGACAGGCGAGAGCGAACCATCGGGCCGGGATCAGGGAGCGATCTAGGCCCGATCTGCGCCAGATATGGGGCTCTCAGCCCGGTCGCTGATGATCGCTTCTGCCTCAGCAGTGGTCGGGGTCTTCTCTCAG
>DATGMJ010000028.1:0-6504 GCA_035293685.1 Chloroflexota bacterium | reverse complement strand
AGATCCAGGGTGAGATCGAGACGGCGAAGATCGTCTGCCTCCACCAGCTCGGCCAGCACTTCGGCCGCCTCGCGCGCGATCCGCCCCCCCTTCGCCCGCACACGCTGGACGATCCAGGGCACCAGGTGCTCCCAGCGCGGCGGATCGGGCAGATAGACCTCACCTCCCAGCCGCGTGATCTGCCGCACGACGGGATGATCCCGATCGAACGCCTCATCCTCGATGAAGACGAGGTCGGTCTCCGCGGGCACAGTGGGAAGATAATCAAGGATGTCCTGCATGCGGGCATCGCCCCGGGATGCGCGACGCCCGCCAGCAGTGGCCTCACCCACCCCGTCGGCACGGCGCCCTCCGAAGAGACGCCGCACGATGACCAGCCGCCGCGCGGGGAGCATCTGGTGCCCTGGATCGTCCGGCGGGTGCGGACGAAGGGGGGACGGATCGCGCGCGAGGCGGCCGAAGTGCTGGCCGAGCTGGTGGAGGCAGACGATCTTCGCCGTCTCGATCTCACCCTGGATCTGCTGATCACGTATGCGGGGGGGAAGGTCATCGGTCCGGCCGATGTCCGGACCCTGGTCGCTGAAAGCCGCGACGCCGATGTGTTTGCCCTGGTCGATGCGGTCGGGGCGCGCGATGGGCGGCGTGCGTTCGAGACCTACCGTCGGCTGCTGGGGAGTAACGCGTCGCCGATCTACATTGTGGCGATGCTGGCGCGCCAGATGCGGCTGCTCCTCCTGACGCACGAGGCGATGGCCCGGCGCGAGGATGTGGTGAAGGCCGTCGCCGTCCATCCGCGGGTCGCTCAGAAGCTTGCCCGTCAGGCCCGGATATTCGGGGCCGAGCGGTGTGTGGCAGCCGTGCAGCGGCTTGCCGAGGTTGATCAGGCTATCAAGACCGGCGAGATCGAGGAGGAGCTGGCCGTGGAGCTTCTCCTGGCCGAGCTGACCGGTGTTCAGGCCATCTGACGGATCAGACAGATGACCTGCCCCTGAATCTTCACCTGATCAGGCCGGACATAGATCGGCTGCATAGACGAATTGGCGGGCTGCAGGCGGATCCGGTCGCGTTCGCGGTAGAAGCGCTTGAGCGTGACCTGCCCTTCGGTTCCGGGGCCGTCAGTCAGAAGTGCGACCACGATTGCCCCGTTTTCGGCTGTTTCCTGGGGCCGCACAATAATGAGGTCGCCGTCGGCGATGAGGTCTTCGATCATCGACTGCCCGCGCACGCGCAGGGCGTAGACGCCTTCGGTCGGCACCAGGTCTTGGGTCAGTGTCACGCGCTCACCGCGGTCCTCGATCGCCTCGATCGGAGCGCCAGCGGCGATCTGCCCGAGGATGGGCACACTGACCCGCTCCGGAAGCCGCTCACCGTCGCTATCGAGAAGCTCGATCCCGCGCGAGATGTCCGGATCGCGTCGAATGTAGCCGCGCTTGGCAAGCACCCTCAGGTTGTAATCCACCACCGACGTCGAGGTAATGCCAACACCTTCCCCGATCTCGCGGACGGATGGAGGATAGGCGTGCTCGCGGACGTAGCGGCGGATGAACTCGAGGATCTGGGTTTGACGGGTGGAAAGTCGGCGAGAATCCATCGCCCGAACCCTCCTTCATGAGCTCTGCCGAACAGCAGTTCGGGCGGCATTCTACCACCGCAGCTGTATCGTGTCAACGGGGCAATCGCCCGAGAGGGTGGGCGGCTGCCCGGGAGAAAGGGACGATGCGGTCAGCGCGGCCGGGGTGTTCCCAGTCGGCGGAGGATCTCCTCCTCGGGCAAGATCTCGGTCAGGCGCCGCCAGACCCGTCGGTCCTCCTCGGAGAGGTAGGGAAGCTTGGCCGCCACGTCGCGGATCCAGCGGCAGTCGGCGTAGTGTCCCTTCTTACAGTGCCAGCAGGCGAGGGACTCTGGATCGCGCTCGATGCCCCCACAGACCGGGCATTCGGGTGGGTCCATAAGGCCGCGCGGCCAGCGCTCAGTTATTGTCTTCACAGTTAGCATACTCCCTTGGAGGTGTCTTTTCTGGACGGGCCCGGCGCGGCATCTCGCCGGCGCGATAGTCCTGTGGGGAAGAGGATGCCAACACCGGTGCGCTCTCAACGCTCATTCTTGGTAGCATTGTAGCGCACGTGCCCGGGGCGTGCCAGAGTCGGGGATGGTGCGGTGCCGGGCCGTCGGTCATCCCCCGGTCTCGGCATACTGCACGGCGGGGGCACGGCAAATTAATGAGCCGGTTTGTCAGTGGGTGCTGCACGCTCACGTCGGAGTAGGTCAGTCACGCGTGCCTGGAGGATCTGGAGGCGGCGGACGCGGTCTTTTGCCGCTTCTGGCGTGCCCGCCGTGTTGACCGCCGTAGCGCTGGCCCGGGCCAGCGCGGTCAGCTCATCCAGGGTCAGGGGAATCACCATCCCGTGATCGACCAGATGTAGGAGGAAGCGATCCTTCTGCTCCTCCCAGATAGAGATGCCGTGATCGCTGGCGAGAAGGCGTCCGGTAAAGATCATCGCCTGGAACTCCATCCCGCGCGGTCAGTCAGGGCACTTGCGGGAAGCCGCGCGATCTGATATATTCTAATCGGCTGAACGAGTGTAGCTCAGTTGGTAGAGCAGCGGTCTCCAAAACCGCCGGTCGGGGGTTCGAGTCCCTCCACTCGTGCCAGAGAGCCCACGTGGTCCATCCCGGGAAAGTGCTGTCAGCCTGAGGATGCGAAAGGCCCGCCAGTCTGCTGACTGGCGGGCCGCGTAGTTATTTTCTTTTCCTCCTCTCCTGCTGCGGCTGATCCCTTGCCCTGGCATCTTGTCCTCCCAGGGTGCGATGACGAGGCTCACGAGGTGGAATGCACCTGCCCAGCGGCGGTCCGGGGGGAAGTCGACCCCGTCGCTGTGTCTTGGGGCCGATCGCCGTGCTGGATCCGTGGAACGGCGATGAAGAGGAAGGCAATGAGCCGGAGCCGCGCCTGCTCTCCAATCGCTCCAAATCGCACGCCCGCCTGCCAGGTACCGGCCTCGCCTGGTCGGCAGTGGACGACGGTGGAAGGAATCTCGATGCGGCCGTCGGGGAGTTCAAATGTGACGACTGCCTCCTGATTGCTGGTGAGTGGTGTCCTGCTGATGAGCCGTGCTCCGCGAAGCGAGAGGTCCTGGACCTCCACCGGCTGCGGGGACTGGCCGGGGACGATACTCCAGGCGGGAATCTTGACCGGGAACCGATAGTCCTGGCGGCGATAAAGCCGCTGCGCGATCACCGCGACCCCGGTTACGATGAGCGTGGCGTTGATGGTTGCCCAGAATATCGCCATGAGCGCAATCTCTCCCCGATCGTACCGCGCGGTCAGGCCCCAGCGGAGATTCACCAGACCGATCACGGCCGCCCCGGCCTGGAGTACCAGGAGGACTATGTTCGGCCAGACCAGGCGCCGATCAATCGCGGCCGCATGGTCGGCCGACCCCTTGGGGGTCACCTGGAAGACCAGCCGCCGCGGCCAGAGGAGCTGGAGCGTGGCGCGCAGGAAGATGAACAGCTTGAGCTGGTTGTAGCGCTCGATCTCGATGAGCCGATATTCCCCGCGTCCCTGAATCACGTTCATCAGGGAGGAGAAGCCGATGAACGGGATCCAGTGGAGAAGGAAATCAGCGGCGCGTGCCCGAAGCGGTAAGAGCCCGGTCAGCACGATGACGGCCGGGGTCAGCAGGAAGATGAGCTTCTGATATGGGTCGAAGTAGGTGAGCGTGGAGGCGAAGTAATTCAGGCGCTGGGCAAGCGTGAGGCCGGGCGTGATCAGGGGGTTCTCCCGACTCCTCAGGAGCTGCATCGCCCCCTGGGCCCAACGCAGGCGCTGGATCGTGAATGCAAGCAGGGTCTGCGGGGCGATCCCGTACGCGAGCGGCTCCGGGTGGTAGACGCTCTTCCAGCCGGCCGCATGCAGGCGGAGCGAGGTGTGCAGGTCCTCGGTGATCGTCCCGGTGGCAACGCCGCCGATGGAGGCGAGGGCGGCGCGGCGGAGGATGGATGGGCTCCCGCACCAGAAGGCGGCGTTCCAGCGGTTCTTGCCCGGCTGGATCACTCGGTAGAAGAGCCCCTGCTCGTGCCAGAGGGCGCCATCTGCTCCCGACCGGTGCTGGATCGAGTCGAGGTTGTAGAACTCCTGCGGAAGCTGGACGAACGCGACGCGCGGATCCGTGAAGTAGCCCAGGGTGCGCTCAAGGAGGTCCGGCTGGGGGACGGTATCGGCGTCGAGAACGACAATAAACTCGCCCTGCGTCCGGGCGAGCGCGGCATTCAGGTTGCCGGCCTTGGCGTGGCGGCGGTCTGGCCGCGTCAGGTAGCGGCAGCCGAGCCGTTCGGCCAGCCGAGCGACCTCCGGACGCTTCCCGTCGTCCAGGACGTAGGTGGTGTGCGGATAGGTCATCCGCTGACACCCGACCAGGGTCGCCTCGATGATGTCCAGCGCCTCGTTGAAAGTGGGAATGAAGACGTCCACGCTCAGGCCCATCGGGGGAGGGGGCGGGGGCGTGTGCTTCAGGTCCCACGTCATAAAGACGAAGAGCAGGAGGCTGAGGACGCCGTAGATTTCGGCCGTCAGGAAGACGGCGAAGAAGAGCGGCGCCCGCGGCTCGAACGTGGTGAAAAGACGCCAGCCGAGATAATAGATGACATAAATGATGGCCAGGATAACCGCGATCCGGGCCAGCCGCCGGCCGATGATGTGACGCACGGTTCCACCTGCCCGCGATCCGGGCACACCCCTAGTCTGCCCGGTATGCTCCCAGGGTGATCGAGGAGTGTGCCTGCTGATTCGCGCCTGCGAGAGTTGAGGGGCGGCAGTCGACCATCCCCGGGACTACTCCGCCGGCCGCAGGAGAGCCCTAACCGTCCCCGGAGTGGCTGCCTAATCACCCGCTCCAGGGACCAAGCATACCAGGGACCGGGCGCGGCGGCGATTACCCGATCGGGGGAGAAGAGCCCCCCGATCGGGCTAAGAGGTGGGTCGGGGCGTAACCGGCGGTTAGCGGACGGGCTCAGTCGAGGAAGTCAACGAGCTTGCGCGCGCGGCTTGGATGACGGAGCTTCCGGAGGGCCGCTCCTTCGATCTGGCGCACGCGCTCGCGTGTGACGCCGACCACTCGTCCGACTTCCTCAAGGGTGCGCTCCCGGTCGGTCCCGAGCCCGTAGCGGAGTTCGAGAACGCGGCGCTCACGCGGGGTGAGGGTCTGCAAGGCATCCTCGACTTGCTCTTTCAAGAGCTGACGGGTTGCCTCTTCGATCGGGCTGTCGGAATCCGGCCCGGCGATGAAGTCACCCAGCACCGTATCCTCTTCATCACCGACCGGCGTCTCCAGCGAGATTGGCTCCTGGGTGATCTGAAGCAACTCCCGGACGCGCTCTGGGGCCATGCCCATCTGGGCGCCGATCTCCTCGGCAGTCGGTTCTCGCCCCAGTTCCTGCCGGAGTTCGCGGACCACCCGCTGGAGCTGACCGAGGGTCTCGACCATGTGCACGGGGATGCGAATCGTCCGGGCCTGGTCGGCAATGGCGCGGGTGATCGCCTGGCGGATCCACCAGGTGGCATACGTTGAGAACTTGAAGCCGCGCCGCCAGTCGAACTTCTCGACAGCGTGCATCAGGCCGATATTCCCTTCCTGGATGACATCCAGGAAGGAGAGACCCCGGTTGTGATAGCGCCGGGCAACGCTCACGACGAGCCGGAGGTTCGCCTCGATCAGCCGTCTCCGGGCGCGGCGCCCTGCCTCGATCGCCGCGGTGAGCTCGCGATCGCGCTCCGGCGTCAGCTGTCCCTCGCGGATGAGCCGTTCCCGTTCCTGGCGAGCAGCCCTGCCCGCCTCAATGGCCTGCGCGAGCTCTATCTCCTCCTGGGCAGTCAGGAGGGGGATCCGTCCGATCTCGCGAAGGTACCGCCGGACCGCGTCGTCGGTTGCGACGTCCAGGGTCTCCAGATCGACCTGCTCATCGACGCTCTCCTGCGCCTCCGCGCGCAGAAGCTCACCGTCTGGCTCGAGGCGCTCCCAGCTCTCCTCGCCGCTCATCTCCTCGGCCGGCGTCTCGTCGGTGGCAAGGTCGAACGCCCCTGGCTCGATCTCGATGGGATCGTCGGCCCCGGGTTCTGGGTTCTCGTGATCGGCGGAGTTCACCCCCCGCGCGTGTTCGAGGTCTGAAGCCATGCCCTTGCCTTGCTTCTCCCGTTTCGAGCTTGCCCCGGGTCTGCTCAGGGCACGGGGCCGGTCCTCAGGCGCGGTATCCCCCGGGCGGGAACCAGAATCCAGCGGAATGACGCGCCCCGGACGGCGCGTCGGTCGCTCCTGGCCCGCGCGCGAAGAACCAATGCCCCCGTGGTTTGATTGTACTGCCCTTGCTGGAACGTGTTCAAGCGGGCCTGGCTATGATTCCGCCGATCAATCAGATGTCTTTCCAGGGAGGACGTGCGGTGGGGAGTATAGCAATCGACACACCGGTCAGTCAGTACTGGTGGGCAGGTCTTTTTGCCTCTCGCTG
>DATGMJ010000027.1:0-2937 GCA_035293685.1 Chloroflexota bacterium | reverse complement strand
GTTCGCTGACAAGAGCGAGGAGGATCGACGCCGTATCTTCGGCGAGACAGCGCTTGAGGTCTTCCCGCTCCGACGCTGAGCGGCCGCACTCAGATGACGATGACCATTGATCCTGATGCGAGAGAGGACACGATGAAGAGCTTGGCGCTTACCCTGTGCCTGCGCGACGATCCGGGCAAGATAGAGATGTATAAGCAGTACCATCGCCAAGTCTGGCCAGAAGTGCTTGCCGATCTGCGCGCCGCAGGCATTCACGAGATGCAGATCTTCCTGCGCGGCCGGCGGCTGTTCATGTATCTTGTCGTGGATGATGATTTTGACCCGGTCGAGGGTCTGCGGCAGGCCGGAACCCGGAGCGCGCGATCGCGGGAGTGGAATGCATTGATGGCGAGCCTGCAGGAGCGAGCGCCGGAGGCGAATCCAGAGGAGTGGTGGGCACCGATGGAGCTGGTCTTTGACCTGAACTGGCCGCAGCACCGACCGGGCTAAGGATAGGGGCGGGCAGGGTCAGCCGGCGGCAGGGAGCTCGACCACAACGTACTGGCGGTCGAGCGAGACGGGGTACGTCTCGGCAACGTACGGCCCTTTCTGCAGGCCCGGGGCGGGCGCCTCCGGATCGGGGGGAGCGTCGGCGGCGGCCAGGAGCGCGGCGCCGGGCTCAATCTGCACCGGGTACCGCCGGGTTCGGACTCGCCGGGGATCAAACCAGGACTGGCCGGTCCGGATATCGAACTCCCAGCCGTGCCAGGGACAGCGGAGGATCTCCCCCGGACGGCTGTAGATATACTCGCCGGGCTCCCGCGCCTGGAGGATGCCTGCGAGGCGGCCCTGGCAGAGCGGTCCTCCCTGGTGCGGACACCGGTTCCGGAGCGCGAAGAACTCCCCCCCAACGTTGAAGATGCCGAGCGAGATCCCGCTGACCTCCACAATCTTGCGCTGGCCAGGCGGAATCTCCTCCACCGTCGCGACGACGTAGCGGGGCATGCCGTCCTTCCTCCCCCTCCTGACGGAATCTAACCGTCTGCCGCGATCACAGGCGATAGAGGGTCCGGGCGTTCTCCGCAAAGATGCGCTGCCGAAGCTCTGGCTCCAGCCAGGATGGGATCGCCTCATCCGGGGCGTCGAAATCCCAGTGCGGGTAGTCCGTCGCAAACATCAGGCGGTCATTCATCCCCAACTGAGCGAGGAGCTCGGCGAATTGACGCGGTCGGGGCGGTTCCTCCATCGGCTGGGTCGTGATCCAGACGTGCTCGCGGATGTACTCCGAGGGGAGCCGCCGCAGGTGCGGGGCTTCCTCCCGCAATAGCTTCCAGGCGCGATCGAGCCGCCACATCAGGGAGGGGAGCCAGGCGAAGCCGCCTTCGATCAGGACGAACTGGAGAGAGGGGAAGTGCTCGAACACCCCTTCCACAATCATGCTCGTCAGTTGTGGCTGGAAGGACTGGGGCATCCCGGCGTGATCCTCGATGTAGAAAGAGGGCCAGCCCGCCCCAGTGATCGGCGCGCCTCCCGACCCCCCGAAATGCATGCCGATCGGCAGGCCGTGTCGGACTGCCGCCTCGTACATCTTCCAGTATTTGCGCCGCCCCAGCGGCTCGGCCGTACGGGCCACCACGAGCACCTGGACAAAGCGCGGGTCATCACCGAGACGGTCGATCTCGGCGGCGGCCAGGTCCCCATCCTCGTAGGCGACGACGATCGAGGCGCGCAGGCGGGGCTCGGGCTCCAGCCACTCGGCGATCTGCCAGTCGTTGATCGCCCGCGCCAGGGCCGCGCCGTATTCCAGATTGAGCACGCCACCTGCGCCAATAAGGGGATTGAGGATGCCGATATCAATGTGCCAGTAGTCGAGGAGTTGGGCGCGCAGGAAATCGAGGTCGGCGCCGGGCGGCAGGCCCGAGGGCGGCCAGGCGTCGGTGCGCGCCGCGTGCGGGTTGGCCCGCGGGTAGTACGCGCCCGCGTGGCCGCGCATCCCGAAGAGCTCGTGGTGACGCCGCCAGCGTGCGGGCAGATACTTCAGGAGCGCCTGATCCGAGGCGAGGGCGTTGTGAATATCGCAGTCCACTAGCCTCAGGGCGGTCCGCGAGCCGGTGCTCTCCTGCATCGCCGTCAGGGTCATCGCTGTCCTCCGTGGCCGCCGTCCTCGCCGGTCCGATCGGGAAGAG
Organism: Chloroflexota bacterium; assembly: GCA_035293685.1. Lineage (GTDB taxonomy): Bacteria > Chloroflexota > UBA6077 > FW602-bin22 > CADDYW01 > JADGGD01. The sequence continues at coordinate 772 of DATGMJ010000027.1, read as the reverse complement.
GAAGGCGGTAGAATGCGCGGGCGTTCTCCCGGGTGATCTTCAGCCGCAGAGGCGCGGGAAGGGTAGCCAGGAGCGCTTCCCCTTCCCCCGCATCGTGCCGGTGCGGATAGTCGCTCGAGAAGAGCAGGAGGTCCTCCGATTCCATCGCCGCGATGACCGCGGCAAGCTGCTGCGGATCGGACGGCAGATCTGCTGGTTGCCAGGTGAACCGCACGTGCTGGCGGACATACTCGGAGGGGAACTGGTGGTTCCAGGGGACTTCGCGGCGGAGGCCCTTCCATTCCTTATCAACACGCCAGAGGAAGCCGGGCAGCCAGCTCCAGCCACTTTCGATCAGCACCACGCGCAGCGTCGGGAACTTGTCGAACACCCCCTCGACGATCAGGCTCAGGAGCTGGGACTGGAAGACAGCGGCCATATCCACGTACTCCTCGAGGTAGTACGAGGGCCAGCCCGCGGGGGTCGGCGGGTTGCCCGGTGCGCCCCCGAAATGAATGCCGATTGCCAGGTCGTACCGCACCGCCGCCTCGTAGAGCGGATAGTACTGGCGATCCCCGTAGAGGACCCGCGATCGCACGGGCAGGAATACCTGGACGAAGCCGGGATGACCGCCAACGCGCTCGACCTCCTGTGCCGCCATGGCCGGCTGCTGACTGGCGACGACGATCGAGGCGCGCAGGCGGGGCTCTGGCTCCAGCCACTCGGCGATCTGCCAGTCGTTGATCGCTCGCGCCAGGGCCGCTGCCGCATCCGGGTTGTGGACACTCTCGAC
>DATGMJ010000026.1:0-8379 GCA_035293685.1 Chloroflexota bacterium | reverse complement strand
TGACCCTGCGTCAGGGCGCAGATGCTGGCGACAGCCTCTCTATCCCGCCCAGCCGAAGGACCGCTGCGGCCGTCTTCCAGCGGGCGCAGCCCATCCCACTATCCACGCGGATCAACAGGCATAGTCCAGATCGAGCAGAGGCGTGGCATACTGCACCAGGGTAATCGGCCCGCCAGTCAGGGACGGCGCCGTACAGAGCTGACCGGCCATGGCCAGGCTGTGCGCGCCGGCCAGCCAGACCGGCACGCCGGGGCGATAATCGGCGCCGGTGATCTCTGTCCACATCGTCCCGATTGAGTAGATTCCCACCGCCGACTGACCGACGGTCTCCTGGAAGAAGTCAATCGCTCCCTGAATGACCCGCACGTTCATGGACGGATCTGGCGACCAGTAATTGGCCACCTCGATGTCAATCCACCAGCTGCCGGGCACCGACGCGGCGCCAAGCGATCCCAACACGCGTGCCGCACTCGCATATGCGTCCTGCGCGGCATACCAGCCGTAGTTGTAGCTAGCGCAGGCCTCATCACCGGCTGCGCAGCCCTGGGCAACGGCCGCACCGGTTCCAGTCAATCGGGTGTCTGAGCGCGGGAAATCCAGGTTCATGTAGAGGGAGACCGTCATGCCGCGCGCACTCGCCAGCTGGTACTCCGCAGCAAGGCAGGGATTCTGACTGAACGGACGACCGTGATTCACGCCGAGAATCGCGAATTGGTACGCCGTTCCTGGATTGATCTGACCGAGTCCCCCGACAGCACCGCACTGGGGATAGGACATATCGAAGCCGAGCGAGCCCGAACCAGGATTCCCGCTCGCGCGGACCCCACCGGCCGGCCCGAGCGGGACCAGAACCACCGCCAGGGCAACCGCGAGGATGGCGCGAAGTGCAACCGGGAAATACTGTCGAGCGATGGCAGTCATGCCTGTTCTCCTCGCCAGAGAATGAGGGAATCCGAACTGGCCGCTGCCATCGTACAATCGGGGCTTGTAAGGATCTGTTAAGTCAGTAGCAATTTATTGTAAACCTGCCCGAGAGAGGGGGCAGGGCTCTGCCGACACCGGAAGGAGAAGCGCACGGCTGTCCCGACGGCACGCGACTTGCCGCGGGCTGACTGCACGGTGGTGCAGGGATTCCGAAGCCCTGCCTATCGTGACACGTGTTCACCACCGGGAGGACATGAGGCATGGCTATTCAGTCGCTGAAGGACCTCTTCGTCTATGACCTGTCCGCCGTGTATGATCTCGAGCAAACCCTCACCCAGATGGTCCCGCAGATAGTCCAGGAGATCACGATCGGGCAGGCGCAGAGTCTCCTCCAGCAGCACGATCAGGAGACGCGGCGGCAGATTCAGAACCTCGACCGCTGCTTCCAGCTTCTCGGGATCCAGCGCCAGCCGGTCCGTTGCTACGTTCTGCAGGGATTCTCTCAGGAGCACGACGCCTTCCGCCAGCAGACCCCTTCGCCGGAGATGCTTTCCCTCTTCGATCTGGGAATGCAAGAGAAGATCGAACGCTATGAGAGCATGACGTATCAGGGGCTGATTGAAAAGGCCAACCTCCTGGGACAAGCAGAATGCGCCCGACTCCTCGAGGAGAACAAGCGCGATGAGGACGCTGAGGCCCAGCAGATCCATCAGATCATTCAGCAGACGGTTCAGACGATGGGACAGGCCCAGCGACGGGCACAATAGGGGGCAAGGGAGAGAAGGCTTGCGGCATCACGCTCTCCCCTCGTGACGCGGGGCCTCACGACCCCGAGCCCTCCGCATATGTTGTGGGCATCGCCAATCCGACCTGGAGCGATACGGGCACCGATCTCCGCGAGAAGCCCGCCAGAGATCGGTGCCCAGTTGCCGCCCCCTCCTGCGGGGCGTACAATCCTCTCGCCCTGTTTTATCTCCCCCGCTTCAGGAGGCGGCGATGCCAACCTTCAGTGCCGAGCGGCTTCGTGAGATCGCTACCGCGATTTTCCGGGCCGCCGGGACCAATCCCGAGCCCACCGCAATCGTAGTGGACCACCTGGTCAGCGCCAATCTCGCCGGTCACGACTCGCACGGCGTCCTCCGCATCCCGGCGTACGTGCGGGCGATTCAGGAGGGGCGGATCCAGCCAAATAACGAGCCGCGCATCCTTCGTGAAACGCATGTGTCGGCCCTGGTCGATGGTAACTGGACATTCGGTCAGGTCTCGGTCCAGTTCGGAACGGACCTGGCGATCGACCGGGCGCGGGCGCACGGTGTGGCCGTTGTCGGTGTCGTCCGCTGCAACCACATCGGTCGGCTCGGTACGTATACCACGCGCGCGGCCGAGCAGGGAGTGGTCATGATGGTAACCACCGGTGCGCTCGGACGGAGCGTTGCACCGTACGGCGGTCGGCAGGGGGCTTTCGGAACAAACCCCGTATCCTTCGGCTTCCCGGCCGGCACTCACCCGGACATTATGATCGATTTCGCCACCTCCGCCATCGCTGGCGGGAAGGTCATGGTAGCCCGTGCGAAGCACGAGCCAGTTCCTCCCGGCTGTCTCCTGGACCGCGACGGCAACCCCACCACCGATCCGAACGCCTACTTCAACGGCGGCTTACTCTTACCGTTTGGCGGCCACAAGGGCTCGGCCTTGGCGCTGCTGTCGGTCTTGCTCTCTCAGGCTCTTCTCGGCGCCTCGGAGTACGCGGAGAGCACGGGTTTGACCGGTACCTTCATCCTCGCCCTTGATGCGGGCCTCTTTCGCGACCGTTCCGCAGTGGAAGCCGAGACAGACCGCATCGTCGCACGGATCCACGCGGTACCGCCCGCGGAGGGCTTTGATGCTGTGCTGGTGCCCGGCGAGCCGGAGGTGCGCACGGCCGAGCGGCGCCGGAGGGAAGGCATTCCGGTCCCGGACGACACCTGGGCAGAGATTGTCGCCACCGCCCGCTCTGTCGGTCTGACACTCGCCGCGCCCTGAAGACCAACCGCCCCTGGGCGCCGCGTGGCACCTGCTGCAAACGGCCACCGGCCCTGGGCGCGCCACTTCCGCAGCGCCAGGCAGTCGCCACAGAGCGCCGCAAAGGCTGTCCCAGCAGTCAGGGGCTTGATCGGCATGCCGGGTACGGGGACCGATCGATCACCTTCCAGCCATTCACGGGCACGGGAGCGGCTGTTTCTGCCAACCCGCTTGCTGGAATTCAGAGCGCGGGAGCCCGCCGCTGGATGGCCAGCACCACGCACCGGCTATCTTCTGTGAGCGCCGCTCTTATTCCGGACGTGAAGGGCTCGAACCCAACGGGCCCGGATCCTTCCAGCCCGCGCCGGTCGCCGCGACGATGACGGTCTCCTCACGCTGGACCACGCCGTCGCGCGCGAGGCGCGCGAGCCCGGCGAGCGCCGCGGCGGCAGTCGGCTCAAGGTCGATCCCCTCCAGCTCCGCCAGGCGCTCACGCTCGGCAATGATCTCCGCGTCCTCGACCGCCACGGCTGTGCCGCCAGTGGTCCGCAGGACCGATAGAATCAGGCGGCCGCGAGGTGGACGCTCGATCTCGATCCCGCCCGCTACCGTCGGATGCCGCGTGATCGGCGGCACATCGTCGAGACCACGCTGGAATGCGGCGACGAGCGGCGCGCAGCCCACGCTCTGGACAGCCTGAAAACGCGGAAGGCGTACCGTCGTGCCAGTTACATCCTGCCATCGGACGAAGCCATCGTAGGCACCGACGAACAATGACCCGCCCCCGGTCGGGATGACCAGATGGTCAACGCCGGTCTCGCCCAGCTCCTCGATGAGCTCGTAGGCAAAAGTGGCCATGCCAGCGGCGAAGTACGGATTCCAGTTATGGGCGGCGTAGTAGACCGCACCGCGCCCGGCAGCAGTCGCGGCCGCCTCGGCGGCGGCCGCACGCGGCCCCGCGATCGGCACCACCTCCGCGCCCAGACGCGCGATCTGCGCGCGCTTGGCCGCTGGTGCCGAGGCCGGGACGAAGATCACCGCCGTGAGCCCGGCGCGGGCGGCATAGGCCGCAATGCTTGCCCCGGCGTTGCCCGAGGAGTCCTCGATCAGGCGCGCGATTCCAAGCGCACGGGCGTGGGACGCCAGCACGGCGGCGCCCCGGTCTTTGAACGACCCGGTCGGGTTCAGCGACTCCAGCTTGAGCCCAACGCGACCGAGCTGGTGAGCGGCGGCCCATCGTTCGATCCACACCAGCGGCGTCCCACCCTCGCCAAGCGTCACGCCTTCCTTCCACCCAATCGACGGCAAGAGCGGGCGGTAGCGCCAGAGGCCGCGCCCATGCTCCGCGATCCGGACGGCCGGCGCGGGACCAGTCCAGGCGATCCGGAGGGCGCCGCCGCAGGCACGACACCGCCAGTCGGTCCAATCAGCCTTCTCCCCACAGAGTGTGCAGATCAGGCGGTGATTGGCTGTCACTCCTCCCCCTTGCTCGCACGGTCCGGCGCTTCCCCGGACCACCATGCGCCGCGAGATCTAGCGCGGAGCATTTTCCAGCTACAATATCTCCGGAGGGGCCCGAGTTTCCCAGGCTTCTCCGGGCGCGTCACCACGGTACCTGCCCGGGGATCCGATCCGTGCAGAAGCCGCCAAGCACGCGAGGCTCAATGCATCGTCTGATCGCCGAAAGCCCCTGGCCCGACTGGGCCCGGCCGCTCGAAGTCGGGTACGGTCGGGTCGCACGGGAGTCGAGCCACGTGCGTCTGATTCGCCCCGCCGCCCGTGCCACGGCATACTGCAACGCTCAGCTGGGCGGGCAGGACGGTGCCCCGCGCTGGGGGCCGCCAATCGAGCTGATCGTTCGCGCCCGCTTCAGCCATCCGGTCGAGCAGATCCGGGGGACGGCCGGCTTCGGCTTCTGGAACGGCGCCCTCTCGCCGGGCTCATGGCAGATCCGACCGCCGCAGGCGATCTGGTTTTTCCTCGGCTCGCCCCCATACAATGTGCCACTGACCCTTGAGGGACGAGGCCACGGCTTCAAGGCGATGGTCCTCGATGCCTGGCGATTCCCTTTCTTTGCGCTCCTTCCCGCCGCCCCGCTCGGGTTTCTCGCGATGCGGGTTCGATTCCTCTACCGACTGCTCTGGCCGCTTGCCCAGCGGGCGATTCGGGCGCGGGAGGCCAGCCTGGACTCGCTCGATCTCACGGTATTCCACACCTTCCACCTCCGGTGGGAGCGGCGGGAAGCACGATTCTCGGTGGACGGCCGCACGGTCCTGGTCGCCCCGGCTGTCCCGGGGCGACCGCTTCCCTTCGTGGCCTGGCTCGATAACAGCTACGCCGTTGCCACCCCTCAGGGCAACTTTCGATTCGGCTACGTCGATGCGCCGCCGCAGTGGATGGATCTCGAGGAAATCGTCCTTCGACCGTTATCCCCGTGACGCGGCGCCGCCCGTCGTAGCCCAATCAGTCGCCCTTGTACGTCAGGACCCGCCCCCAGAGGCTCTGCGTCCCCCAGATGCCGGCGCGCAGACACTGTAGCTGGACGATCTGGGAATGATCAACGAACAGGTTGACCTCGGGACCGTAGTTCTTGATGTACCAGGAGAAGACAGCGGGGTCCGCCGCCTCAAACATCACCTTCTCCAGCCCGAGGGCCGCGACGAACTTGGCGGGGACATCGGAGCGCCACACCTTCACACTTTCGGTGATCCCCTCTGACTCGACCATGATCATATAGGCGCCCGCATCCAGGAATCGGCGCGCCTGCTCGATCGCCCACTCCGGCGCCCGCGTCCCCTCGGCCTCCAGGACCTCCGCGGCGGTCGCGCCGCCGGCTCCGAATTGGATCCCCACCTCTGGCTTTGCCTTGAGCCCCGCCTTCTGGACCGCCTCGATCAGGCGCAGCCAGTCATCTGTCGGAAGGGTAATAAAGCCGGTCGAGATCTCGATAATGTCAAACCCCAGATCGCGACACGCGCTGATGTACTTCGCCACGACGTCCGGCCCCTGGGTCAGCACGTACTCAATGAAGCCGCCCGTCGACACCAGAACATCATGGCGGTGGCAGATCTCATTCAGCTCCTTCACCACCTCCCGGGGCATGAGAGTGAACGAGCCCCCGGCGTACTTCAGCGAGTCGACGTATGTCCCCATAGCGTCGAGCAGATCGGAGAGATACTGCTTCCCCACCGGCGTATAGTACGGTCCGCGGATCTCGGTTAAGCCGCGGCGCCGCGGCTTCGGCTCCGGTTCATTCATGCGAATAAACGGCATCGAGCGCTCGGTGCCGCTGGTTGAATGGGTTATCACAGCTCGATCCCTGCCTCCTCATCGTCGAGTTCTTGGATCCCTGATCGCTGGCACGGTAGTCGCCCGGACCGGCCTGGTTCCCAAGTCCGGGCCGTGCTAGCCAGTAGCGCCAGCCCGCGCTGCACCTCCCTGCCCTACCCGGGCAAGGAGCGCTGTTAGATCGGCCACCTGGATGTCATCCAGGTTCCCCACGGCCGCGATGATCTCCTGCCGGAGGTGCGCATCAGCCGAATCCGCACTCAAACGATCGAATTTCGCCACCACCGTCTCCCAACGCATCGGACGCGTCCAGAAGCCCTCGTAATCACGCTTTTCAATGAACAGCCTCCGTCCATCTTTCAGCCAGACAGTCAGGCGGCACGGCATCTCAGCCGGGAAGCGCCGGCTGAGATCATCGGCTGGTCGAACGCTGACCTTCCGAAGCAAGGCCTGCACATCCGGCCGCAGGATCCGCTCCGGCCGGTACTGCTCCGGCATGACCTGACCATCGAGGATCGCGACCGCGATCATATAGGGAAGGCTGTGGTCAGCCTCCTCTTTCGTCCGGACGACTGTTTTCGCACCTTCCTCACCGCCGCCGATGATGTTATAGGCGACGTCGAAGATCTCGACCTCGACCCGATCAATCTCATCGCCAGTGAAGCCCGCGGACTGGCGGAGCTCGAGGATTCCCTCAAGCGCCGACTGGGCGTGGATCTCGGCGTTGTACTTCTTCAGAATCGTCCGGGTGACCCGCTCCAGGTCCTCCTTCGACCAGTCAAGGGTAAAGTGGCCCGCGATCGCGTCCATAAAGCCCTTGTTCCCTTCGAAGACCTCCAGGGGACCAGTGATGCCGCGCATCGCCAGAAACGTCGCGTGGGTGCATCCAAAGGCCGTGTTCGGATAGGCGAGGCCCTTCCAATTCGAGAGCGCACCGGTGCGCGTGACGCGCAAGGCGTTGAATGCCGTTCCACAGATTCCGATCGCGTGAGCAGTCCGGCCGACATCGAGGTCCAGGGCTTTCGACACGCCGGCCGCAAGGGCATATGCCCCCTGGACTGTGTGGTCGAAGCCGCGCGCACGCACCGGCGCCACGTCGCTCAGCCGGCACTGGACCTGATAGGCCACCGCGAGTGCGGTCAGGAGGTCGCGGCCGCTCCGGCCGGCATACTCCGCCGCGGCGAGGACAGCGCCGAGGTTGTCACTCGGATGGCACGTCTCCCCCGGCGCGAGATAACTGTCGTTGAAATCGAGATAGCGAACGAGTGCGCTGTTGTAAAAGGCGGCCCGATCCGGAGCGGTCAGACCACCCCCGATTAGGGTACAGCGCGGAGATCCGCCGAAGTCATCGAGCTGCCGCCGGATGAGGCGGATGGGCTCTCCGCCGAGCGCCCCGATCGCACACCCCAGGGAATCGAGAATGTGCACCTTCAGCTGATGGCGGGCCGCCTCGGACAGCTCCGCGTAGTCGGCCCGCACGACGAACGCGGCCATCTGTTCGGCAATGGTCATGTTCCCCTCCCGAACGAGACCGACCTGCACGTCACGCACCAGACCAGCGCAGGGGGTCGGGCGAAGGTGGACCGACTCGACTCAGGTAACCTGGTCATTACTCAGCCCAGTGCTATTGTACCCTATGAAGCGACAGGGCGCCCGCCAGAGCAGATGATATCCGTTCCGCCTGACCCATTGGCACGCGGGATACTCACCGTCGGGCAACGTGCCCCAATGGCCGCGCACCCTGCGAGCTACCACTGGTACAGTGTCCGAAGGAGGATCTGCATCGTGCTTGCCCCCCTGCTCGCAGCCTACCTCGTCGTCTTCGCAATCAACATCGTTCCAGCGATGATGCCGCCCACGTGGTCGATTCTCGCCTTCTTCCTGATCCACTACCATCTGCCCCTGATCCCGCTTGCGCTGGGCGGCGCCCTCGCGGCAAGCGCCGGCCGGCTCGTCCTCGCACAGTTGAGCCGTCTCTACGGCCGCCGTCTCCTGTCATCCAGGCACCGGCGCAACCTCACCGAACTCGGGGCCTGGCTCGAGAACCGGGCGCGCTGGGCAACGCCGGTCGCCGTGCTCTTTTACTCCTTCGGCCCGATTCCCTCCAACGAGCTGTTCATCGCCGCTGGCCTGACCGGCATGCGGCTCCGCCCGATCGTCGCCGCC
>DATGMJ010000025.1:0-7193 GCA_035293685.1 Chloroflexota bacterium | reverse complement strand
CGGGCGGAAGGACGTGGAGAAGGATGATCTCCGCGCCAAACGCACGCGCCTGTTCCTCGGCGTACGGGATCTTCGCCTCGCTCAGGCGGCTGGTATCCAAGGGGACCAGGATCCGCTCGATCACGGCGGCATCTCCTACGCGGTCGCCTCGTTGTCTTCCAGTCTACCGTGAGGCGAGTGGGCTAGTCAAAGGGCACGGCCGCGCCGACCGGCGCAGTCGGCGGAGTGTTCGCTCCTGAAACGTCCATGCCCGATCAGCAGTCGACAAGAAGCTGGGGCAGTCAAAGCAGCAGCGAGGAATCCCGAGGACCGAGTGAAGGTCACTGAGGTGCTCCACCTACCGCGATCGGGTACCCGTGCTGTTCCCAGGCCTGGATGCCGCCGCGTAGGGCGCGGCCGTCGTAGCCGCGCGCGATAACGATCTGCGCCGCACGGGCGCTCGAGTGCTCATCTGGTCATGCTCAGTAGAAGATGATCGTCTTATCGCGCGGCAACTTGCCCAGCTGAGCGGCGAGACGGCGGAGTGGGATGAGCAGAGCGCCGGGGAGATGGCCTACCGCATACTCCTCCGGGGTCCGGACATCGACGGCAACCGCCTGGTTGCGCGCGAGAAGGGCGCGAGCCTCGGCTGCGGTAATGCGCGGTGCCTCGGGGCGGGGTCGTGGTGCGACCGCCATGGCAGCCTCCTGAACGGTATTGATGCAGTGAGGGCAAAACCCGTTCCGGGCCGGCAGAGGAGGAAAACCAGGAGCCAGTCAACAATCCGGGTGGAGCCGCATTTCAGACGGCCCCACCCGGATTGCGCACCTCAGGGGGAGAAACCATCCAATACCCCGCGAGAGGTCACGAAGAGGCTGGCGGCTCCTGGTAAGCCACCGCGCCGTCGCGTTCGGAGGGGAGAAGATCCAGGACGCTCACCGGCGCATTCATCTCCGGTAGTGTCGGCAGCTCCTCACCCGCGCGCTTGCGCCGCTCGACCTCCTGCTCGATGCGGATGAGGTCGTCGCCGTTTAGCTCGAGACGCTGGAGGAGCGTCTCCGCGACGGCGATCACGAGATCGCGATTCTCGTTGAGCAGGTTCTTGACCTTGATAAACTGCTCACGGAGCAGCTTTTCGATCTCCCGCTTCATCGAGGGATCAATCCCCTCGCCAAAGGCGGCTGTCGAATACAGACTGCCGTTCATGCCAAGGTAGCCGATATAGGCCGCAGCGGCACGGGTTGCCTGCTGGAGATCGGAGAAGACACCGCTCAGCTGGGTACCGAGGAAGAGTTCCTCGGCAGCCCGGGCGGCCAGGGCGACCTGGATATGAGCGAGGAGCTCGTTTCGGTCGGTTGTATACGTCTCCTGGACCGGCTTGGGCATCGCGAAGCCGAGGACGCCGCCCTCGTGGCGGATGATCGTGACGCGGGTGACACGCATCCGCTTGTAGAGCTTGAGCATCGCAACAGCGTGACCGGCCTCGTGGTAGGCAAGGGCGCGCTTTTCCTCCATCAGCATATTGCGAATGGGGTGGCGCAGGCCCACCTCGTGGTTATCGAGAGCAACCGCGAAGTCCTCGTAGGTGATCTTGGTGCGCCCGTTAAAGTGAGCGTTGATCACCGCCTCGTTGATAATGAACTTGATCGCGGCCGGGCTCTGGCCGATCGTCTCCGAGGCCAGGCGGTCCAGGTCGAGGTCTTCGTGAGCAACCTTATCGAGGTAGTATTTGATAATCTCCTTGCGGCCGTCATAATCGGGGAGATCAATGAAGATCTTCCGGTCGAAGCGGCCCGGCCGGAGGAGGGCCGGATCAAGGGTCTCCACGATATTCGTAGCGCCCATCGTCAGGACCAGGGGAATCTCGGCCCGACCGGTCTTCAGACCGAGCTTGCGCTTCAACCGGGCCACCAGACTGTCGTCGCGTGGGAGCGGATCCATCTCGGTGAGGAGCTGGTTGAGCGCCCCCGCACCGCCGCCGAAGATACCACCCATTGCCCCGAGGGGGGCGCCGGCCATGCCAGCCCGGCGCATGCCGATCGCATCGATCTCATCAATGAACAGAATGCAGGCCCCATACTTCCGGGCAAGACTGCGGGCCTTCCGGTAAAGGCTCCAAATCCGCATCACGTCCATGCCCCAGAACATCCCCTGGATGGACGGAGCAGAGAGGTAGCCGAACGGAACGCCCGCCTCAGTCGAGATGCAGTGGCCCAGATACGATTTGCCTGTGCCCGGCGGTCCGACCAGGAGGACGCCGCGGGTCACCTGGCCGCCCATGGCCTTGAACTCCTTGACCCCCTTCAAGAGCGCGACGATGCGGCTGGCTGTCTCAAGGACCTCCGGATTTCCGCGATAGTCCTTGAAGCCGACCCCCGTCTCGCCGGGCAGGATCCAGTACATGCGCGGCCGCCCCAGGAACCAGAAGAGAGCGACGAACTGAAAGATCATGAAGAAGGCGGCGAAGAGGAGCTGGAAGACGAGGTAGGCACCGAACAGGATGTACTGGAGCCAGTTGGAGATATTCGGGGCAACGACAAACCAGATGAGACCGACAATGATGGCCAGGATCAGGATCTGCTTCCAGGCCCGCCCGATTCGGGCAAAGAAGGAGTCAATCGATCGTTCGATCTCATCGACTGGTGGCTTCGGACGCTCGGTAATCGTGCTCATTGACCCACCCCTGCGGCTCTCGCGACGTATCCGTGGCCCATACCTCGGGGATCGCCGCGGCCCTTACTCGATCTTAATAATCTTGCCGTTCGGCCCAACCGTGAAGACGAAGAAGACCTGGTCAGCCACGCCGCGACCGGCGAAGCCGCGGCGCGAGACGACGTAGAAGAGGTAGCTATCGCCATTCCGAAGGGGATAGCCGCCGATGAAGGCGACGCCGTCGTAACTGGCGCCCTGTTGGCGCGCATCATCGAGGCGCTGTTGGAGCGCCTGCTCGGACCCGCCCTGGCTGACCATCTCCTGGATGGCCTGCTGGTCAAGGGCCTGCCACATGAGATGGGCATTGAAGGTGACCATCCCCTTGATGTACTGATCCACGGCAGGAGGAGGGGTCATGGGAGGGGCGGTCTGCACAACGATTGGCACGGCTGGTGTTCCAACATTGGGGGGAGCCGTAGAGGCGGGCAGGCTACTCCGTATCAGATTGGGGCGGCTTGTCCCCCCAACGATAAATCCAACGAGACCAAGGCCAAGCGCGAGAACGGCAAGACTGACCACGGGACGCCAGATCAACATCTGGATGACGACGGCCAGCAGGCGACGGACGATTCGCCACAGCATCGTGTATTTCCCTCACCCGCCCGGGACTCGGCTTACATAAACGGATTCTAGCACGGCCCCCTGGCAGGGTCAATTCACGGGGCGTGTCGAAAGGCCCAACGGGGCGGGCGATCTGTAAAAATCGTGTAAAATCGCCCCGCTCCAATGACAGTCCATCGCTATACTATTCCGCGGCGCGCTGGTACAGATTTCCGTATGGACGCGAGGACGAACGAGCCGTGCAGCTCCACCTGCGAGAACTCCTGAGTGCGGGCCACTGGTTCGATGCCATGCCCGGCCCGCCGAGCGATCTCTATCTAGCTGTCCTCCTGGCCTTCCTGACCTGGACCGTGGTCGCCGTCGCCGTCTATCGACTCCGCCGCCGCCTGTTCGCGGGTAACGGTGCACTCATCGGCATGGGAACGCGCTTTGGACCCTATGCCATTACAATTGGCGTGATTGGTCTCCTCCTGATCGCGTTCCGGTATGCTGGGGTCCCGGGCCTGTCGATGCGCGTCTTTCTCTATCTCACAGCGCTTGCCGCTCTCGGCTACATCGGGTTTCTCGGCTATTACCTCGTCCGTCGCTACCCGGCCCGCCTTGCCGAGATACGTGCCGAGGAGCTTCGGCGGCGCTACGCCCCGGAGCGCCGCCGCGCTCGGCGCCGCCGGTAGCCCGCTGGATTCCTGAGCCAGGGCCCATAGCCCAGGGCGTCAGGTGGGGTGCGTTCAGCCGCCCGATGCCGCGGGGACGATCGAAACATCATCCCCATCGTGCAGGGGGGTATCCAGTCCCTGGCTGAAGCGGATATCCTCACCGCGCACGTAGATATTCACAAAGCGGCGGACCGATCCATCCGCCTCGCAGATGCGCTCCTTCAGACCTGGATAGGCCTCAGCCAGGCGCTCGAGACAGGCGGCCACAGTCGGGGCCTCGACCAGAACCTCGCGCTGTCCATCGGTCAGCCGACGGAGCGGCGCAGGAATTCTAACAGTTACTGGCATTCCGCTTCTCCTCCGAATGCAAAGATTGCCGGGCGCGCACTCAGGCGAGCGCGAGCTCGCGTTCGCGAAACGCCGCCTCGAAGGCATCGAGCGTCGGGGCGATCCGTATCGGTTGAGCGATATGCCCGGCGACTGCTTCCTGCGTTTTCAGGCCATTGCCAGTAATGTAAGCAACGGTAACCTCATCCGGATGGATCGTCCCGGCCTCCACCAACTTCTTCAAGCAGGCGATCGTCACGCCACCCGCCGTTTCAGTAAATATGCCCTCGGTCCGCGCAAGGAGCTTGATTCCCTCGATGATCTCAGCATCGCTCGCCGCTGCGCAGCCCCCGCCGGACTCAGCGATGATCCTCAGGCAGTAGTAACCATCAGCCGGGTTACCGATCGCAAGCGATTTCGCGATTGTATCGGGGCGAACCGGGCGGACGTCTCGTGCCCCGTCCCGGTACGCCACGTAGACGGGTGCACAACCGAGAGGCTGAGCGGCACTCATGCGCGGTGCAGGGCTATCGATCAACCCGACCAGGCGAAGCTCGTTGAAGCCCTTCCAAAGCTTGGTGAAGAGCGAGCCCGACGCGATGGGGGCGACAACATGGTCGGGCGCGCGCCAGCCGAGTTGCTCGGCTACCTCGAAGGCAAGGGTCTTGCTTCCCTCGGAGTAGTAAGGGCGGAGGTTGATATTGACGAAGGCCCAGCCGTACTGATCAGCAATCTCTGAGCAGAGACGGTTGACATCATCGTAGTTGCCGTCGACCGCAATCAGCGTGGGTTCATAGATCGCGGCTCCCAGGATCTTGCCCTGCTCGAGATCGGCCGGGATGAAAACACAGGCCCGGACGCCGGCCCGGGCGGCATGGGCGGCGACCGAGCAAGCGAGATTGCCGGTGGAGGCGCAGGCGAGAGTATCAAACCCGAACTGGAGGGCCTTGGAGCTGGCGATGGCGACAGGACGATCTTTGAAGGAATAGGAAGGATTCACACTGTCGTTTTTCAGGTAGAGCTCCCGGAGTCCGAGCACGCGCGCGAGGTTATCAGCGCGGACGAGAGGGGTGAATCCGGTCCCGAGGTCAACGACACGGTCGTCATCCAGGGGAAGGAGGTCGCGGTAACGCCAGATACTCCGCGGACCCGCAGCGATCTTCTCGCGCGAGACCACCGCGCGCACCGCGTCGTAATCGTAATCGACCTCAAGGGGGCCGAAGCATTCGTCGCAGACGTGGAGTGCCTCGGCCGGGTATAGACGGCCGCACTCACGACACTTGAGACCACGAACACGCGTCATCGAGTCCTCCAGGATAATAAAAAACCCTCGCCCTACCCAGGGACGAGAGGCTTCATCTCGTGGTACCACCCTTCTTCGCTGGCACCTCGCGGCGCCAGCCTCAGCGGGTAGGCAGGCAACAACCTAACCCACCTACCTCAGCGGTGATAACGGTCGCTGTTCTGGCCCGTAATGGGCTCTCCGGCTGATCCTACTATGACGGACTCCCTCTCCCCCTTGGGGCACTGTGCACCCCAGGAAGGGCATGGAAGGAGAACATCAGTTCAGTCAGCGGCTCGGAGGTCATATTCCGCTGCGTACCAGGCACCACCTCTCAGCACCGGCAGCTCTCTGTAGCCGGCCACGCAGCGTACTCGTCCTCGTCTTCGCCTTTTCCGTCTGCGGCTGTTTGCCCGCACTGTAACCGCCGAATCTCGATCGGCAGGCACTACAGTGCGTTACAACAAAATCGCCCCGGCGCTTGCAGGGGCTTTTCCGCTGCCGCACCCCTTATCTCGCAGATCTTCTCTGCCGGAGTTGGCACCGTGTGACACGGGTCACCGGTTGCCGGGCTTCGTCGGGCCGTCTCCCTCCGCCACTCTGGATAAGAGCGCGTCCTATTCAATTGTGATGGCCACTCTACCATACACGCCAGGGGTTGTCAACGTTTTCCATGATCGGCCGCCGTTCCGTGAGGGATCCCGCGCTCTGGCTCAGGACGGCGAGCAGTCGTCGAGGGGCTCATTGCAGCGCAAAAAGTGAGTTACTCCCCGCTCTTGACACGAGCACAATATGTAGGTATCTTACAGAAAATCTGTGCGACGAGCGCTCGTCAAGAGGGGGAGTCATGGCTTCTGGTGCGCAGGCGATCCCGGGTTATCGGTACGGGGATCCGACCCTTGCCCCATCTCCGGTATCACTGGAGGAGTTCGAGCGGTTGAAGGAGACAGTGCTCTTTGATGAGACAGATACAGCGGCACTCCGCCGCGCGGGTGAGATCCTGGTGCCACAGGCGGACCAGATCCTCGACCACTGGTATGGTTTCGTCGGCTCCCACGACTTCCTACTAGCCTATTTCTCGGGACCCGAGGGGCCGCGGCAGGAATACCTGGCACGGGTGCGGGCACGCTTCGGGCAGTGGATCGCCGACACGTGTGCAGCCCGATTCGATGCAGCCTGGCTCGCCTATCAGGAGGAGATCGGCCACCGCCACCGTGATCGAAAGAACCTGACGGACGGACCGGCCGCCGCGGGCACGCCTCCCTTCATTCACTTCCGGTACGTTAACGCTCTGCTCTACCCGATCTTTGCGACGATCCGCCCCTTTCTGGAAAAGGGCGGCGATCCCCCCGCGCTGGTGGAGCGGATGCATCAGGCCTGGCTCAAGGCGGTCTTGCTCCAGGTGACGCTCTGGGCACGGGCCTATGTTGAACCCGGAGCCTGGTAGGGACGACGGCGGAGGACTCGGCAGAAGGGGACTTCGCTTCGGGATCGAGGGGACGGCGCGGAAGCTGTTGGATGCTGTGACGGCCGTGTCGGACGCGGCGGAACGGGTGCCGTGGCGGTGTCACGCGGTGGTCAGGTGGAAACGCGCGGCAGTCTCCAGTACCCGCGGTGGAAGGCACCTCTGGTCTGGGACACCGTGTGGAAGGGAGGCGGATGAGGATGGATCCCCT
>DATGMJ010000024.1:0-9455 GCA_035293685.1 Chloroflexota bacterium | reverse complement strand
AGTCCCTGCCGGCTATTGTTGTCGAGCGAATCACGGATCTCACCGCGTTCGGCTTGCTCGTTCTTATTGGCGGCACGCTCGATCTCTCCCATGTCGTGGCCGGGAACCGTGCGCTGGGCTGGGTAATCCTGGGAATCGGGGTGATCATCGCAGCCATCCTCATTCAGCAGGGCCAGCGGAGTGATGCCGCGGCGCGCATCACGCGCGGACTCATCGTGCGCCTGCGTCGATGGGGCGGCCGATGGATGTCTAGACTCCCCGGCGCCCAGAGGATCGGCGGTGCGATCGGCGAGTTGCAAACAGGTGGGGCACGCATCGGTCATCCCCTGACGCTGGCACTCGCCCTGGCCTGCGTGACGATCGGGCGGCTGGGAGACGGCGTGATCCTGTGGGAGATGGCCCGCGTGGTCGGCTATCCGGTCTCGTATCCGGCCGCGCTTCTGATGATCGGAAGCGCGGGGCTGGTCGGTGGACTGAGCCTCGCCCCGGGCGGCATGGGGACCGCTGAGGCAACCCTGATCGGGCTGATCGTCGCACACGGGGCCCCTCTGGGCCCCGCGGTCGTCGCGGCCGTCGCCACCCGCCTGCTGATCTTCTGGCTGTGGGTGGTCATCGGGCTCGCCGCCTTCTTACTGGGGCCGGGGAAACCCATCGGCGACCCGCGCGACGCAAGCATCCCGGAGAGCCTACTCGTCAAGGAGAGATCGTGAAGGTCTGCTTGGTTTCGATCCACCCGCGTCTCTTGAGCGGACAGATCAACGCGCTGGTTGGCCTGGCGCGGGGGCTCCGCGATCGGGGACATGAGGTCCAGCTCGTCACCGCGTTTGCCGAGACGCGCCTGCTTGATCCCGAGCGGATCTACGGGCCGGAGGCAAACGCCGGCCTGCTCCTTTCCAAGCTGGCCCGCGTGGTGCGCATCGTTCGCCGGCTCCAGAACACAGCCCTGGATGCCGACATCGTCCAGATGAACCTTCCCACTCCGAGCTTTGCCCTTGTTGGTGACATCGTCCAGGCCTTGCTCGGCCGGCCGATCGTCGTCGGCTTTGAGGCCCACCTGCCGGCCGTGCGGGATCTCGTCTCCCGGCGCATGGTCGCGGCTCCCCAGTTCTACCTGCCCCAACTCCTGATCAATAACCGGCTGATCGCGCGGACGGCGCGCTTCCGCGCGGCCCGCTACGTCGTGGCGAGCATGCTCCAGGCCGCCGAGCTGGAGAGCCTGGGGGTTCCACGCGACCGCATCAGCGTAATCCCCAACCTGGTCGATCTCAGCCGGCTTGATGAAGATCTGGATCCCGACGCAGTTGCCCTTCCCCAGAACGGACCGATCATCAGCTACATCGGTCATTTCAACCACGTTAAGGGAGTGGATGTGCTCGTGCGGGCAATGCCCTTCGTACTGGAGCGACATCCCACGGCACATCTGGTGATCGCCTGGAGCGGTCTTGGACCGCGCGGCCCGATCTGGAAGGCCATTCGCGAGACCGGTGTCGGCGAGCGGGTCCAGCTGATCGGGCGGGTGCCGGTCGCCGGGCTCTTGCGGCGGAGCACCGTCTTCGCGCTGCCCTACCGCCTGACGATCGGTCAGGCGGCCTATCCGGGACTGGTGCTCGAGGCGATGGCGACCGGGGTCCCGCTGGTTACGAGCGATCTTCCCCTCCTCCGTGAGATCATCGAGCCCGGGCGCGAAGCGGAACTGGCCCGTCCGGAGGATCCGGAGGATCTCGCGCGGGCGATCTGCCGCCTGCTCGACGATCCGGCCCACCGCGCCCAGATGGTTCGCGCGCAACGCTTCCTGATGCGCTTTTCCTTCGATCCAGCGCGCCTGGTGCGACAATACGAGGAGATTTACGACTATGGCGTTGTTGCACGATCCGGGTGTTCGTGAAAAGCGCGAGTTCTACCGGCAGCAGCGGATCGCCGCCGCGTATGACCAGCAGCGCTTCGGCAGTCCGAGCGGTGCCTGGGTCAGCCAGCGGGAGATCAGGCAGGTCATCGATCTGATCGCCGGGGCCCGACGTGTGCTCGACCTCGGGTGCGGCACCGGCCGCTTGAGCCGAAGCCTCGCCGAGCAGGGATGCAACGTTATCATGCTTGATGCCTCAGATGCCATGCTCGCGCGCGCGGTTCCCACGGTCGGGGCCCCAGCGGTGCTGGCCGATGCCTTCGCGCTCCCTTTCGCCGCCGCCGCGTTTGACGCGGTCGTCGCCTTGCGCGTTGTTTTCCATTTCGCCGAAGTCGATATGTTGATCCGGTCCGTCGCGCCGCTCCTCCGGCCGGGGGGACGCTTTGTCTTTGATACGTATCGCTGGACCCCGCGGGCCTGGTTTGCCGTGGGGCGGCGGTCGTGGGGCGGGAAGGTCTTCATCCACGCCCCCGCTACTATCGAGCGGGCAGCCGATGCGGCAGGCCTTCAGGTCGTGGAGCGGCGGGCGTGCTTCCTGTTCTCACCGTATCTCTACCGGCTCCTTCCGCTCCCCCTAGTGCACCTTCTCGATCGGCTGGAACCGCGGGTCCCGGCGAGCGCGCGGTCCCGCGTCTTCTGGGCGCTCGAGCGGCCCGAGGAGTAAAACGATGACGCGCCACGGTCTGACGGCGGGGATCGCTATCGAGATTATCTACCTCGCCGCCGCGCTCGGTCCGTTTGCCCTCCTCTCTCATGGGAACGAGCTCACCGATCTGGGCAAGCTCACCGCCTACCAGCCGTCGGCGGCGGTCCTGGTGACAGCGGGTCTCGTTCTCCTGTTCATCCTGTATGGAATTGCGCTCCTCGCGGTGACCGGCACGCCGCGGGCGGTCCCCCTGGCAATTGGGGGGACCGTACTGTTCAGCGGTACGCTCGTTTTGCTGTACCCCGTCTCGGCGATCGACGTGTACAACTACGCCGTGCAAGGGCACGTTGCGCTCTTCCATCGGCTGAACCCGCTGGTCACCGCTCCCGCCACCGTGACGAATGACCCCTTCGTCGGCTTCGCCGGCATGTGGGCCCAGTCGACCTCGCCGTACGGGCCTCTCTGGATTCTCCTGACCGTGCTGGACGCTCGTCTGGCCGGCCCCAACGTCACGCTTGCAGTGCTCCTGCTGAAGGGGCTTGCCGCGCTCGCGGTGATCGGGACAACAGTGCTCCTGGCAGGAGCCTTCGCCGACCGCGGCCCGCGGGCTAGCGCGCTCGCCGCCGTCTTCTTCGGCTGGAATCCCCTCGTGCAGATTGAGATGGTTGGAAATGGCCACAACGATGCGATCCTGACCTTCTTCCTCGTCTTCGCGCTTGTCCTGCTGAAGCGACGGCACACCATCCCGGCCGCGCTGGCGATGGGGGCCTCTGTGCTGATCAAGTACATCACGGTCGGGGTGGTCCCGTTCTTCCTCCTGGCACAGGCACGGACGGAAGCGGATCGGCCGCTTCGCAGACGCATTCGCGATCTTATCGCGAGCCTGGCGGTTATGATCGGCCTGGCCGCGGGGACCTACGCCCCGTTCTGGTCCGGCACCGCCACGATCGAGCGGGCCCTGGCCGTCGATGCGAACTTTCTCTCCTCGATCCCGGCCCTGCTCATCCTTCTCCTACCAGGGGCAGCCTCCTGGTTGACTGCCGCCCGCCTCTGCCTGCTGGGGATGGTCTGTCTATGGGGTGCCCGGGCACTCCACGAGGGGAAGATCGATCCCGCCCGGGCCGCGCTCGAGGTGCTGTTTGTCACGATTCTTGCGGCGTCCCACTTCGCTGGCTGGTACCTTGCACCACTGGTCGCCCTGGCAGCCCTCGGTCATGACTGGTGGGTGCGCGTGCGGATTGCTCTCTTCACTTTCACCACCACACTCGCGACCCCAATCTGGGCCTACCTATGGTGGTGGAACCAGGCGACGATGAGCTTGACCACAATTCACCTGATCGTCGTGCCGCTCACCTTTCTGCCGGCGCTGGCGATGATGATCCTGGCCAGCCAGCGATCGCATAGTGGGACCGCGCGATCCGATGCCCGCAGACGCACCCGCCTTGCGGCCCTCTCTGCAGGCGTTCGCAACGCCTATCTCACCGCGCGAAGCGCCGTGGGCTCATCGAGCTGATCGGCATGCGGGGGGAACGCCCGGCAATGAGGTCCGCCATCACTGCGGCCGTCGCTGGCGTGGATAGGATGCCCATCTTATAGTGACCAGTCGCCCAGTACAGGCCGGTGATCTCGTCCGGCCCCAGGATCGGCTGCTCATCCGGCGTATAGGGACGCAGGCCGGTCCAGGCCTCGACGAAGCGCGCCGCGCGCAGAGCGGGCACGGCCGTTGTCGCCGCCGTGAGCAGGCGGGTGAGGCCATCCACCGAGACCTGGCGGTCAAAGGTCCCGTGAATGACTGTGGCGCCGACGACGATGCGGCCATCCGCCCGGGCCGAGACCGACGCATCCCGGGTGGAGACCACGTGCGCGAGCGGCCGCGGCTGCGCCTCGAGGGCGATGATCTCACCCTTGGCCGGGCCAATGATTGGGGATGGGGATTCTTCCTTGCCCAGAGATGGCCATCGCTCGGGGAGGAGCTGACCGGCCCAGCACCCTGCCGCGTTTACCACGACATCAGCGGCGATGCGCCCGTTAGCCGTCGCGACCCCTTCGACCCGTCCCCCGCGTGCGGCGATCGCCACGACCGGCTCGTAGCCACGGACACGCGCGCCAGCCATCGCCGCCGCCAGGGCAAGGATCCGGACCAGGCGCCGATTGTCAACGAGTCCGTGCTGAGGGAAGTAGAGAGCAGCGCGCACATCGGGCGTCACCGCGGGCTCTCGGCGCCGCACCTCTGCGGCGGTCAGCCACTCGCAGGGAATGCCTGCCGCGCGCTGGGCCTCGGCTCGCTGGTGAAGCGCGGCTTCCTCCGCCGCGTCCAGCGCGAGCACGAGCCGCCCACACCGACGAAACTCGACATCCGCACTGGTCGCCTCTCGGAGCTCCCGGATAAAGTCATCGTACATCGCCAGGCTCTCCAACCAGAGGCGAAGCAACTCCGGCGAGGCCTCCCGCCCGGCCTCTGGCTGGAGCAGGCCGGCTCCCGCCCACGAAGCCTCCTGGCCCGGCTCACCGCGGTCGAGGAGAACCACCCGCAGTCCGGCCTGCGCCAGGCGCCAAGCCACCGCGCTTCCGATCAGGCCCGCACCAACGACAACCACGTCGGCTCGCTCCATCGCTCGTCTCCCCCTCATCCAAACAGATCCCAGCGCGGCCGGTACCGGCCGCGCGCACCATCCCGGCACGCCCCGAATTATCGCACACTGGCGACTGACCGTCTTCCGCTCGCAAGAGGATTCTCCAGAGGCGAGCACGTGTATCCGTACAGGGGATCGGTCTCTCGCTTGACATGGATGGTACCGGGCTCTTATGATTAGAGAATGCTGGAAAATAACGATCTGGCTTGCGCGGCATATGCTGCCGCGGTAAGCTAAAAGGCCCGAGACCGCTGGGCGCGCATGCGCCCTTTTTGTGTATGCGGGCCGCGTGTTGTGTCGACTGCACGGCCCGCGTGATAGATACTTTATGTAAGGAGGTGAAGGATGCTGACGTACGTCATCATCTCGGTGATCGCCGTCATCATCGTCGGTCTCAGCTCCTTCGCCCTCGGATGGTTCGTCCGCAATCGGCAATATCATCACAGTGCAAGGCTGGCGGCGGAGTCAGCCGACCGGCTCATCGATGAAGCGAAGAACCGGCAGCGCGAACTCCTCCTGGAAGCACGAGACGAAGCCCTGAGGATCAAGAGCCAGGCCGAGGCCGAGATTCGTGACCGTCGGGCTGAACTACACCGTCAGGAGCGGCGGCTCCAGCAAAAGGAGGAGACCCTTGATCGCCGGATTGAGGTCCAGGACCGCCGGGAGCGCGCCCTCGCCGAGAAGGAGCATCAGGTCGAGACACTGCGCCAGCAACTCGAGGAGCTGAAAAAGGAGCGCCAGCACGAACTCGAGCGGATCGCCCACCTGACCATGGAGGAGGCGCGAGAGATCGTCCTGCACGAGATCGAGCAGGAGGTCAAGGCTGATGCTGCGCGCCGCGTTCGCGAGATCGAGCAGCAGGCCCGTGAGGAGGCCGACCGGCGGGCACGCATGATCATCGCCCTAGCGATCCAGCGTTGTGCCGCCGAACAGGTTGCCGAGACAACGGTATCGGTCGTCCCTCTGCCCAACGAGGAGATGAAGGGCCGCATCATCGGTCGGGAAGGACGCAACATCCGAGCCCTGGAGAGCGCGACCGGTGTTGATGTCATCATCGATGACACCCCTGACGCGGTCACCCTCTCCGGCTTCGATCCTATCCGACGAGAGATCGCGCGGATCGCACTCCAGAAGCTCATCGCCGATGGTCGAATCCATCCGGCTCGGATCGAGGAGGTTGTCGCCAAGGCGCGGCAAGAGGTTGAAAATATCATCCGGGAGGAAGGGGAGCAGGCAGCCCTCAAGGCCGGGGTCCACGGCCTCCATCCCGAGCTGATCAAATTCCTCGGGCGCTTGAAGTTCCGGACGAGCTACGGGCAGAACATCCTGACCCACTCGATCGAGGTCGCTCACCTTTCGGCCGCCCTTGCCGCCGAGCTCGGCGCGGATGTCAACGTGGCGCGCACGGCCGGCCTCCTGCACGATATCGGCAAGGCCCTGAGCCATGAAGTCGAGGGACCGCACGCGCTGGTCGGTGCGGAGCTGGTTCGCCGCTACAGCAAGTCGCCGAAGATCGCCGCGGCAGTCGGCAATCACCACGGCGAGATGGACGAGCCGCAGTCTCTTGAGGCAATCATCGTGCAGGCAGCAGACGCGATCTCCGGGGCCCGCCCCGGGGCCCGGCGCGAGACCGTCGAGAACTATATCAAGCGCCTGGAGGCGCTCGAATCGGTCGCGAACTCGTTCCCTGGAGTCGAACGATCGTTTGCGATCCAGGCCGGTCGCGAGGTGCGAATCATCGTCAAGCCAGAGGAGGTGGATGACCTCTCGGCAGTGCGCCTTGCTCGCGATGTCGTCAAGCGGATCGAGGAGACGCTGGAGTATCCGGGGCAGATCAAGGTGACCGTCCTGCGCGAGACGCGAGCGGTCGACTATGCACGCTGAGCCTGGCGGGAGAATGCTCGTGAGCGATCGAGTTGACTTACACGTCCATACAACGGCCTCAGACGGCCAGATGACGCCGTCTGAACTGGTGGAGTTTGCCCTTGAGCGAGGGCTGCGCCTCCTGGCGATTACCGATCACGACTCGACCAACGGGGTGGTCGAAGCCCTCGCTCGCGCCCAGGGCACCCCGCTCGAGGTGTGGCCGGGTGTCGAGATCAGCACCGACGTGCCGCGTTCCGAGGTGCACATGCTCGGCTATTTCGTCGATATCAACAACGCCGAGTTTCAGGAGACCCTGGCGCGACTACGCGACTCGCGCATCCAGCGCGCCCAGCAGATCGTGGCCAAGCTGAACAGCCTCGGGATGGAGATCAGCTACGACCGCGTTCGCGAGCTCGCCGGCAGTGGGGCGGTCGGACGCCCGCACATTGCCCAGGCGATGGTCGAGAAGGGCTACGTGGAGAGCATCCGCGACGCCTTCAATCTCTACCTCAGCCGCAACGGCCCGGCCTACGTCGAACGATTCAAGCTGACGCCAGTTGAGGCGCTCCAGCTCATTCGCCGCGCTGGCGGAATGCCGGTCCTGGCCCACCCCACCTACATCAGCCCCGGTGAGGACAGCGACTTCGACCTCACTGCTTTCGTCCGTCAGCTCGTTGACGCCGGCCTGGTGGGCATCGAATGCTACTACGGTGACTACCCGCCTGCCACGGTCGAGCAGCTCTGCGAGATCGCTCGCCAGTTTGACCTCATCCCCACTGGCGGTACGGACTTCCACGGACGGGGGATGTACCCGACCGATCTCGGCGACCGCGAGATCCCGCCGGAGACGATCGAGCGCATGCGCCGCTGGCGGGCGCGCAATGCGCCGGATCAGCCCCGCACGTAAATAGTGACGTTCGCCGACATCCCCGGGTATACCAGCGCATCACCGTAATCGAAGTCGATCCGCACCGGTACCTGGTTGTTCTGCCGAAAGGTGCTGGCTGTTCCGCCCGCCGCTGTCCCTCCCGACCGCGGCGCGCTCGCGCTTAGATCCGGCGAGAGCTGGGTAACCCGACCGGAGAAGGTGCGGTCGAGCGCGGGCAGGTAAACATCGGCTCGCTGGCCGATATGCACGGCATGGAAGGAGCCTTCGTCAATCCCCGCGATCACCCAAAGTTGCTGGAGATCGGCGATCATCGCCACCGGATCTCCCACGGCCACGCGCTGACCGACCAGCACGGACAGGTGGACGATCGTCCCGGCTGCTGGGGCCCGGACCTGCGGAACAACTGGCAGCTGGCGGTCCGGCTGGGGAAGGGTCGTCAGGTAGGCAAGAATCTGCCCGGGATGCACCGGATCGCCGACACTGCTGACGATGCGGGTGACCTCCCCGCTCGCGGGCGCGCTCGCTTCGATCAGGTTGCCGGTCACGAAGGCACTGCTTGTCGTGACATAGTTGCCGAGGATGTAGTTCGGGTCTACGCCGGCGATCCAGAGGGCCGCCAGCAGGGGGAGGAGGCTCAATACTGCGTAGAGGGCGATGCGCTTTCGGTTCACGGTCGTTCCTCGCGTGGGGTAACATCCGGCCGCGCCGCGCGGTCATCAGACGGCGCCACCTGGCGAGAAACAACGCCCGGCCAGTGATTTACATCTCGACGGGCATCGCCCCGGCGCCACCGTCACGGTCCGTCGTGGATCGCCACGCGGACGGATTCGGCGGTCAAACCGGCCGCGGTGATTCTATCACACCGATCGTATACGCGGCAACGCCGCACCCGCTGGCACGGCCGTCTGCACGGCCCGCGCGAACGTGCGCCCTTGACGAGCCCTTCGCCGCCCCGTATACTCGGAGACCCGGATCGATGGTCCACAGGATCAGCCGTGCCCCGGGCAGTTGCGCTGTGTCCGAAAGCCGTGAGAGGCTCGCCCGACCCGTACCGAAACTGCCCATTGCGTGTTATATCCCCTGGTAGACGGTCAAGATAGCGGGAGGGAATTACCAGCGACGGGATGAACACGAGCAGTCGCCGGGCCCTCCCGTAGCGGCACGGAAACGAGGGCATGCCCCTCGCACATGCTGTATCGAAGGACCGATGCCATCCCACGCCAGACGGTCCGAGGGAGGAGAGAGGAAGGTGGTCTCGACACACCAATCATCCGATGCACTACTGGACCGCATTGGCCTGCACCCCAACACCCTCGTCGAGCTGTACCGCTGCATGCTCCTCAGCCGAGCACTCGATGTCCGCGCCTGGGCGCTCAGCCGCCAGGGGCGTGCCCGATTTGTCATCACCAGTCGCGGCCACGAGGCCGCCCAGATTGGCCTGGCCTTCGCGCTTGATCGGGGGCGAGACTGGATCTGCCCGTACTATCGAGATATGGCGCTCGTGCTCGGCATTGGCAT
>DATGMJ010000023.1:0-9879 GCA_035293685.1 Chloroflexota bacterium | reverse complement strand
CTCTCGTGATCCATCTGGGCCTGGCAGGTCAGATCGTCCTGGAGCGGCCATCTGGTGAGCACATCGCAGGTGGTCATCCCGTCCCCTCCTTTGGTCAGCCGCTCCCGCATTCTCTGACCTCGTTGATTCTCCGCCTGGATGACGGAAGTGTTCTCTATCTGACTGATATCCGTCAGTTCGCTCGCCTTTGGCTCGTGCCGACCGGTGAGGTCGCGGCGATCGTCCCGGAGACGCGACTGGGGGTCGAACCCCTGGCGCCAGAGTTCACCCCGGCCGAGCTGGCGAGCCGCTTGCGGCGTCACCCGCACGGTCGGCTCAAACCGCTCCTGCTCGATCAGTCTCTCCTGGCTGGACTGGGGAACATCTACGTCGATGAAGCCCTCTGGGGGGCGGGCCTCCACCCTCTGCGGACGGTGGAAAGCCTTGATGATGCTGACGTGGGCCGCCTGTACGAGGCGATCAAGGAGGTGCTCGATCTCGCGCTGACCTATGGTGTCGCTCGGATTATCAACGGGCGGGCGATCCCGGGCGCCCGCCTGCCGCGGGTCCACGGTCGCGCCGGCCAGCCGTGCCTGCGGTGCGGTCATCCGATTGAGAAGCTCCGAGTGGGTGGTCGAGGCACCTACATCTGCCCCGTCTGTCAGCCGCTGGTCGAGTAGACATTCTTCCGGTAGGCCGGTACAATCCCGACGCGGTGCCCGCAGTGCCCGGAGTAGGGAGGAGAGTGATGGACCAGAAGCCGGTTGTCTCCGTCATCCGTTGTGATGCCCAGGCGAGCGATGCCGTGATCGAGGAGCGGCTGATCGCTGCGGCGGAGCTGATGGGAGGAATCGCGGACATGTTCCGCGGCCGGAAGAAAGTGTACATCAAGCCAAACCTTGGCATTGACGACGTGCGTCTCCACGCCGGCCGGCAGGTCGCGCTGGTTGATGCCAGTGTCGTTCGCGCGACGGTCTCCCTGATCCGCCGCTATTACACTGGCGAGATCATCCTTGGCGACGCCTCGACCGGTATGCCCTGCAGGCGGGTATTCGATGCCGTGGGGCTGGATCGGGCTCTGGCGGGCTTCGATGTGCGGCTGGTCGAACTGAACGAGGGAAAATGGGTGGATTTTCCTGTCCCCGGTCGGCCGGCCATGCTGGCGCGGTACGCGTTCAGTGAGTACCTTCTCGGTGTGGATGCGGTTGTCTCGATCGCCAAGCTGAAGTCACACCTATCGACAGGCGCGACAGTCTGCCTGAAGAACCTCTTCGGCATGACGCCCTGCCCGGTCTACGGAACTCCGCGCCGCTACCTGCACGCGCCGATTCGTCTGCCGCGGGTGCTGGTAGATGTGGCGGCGATCTTTCCGCCAGTGCTGAATATCGTGGATGGTCTGGTCGCCCAAGATGGCCGGGAGTGGGGTGGTCGGCCGGTCCAGACGAACGTACTGATTGTCGGAAACAACGTTGTCGCGACTGACGCTACGGCGATCCGTCTGATGGGGAACGATCCGACTGCGGATTACGGAACGCCGCCGTACCTGTTCGACCGGAATCCACTCCTGCTAGCCGAGGCGCACGGCCTCGGCCCCGTTGCCGCCGACCGCATTGAGGTGCGCGGAGACGCGATTTCGGATCTCGGTCACCACTTCGCGGTGGATCGCTCCTGGTCGGCCGAGCTGGATCGCGCTCGGACAGATGTGGCGGTGCAGATGAAGACCTATCTCCGCGAGCGGGATGCGCTTGTTCGCCAGTTCGCCGGTAAGTTCGCGGTGCTCGCGGATGGCCAGGTGCTGGATGTGCTGGACAGCGTCGACGCCCTGCCGCGCCGCGCCGAGGTTGCAGCACGGGTCGGCCGAGAAGATGCGGGCATTCTGGTCAAGCACATTGTCCCACCGGAGCTCGAGATCGAGCGGTTGGACGTATACGAGCACATTGCGCGGGCGGCCGGACGCTCGCCCCGCGTCCCCTAGCTCAGTGCCCTGGGGATCGCCAGCCACACGGCTGGCGGCACAATCAGACCGCGCGGATCAGGTGGAAATCGACCTCGAGCTGAATGTTGTCCTCGACGCTGAGCACGACAGCAACACGGGGCGGAGACATCCCGAAGTCCTCAAATGTGACGCGAGTTGTCGCCTGGCCGGTCACCTCTCGACCGTTCACCTGCGCGGTCACGTCCCAGGTCACCGGCTTGGTGACGCCGTGGATCGTCAGGTCGCCGGCGACCTTAAAGCTGGCCTGGCCGGAGGTCGGCAGCGGCCGCGCGAGCCCGGTGACCGCGCTTGGAATGAACTCGGCGGTTGGGAATCGCTCGGTTTCAAGCGTGTTGCCTTGAATGAAACGGTCGCGGCGGCTGCTATCGGACTTCAGTCCGCGCAGGTCCACGGTGAATTTGGACTGGTCCCGCACAACCTGGCCGTCCGGCGTCAGGGTGATCGAGCCGGAGATCGCATCGGTCGAGCCGACCGCATCGCTGGGGAATGACCGTTCCACCAGCTGCTCACGAACGCGGAAGCGCGCCTGGCTTCCTTCCTTGACCAGGTCGAAGCGAAGCGCGTCCGATGCCGCGGGCGCGCTCGTTGGGGAGCTCGTAGGAGTGGCCCTCTGGCTATCGGACGCCGTGGCGCTCGGCGTTGCGCTGGTCAACGGTGGCGCAGCTGACGCGACCGGGCTGGCTACAGGAGGGGTAACGGTCGGCGTGGAGACAGAAGGTGCGGTAGCGGTGCACGCGGCGAGCGTGCCCGCGAGCAGAAGGAACAGGACAAGACTTCTCTTCTTCAAACTCGACTCCTTAGGTTAATTGTCTGGTGGATTGTCTCGCCTGCGGGGCTGGTTGAACCGCCCAGCCGCTCCCCGCGGCGCGAAGGCGCCGGATTCCTCCCGGTTGTGGTTTCCCGCGGCTCCTTGGGGATGCCCTCACGCCGCTTGGCAGATAGGCCGCGGTGGGCGGACGAGAGGGCACTGCGGCATGATGCAGTCTACCGGACCGGCCGGGGAGGGGAGTTAACTCTTTGCAAAATCTATGTAAAACGGCCCGAGAGCGCGCTCGCTCCCTCGCTGTCGTTTAGACACCGGGCCAGACGGTGTGCTAGAATTCCATTGGTTGGCCTACCGCGCATGAGGGGTCGATCCACCAGCGGCGCGCCGAGCGCCGCATTTGTTTCACCGCGGTCCACGCTGAAATATCAGCCCCACCGAGGCACGCCTCATCGGGTATGCCGCTCCGGGCAGTCGGATGGCAAGGATGCTGGGCTGGCTAACAAAGGTTATCGGCGAGAGTAGCGAACGCGAGATTCGGAAGATTCAGCCGATCGTTCGCGAGATTAACGCGCTTGAAGGACGGATGCAGGCCCTCTCCGATGAAGAGCTGCGGGGCCTTACGACGCGCTTTCGCGAGCGGCTGGCCGACGGCGAATCCCTCGATGATCTCCTACCAGAGGCCTACGCGGCGGTGCGCGAGGCTGCTCGCCGGACCATTGGCCTCCGGCATTTTGATGTCCAGTTGATCGGCGGTATCGTGCTGCACCAGCGCAAGATAGGCGAGCTGAAGACGGGCGAAGGAAAGACCCTCATGGCGACCCTTCCCCTCTACCTGAACGCCCTGCCCGGCAAAGGTGCGCACCTGGTCACCGTCAACGATTACCTGGCCAAGCGCGATGCCCAGTGGATGGGGCCGGTCTATCACGCGCTGGGGCTGTCGGTCGGCGTCATTCAGCACGAGATGGCCTTCCTCTATGATCCGTCCTACGAGGGCGATGATCCGCGTCTCCGCCATCTGCGGCCGGTGCCGCGGCGCGAGGCGTACCTGGCGGATATCACCTACGGCACGAATAACGAGTTCGGTTTCGACTACCTGCGCGATAACATGGTGGTCGATCTGCGCCAGTGCGTCCAGCGGCCCCTCCATTTCGCGGTGATTGACGAGATCGACAATATTCTGATCGACGAGGCACGCACCCCGCTGATTATCTCGGCTCAGGCTGAGCAGGCGACCGATCGGTACTACCTATTCGCTCGTCTGGTGCCGCGCCTCAACCCGGGGACCGATTTCAAGATCGACGAGAAGGTCCGGGCGGTGATGCTCACCGAGGAGGGGATCCACAAGCTCGAGCGGTGGCTGAATCTGGACAATCTGTACGATCCAGAAAACTACGAGCTGACCCACTACCTGGAACAGGCGCTTAAGGCCCACTTCATCTTCAAGCGCGATCGCGATTACGTCCTGGTCAAAGATGGGCGCGTGCTGGAGCCGGGCGAAACCGACCGGGATGCCGAGGTCGTAATCGTTGACGAGTTCACCGGCCGGTTGATGTTCGGGCGGCGGTTCAGCGAAGGTCTGCACCAGGCGATCGAGGCGAAGGAGAATGTGCGAATCCAGCAGGAGAGCCAGACCCTAGCCACGATCACCTTGCAGAACTACTTCCGGATGTACCCGAAGCTCGCTGGCATGACCGGTACAGCCTGGACCGAGCGGGAGGAGTTCCGGACGATTTACGGCCTGGATGTGGTTGTCGTGCCGACCCATCGGCCGATGATCCGCCAGGACTTCCCGGATGTCGTCTACAAGACCGAGGAAGCCAAGTTCCGGGCGGTTGTCAACGAGATCGAGGAGATGCACCGGGCTGGTCGACCGGTGCTCGTGGGGACGATCTCGATCGAGAAGTCGGAGTACCTGAGCAACCTGCTGAAGAAGCGCAATATCCCTCATCAGGTGCTCAATGCCAAATACCACGAGCGTGAGGCCGCAATCATCGCCCAGGCCGGACGGCCGGGCGCCGTGACGATCGCAACAAACATGGCCGGGCGCGGCGTGGATATCCTGCTCGGCGGCAATCCCGCCGGCCTGGTGAATGAGATCCTGGAGAAGAAGGGGATCGACCCGCTGACCGCGGAGCCCGATCAGATCGCGGCGGCCCGCGCGGAGGCGGAGCGTCTCTGCGCCAGGGACCAGGCCCGGGTCCGGGAGCTCGGTGGTCTGCACATTATCGGGACGGAGCGTCACGAAGCCCGACGGATTGATAATCAGCTACGCGGCCGGGCCGGCCGGCAGGGCGATCCGGGCTCCTCCCGCTTCTACGTGTCGCTCGAGGACGACCTCATGCGGAGGTTCGGCGGTCCGAATATCGCCAGCCTGATGGACCGCCTCGGCCTCGAGGATGATGTGCCGATCGAGCACGGGCTGGTGAGCAAGGCGATCGAGAACGCTCAGACCAAGGTCGAAGGCCATAACTTTGATCTCCGCAAGCACGTCGTTGAGTATGACAACGTCCTGAACAAGCACCGGGAGATCATCTACGGAGAGCGGCGCAAGATCCTCGGGAAGGAGGATCTGAGCGAGAATATTCGGGACATGATCCACCAGGAGCTGAATAGCCTGGTCGATGCCTATACCAGCGCGCCGCACATGGAGGACTGGGACCTCGAAGGGCTGGCAATGGCGCTTCGAGGGATCCTCCCACCTTCGCCCGCCTATGCCCCCCCGGCGCTCCACGGCCTTGCGCGGGAGGAGATACGCTCGACAATCTTGAACCTTGCCGACGAGGCGTACCAGGCCAAGGAGCAGGAGATCGGGCCTGAGATCATGCGCCAGGTAGAACGGCTCCTGATGCTCCAGGTGATCGACCGGCACTGGGTCGAGCATCTGACTGCGATCGAGGATCTGCGCCAGGGAATCGGTCTGCGGGCGTATGGTCAGCGCGACCCGCTGGTCGAGTACAAGGCCGAGGCCTACCGGATGTTCCAGAGCCTGCTCGCGGCGATCCGTCACGATGTCGTCCACAGCATCTATCACGTGAGCCTGCAGCGCGAGCAGCAGCGGCCGGCCCAGCGCCGCTTCCAGACGAACCGCCAGGAGTCCGAGGAGCCGCGCGAGCCGGTCCGGGTGGGCCGAAAGATTGGCCGGAACGATCCGTGCCCGTGTGGGAGTGGAAAGAAGTACAAGAAGTGCCACGGACGCTGAGCGGGGCGAACCATGCGGCGGCCTCGTCGGTAAGGCGGCGCTCCAGATCGGTGGAGGTCCGGCGGAATGCAGCACGTGCGAGCGATCGCCGAGCAGGTCATCAGCAACGTCGAGAAGGTCATTATCGGAAAACGGAGCGAGGTCGAGCTCGCCTTCATTGCGCTCATGTGCCAGGGGCACGTGCTTATCGAGGATGTGCCGGGTGTAGGCAAAACCGTCCTCGCCCGTGCGCTTGCGCGCTCGGTCGGCTGCTCTTTCCGACGGATCCAGTTCACGCCTGATCTCTTGCCCAGCGATATCACCGGCGTCTCGGTGTACAACCAGAAGACCGGCGAGTTCGAGTTCCGTCCAGGACCGATCGTCGCCCAGGTCGTGCTGGCCGACGAGATCAACCGGGCAACCCCCAAGACGCAGTCAGCCCTTCTCGAGTGCATGGAAGAGCGGCAGGTGACCGTTGACGGGGTCACGTATGCCCTGCCTCGCCCTTTCGTCGTACTCGCGACCCAGAATCCGATTGAGTACGAAGGGACCTTCCCCCTGCCGGAGGCACAGCTCGATCGGTTTCTGCTCCGGATCAACCTGGGCTATCCCCAGCATCGCGATGAGATGGCGATCCTCGAGCGCCAGCAGGTGCAGCACCCGATCGAAGAGCTTGGCGAGGTCATCAGCGCCGCGGATCTGCTCGAGCTTCAGCAGATCGTGCGCCGCGATGTCTATGTGGATGATCTAGTGCGGGAATATATCGTCTCGATCGTC
The DNA here is from genome assembly GCA_035293685.1 of Chloroflexota bacterium. Taxonomy (GTDB): domain Bacteria; phylum Chloroflexota; class UBA6077; order FW602-bin22; family CADDYW01; genus JADGGD01. The sequence goes on along the minus strand of DATGMJ010000023.1, from coordinate 3,183 downwards.
AGTGAGACCCGCTCCCACACTGATGTCTACCTCGGGGCAAGCCCGCGCGGCTCGATTGCCCTCTACCGCGCAAGCCAGGCCCGCGCCGCACTCCTCGGCCGAGATTACGTTCTGCCGGATGATGTGAAGGCGCTGGCGGTGCCGACCCTGAGTCACCGCTTGATCGTCAACCCGGGCGCCCGGATCAAGCATACCGAGACCGCGACGATCGTACAGGAGATCCTCGAGAGTGTCACGGTGCCCGGCGCGCGTGTCCTGCATCCGAAGCGGTAGCCCCTCATGAGCGCGCTGAAGGTCGCCCTGCTCACCGCGACTGTGGCGGCCCTGGCCGTGGCAAGCGGCCAACCTGTTCTCTTCCACCTGACCGATGTCCTCGCAGCGACGCTGATCGTTGCTGCGCTCTGGAGCTGGCTGGGCGTTCGCGGTCTGCATCTGGAGCGTCACCTCCGACAGGACCGAGCCCAGGTCGGAGGAACAGTGGACCAGCGGCTTGTCCTCCACGCTCGCATTCCTTTCCCCCGTGTCTGGATCGAGATCGAGGACACCGGCACCCTGCCGGACTACCGGATTGGTCGGGTGATTCCATTGGGCCTAACCGGGGTGCGGAGCTGGAGCATCTCGGCGCCGTGCCGCCGTCGGGGGCTGTATCGGCTGGGGCCAGCACATCTTCGCGCATCCGATCCATTTGGCCTTTTTACCTGTTCGCGCCGTCTTGACGCGGTCGCCTCGGTGCTGGTCTATCCGGCGACGGTCGCTCTGACCGGGCTCACCCTACCGGCCGGCCAGCTTCTCGGTGGTGATCGGCGGCGGACGGGCTGGCATCAGACGGCGAGCCACGTCTCGGGCATACGCGACTATCACCCCGGCGATCCGGTCCGGCACGTCCATTGGCGGGCGACCGCGCACGCTGGCCGCCTTATGGTCAAGGAGTTCGATGTTGAGCCGGTGGCAGATATCTGGATCTTCCTCGATGCCGAGGCCCGCGTCCAGCGCGGCGAGGGGGACGAGTCGACCGAGGAGTATGGTGTGACGATAGCGGCGTCGCTGGCGCGTCATTTCCTTGCTGATGGTCGCGCAGTCGGGATGGTGGCGGTTGCGAGCCAGCGGCGGATTGTCATTCCGGCCGACCGGGGACAGCGACAGCTGATCAAGCTTCTCGAAGAGCTGGCGATTCTTCGCGCGGATGGCGAAGAGCCAATTGCCGAGATCCTCGCCGCGGAGAGCCAGCGGTGTTCACGCCATGCAGCGCTCATTATCATCACCCCGTCGCTTGACGAGGCGTGGCCGGCCACCCTTCAGGGACTGCGGGAACGGGGTATCCAGGCTGGCGCGGTAGTTCTGGAGCCCAGCACCTTCGGAGAGGCTCCGTCGTCTATCCTCCTCGTTGGTACGCTGGCGATGCTGGGGATTCCCAGCATCCTGGTGAAGCGTGGCGATCAGATCGGATCAGTCCTCTCGGCCGGCTGGCGGGGATGATCAGGATGTACGCACGATTCCCGGCGGTGCTTGTCGATAGTATCCTGCTAGCCCTGGTCATCCTACCGGCGACCTGGGCAGTTGCCGCGATCGGGCTCGATCCAGTTCTGCCGTTTGGCCTCTTGACCTGGGTCGCCCTTGCGGCACTGCTGGTTGGCCTCGGGTTTGCCCTCTCGGGTCTCCCAGGAGAGATCCTTCACCCGATCGGGCTGGCGGGTGGAGTGGTAGGTGTCTTCTATCTAGTCGCTCGCGTTCTGCCGGATGTTCCACCAGACACATCGCTTGGCGAGCGGCTCGGGCACGTCGCTGGCGAGATCATCGCCTGGTTCACGATCGTCCTGGGGGGAGGGCAGGCGACGAATAACCTGCTGTTCCTCCTCCTTTTGGCACTGATCTCCTGGGTGATCGGATACTTTGGCGCGTGGTCGGTCTTTCGAATGGGGAGCGCCTGGTGGCCGGTCACGGCCAGCTTCGTCGCCCAGGCGCTGGTTCTGGCGACCTTCCCGAATCTGTATGGCTACATGGTTCCCCAGCTTATCGCGAGCATGGTGCTGATCGCGCGAACGAATCTGGAAGCCCGCCGCCGCTGGTGGGAGGCTGTCGGGTTGCGCGAGGTGTCCGGTCTTGCCGGGCGGGTCTTTCGAGTCAGCCTTGCCGCGGCGCTCGGCCTGGTGGTGCTCGCCTGGCTGGCGCCGACTGTCCTTGCGGCGCGGGCGCTCTCGGAGAGCCTCGGCCATGCGGCACAGCCCTGGGAAGCAGCCCAGGAGGAGTTCAATCGATTCTTCGGAGGGCTCCAGGCGCGGAACGAGGGAGCCCGGAGCGGCTTCAGCCGGGCGATGACCCTCCACGGCTCGTTCCATCTCTCTGATACGCCGGTCCTCCAGATCAGCGCGCCGCGGCCAGAATACTGGCGCGCCGTCGTCTATGACCAGTACACTGGCCACGGCTGGCTCAGTAGCGATCCAATCGATCAGCGGATCCTCCCGCCTGGCCTGGATATCCTCCGCCCGCAGGATCTGGCACGGTCTGAGATGGTACAGCAGGTGACGGTGCTCGCTCCACGCGGGAACTACCTGGTCGGAGCGGACCAGCCGGTGCAGTTCGACCGGCCAGTCCGGGCCCAGGCCTACGCTGATGCCCCCGGCACCAGCGTCGATCTGGTGGCCGCCCTGTCGATCGAGCCTCTGCGGAATGGCAGTCGGTACTCGGTGGTCTCGGACGTCTCAGTGGCCTCGGTCGATGAGCTCCGGGCGGCCGGGCAGTCCTACCCACCGGAGGTTCGACAGCGGTATCTTCCTCTCCCCCCGATCCCGGAGCGGGTTCACCAGCTCGCCCTGCAGATCACCTCTTCCGCACAGACCCCGTATGACAAGGCCGAAGCCCTGGAGGCCTTCCTGCGTTCGATGCCGTATACCCTGGACCTGCCGCCACCTCCCTCGGATCGTGATGCGGTGGATTATTTCCTCTTCACAGCTCGGACGGGCTACTGCGACTATTTCGCCTCGGCAATGGCAGTAATGGCGCGCAGTATCGGCCTCCCTGCCCGCGTGGTCTCCGGGTATGCGACCGGCGAGCGCCAGGAGGATGGGAGCTACCTTGTCCGCGACGCGAACTCCCATTCCTGGACCGAAGTCTACTTTCCTCCGTACGGCTGGATTCCCTTCGAGCCGAGCGGTAGCTGGCCTCGCTTCGAGCGCGGGCCCGGCG
>DATGMJ010000022.1:0-5490 GCA_035293685.1 Chloroflexota bacterium | reverse complement strand
CACGCGGTCACTCGATGCCCTGGGCTATCTGGCCCAGATCGTCGAGAGGCTGCGTACACCGGCTGCGCCGCGCACCCTGATCATCGACGACATTCACCGGCTCACCTCCCCCCCAGCCGCCCGCGCGCTGGGTGACCTGGTCCGCTATCTGCCGCCTCCAACCCGCCTGATCCTGGCAGGCCGGGGCATCCCAGCCGAGATTAACAATCTTCTGGACTGGCTCGCCGCGCAGTGTCAGCTCGCCTGCCTTTCTTGGGACGATCTCCAGCTCACCGAGGAGGAGCGGATCCAGGCGGCCGCAGTCTTCAAGACACGCACGAGCGGTGCGTGGATCCTGAGCTGGGCCCGTCCAGATGGCCTGGACCTGGAGCGGTACCTCGATGCGGAAGTGCTCACGCCGCTGGGCTCGCGGGTCATCAAATACCTGGCCCGCCTGTCCGTTCTCCCCAGTTTCGATCCTTCCCTGGCAGCTGGGGTGACCGGTCTTTCCCTTTCGCGGGCCGCTGGCCTTCTGACCCGGATCGGGCGCGAAACCCCTCTGTTCGAGCAGCTCGGGGGCAAGATGTACCGCTTCACCGAGACCGCCCGGGCGATCCTCCAGGCGAAACTCTCGCCTAGAGAGCGCGCGGCGGCCCGGCGGGCCGCCGGGGCCGCCCTGCGGGGTGTCGATCCGTGTCGGAGCGCGGAATGTTACCTGGAGGCCAACGACCGCGGCGAGGCCGCGCGATCGCTGGACCTCATACCCCTCACGAACTGGCTGACCCAGTCGCCCAGCGCGGTGCACGATCTTCTCGACCGCCTCGAGACGAATGATCTTCGCACTTATCCGCGCCTGCGCCTGGCCCGGGCGTGGGCGCTCGTCGCCTGGAAGGGGCAGACGCGCGAAGCGCTCGATCTGCTCAACAGCACAGATTCCTCGACCCTGGAGCCGGAGATCGCATTCTGGCATCTGTACGTCGAGGCGCGAGCCAATCTCGCCATTGGCCAGGGCGCTGCGGCGGTGACAGCCTACCGCGCCATGTGCGAGATCATCGATCGCCTGCGGCGAAGCCCATCGGCTGCACCGGCGGTGACCGCGGGCATACTGTGCCGGGTGGCAATGATCGAGTGGCTTCTCGGCGATCATCAGCAGGCGACCGAGACAGCTCGCCAGGGCCTTGCCGTCGCTGAGCTGAGTCCGGACTCCACGCGCGTGGAACGCCTTCTCCTCCACCAGGTTCTCGGCGCATTTACCTACTGGGATGGGGACTATGAGGCCGCCGATGAACACTTCCAGGCTGCCCTTTCCCTGGCAGATGATCCGGCCGACGTGGCAATGCGCGCGAGTATTTTGCACTCCCAAGCCGGGGTCGCGCGCTGCCGCGGGGAGTTCATCCGAGCCCTCGGCTGTCTCGAGCAGGCCCTGCGAGAGCCGCTAGTACCGATGCGAGAGCAAACCACGCTCAATCTCCAGGCAGCGCACGCCCTGGCTGATGTGGAGGACTTCCGAGCCGCGGCCAGGCGCTATCGCGCGGTGATCGGTACTGTCCACGAGGGAGACCGCGACGGATGCTTCAGTCGAGCCCTGGCAGGATTAGCGATCTCCTGCCTCGCCCTGGGGTTGACCGCTGAAGCCGACATGGCGCTCGAACAGCTGCGACAGGTCCAGAACGAGCCTGCCCGCTATGATCGTCTCCTGGCCGAGGGTATGCGGGCCCTCCATGCGGGCAACCCGCGCGCCGCCCGCGAGTACTTCGCCGCAGCGCGCCAGGTGACTGGCACTCCTGGCGGCTTCCAGGATGCCTGGCAGGCCGTTCTCCTGGAGGCCTACGCCCTCCAGGAGAACGGCGACAGTGACCTGGCTGAACGGACCATCGTCGAGTTCATCGAAAAACGGCCTGGGAGGGCCCTGCCGGCGGTCGGGCTCTGGGTACTTCGCCCCATTGCTCCCCTCCTGACACGAATCGCCGCGCGCTATCCCGACTCCTCGCTCACCGCCCTGCTGCGGCTCACCGCAGCAGACCGATCGGCCCCAAAGCTTCTCCATGCGGTAGCAGCAATCGATCGGCCCCCTGCCCCCGGCCCGCGTCAGACGGAGGTTCGACTGTTCGGGCCGCCCCGTCTGATCATCGACGGCCAGGAAGTGCAGTGGCCCTACGGTCTGCGGCACAAGGCGATCGAGCTCTTCTGGTATGCAGTGCTTCATCTGGATGGGTTTACCCGCGATCAGGCCATGGCCGACATCTTCCCCGATCGTGATCCCACAACCGCTCTGAAGCACCTGCAGGTGACGGTCTCGAATCTACGGACAGCCCTGGCCCATCTTCTCGGCGCTCCAGGCGATCGGCTTCTCGCCCGGCAGGCCGATGGGAGCTTCCGACTGTGCCTGGAGGCGACACCGGGGGAGATCACCATCGAGACCCGCCTTCTCGCGAGCTTTGCCGAAGAACTCCGGGTGAACAGACGGATGCGCTTGCCGGCCGTCGTGCCCAGCCTGTTTCGGGGCGAGCTCCTAGCCGGCTTCAATGCAGAGTGGATCGAGCCAATCCGACGCTACTGGATGTCGCTCTACCTGCGAACGCTCTCCACCCTGGCCGATCGGTATACGCGCCAGGGCCTTCTGCAGCAGGCCATCCGTTGCTACGAGCTCGTGCTTCAAGTTGATCCAACCCTCGAATCAGCCCACGCCGAGCTCATGCGGCTCTACCATGCCGCCGGCGACCGACAAGCGGTGGAGTCGCAGATGTGGCTTTACACCCGCATCGCCCGCGACGAGCTCGACGCAGAGCCCGATGCGGATGTAGAGGAGCTCTATCGCCAGCTCACGGCCGACCGCCAGGAGCACCCCCGGTCGTGGGGCAACGAACAGCACGATAGCCGCCGCGTTGTAAATCCCTCGTAAATCCTCCGATTACGCTCTAAGCACACGATTCCGACAGGGATTGGCGGGCGCCGAGACCCGCCGCCTTGATCGAGTCAGCCGAATGGCTTGGAGACGGAGGTTGCTCCCATGCGCGCTCGCCTGACCGCATACGTCCTTTTTGCCCTGCTTATCGCAACCTTGCTGGCTGGCGCGGCCGCAGACGTCTTTCTCCCGTTCTGACCATCCGCGTTAGCCACGTATGGTCGTCCCGTTCCTTGCCGTCGCCACCTTCTTCGGCGTAGTCGTCACGCTGGGGGCGCGGTGGCGACGGCGCTCCTTCCATTTTCACTTTGTCCTCCCGCGGTGCCCGTGGCTCCTTCTCCTGACACTCGCACTGCAGACAATCTGGGTCCGCTGGCTCTCGTACCACGGGCAGTCCGCGCTCTCGTTTGCCTGGATTCTTCCACTTTCCTACGGGCCAATCCTCGTCTTCGCCGCCCTGAACATAAAATACGCCTGGATCCGGGTGATTGCGCTGGGAGCCGCGCTCAACATGGCGGTGATGCTCCTGAACGGGGGAACAATGCCCGCGCCGGCCGGCCTTGGCGCACACGAGGTACCTGCTGGAACGACGGTAGAACGCCTGATTCCAGGGAGCAAGGATCGTGCTGTCCGAGATGATGGAGCGGTTGCGCTCGCACCGCTGATCGACCGCTATATCGTAACACTCCCTGGAGGGCAGCAGCGACTCGCCAGCATCGGTGACTTCGTTGCCCTGGCCGGGGCCTTCCTCGGATTGCTCTCGGCGATCTCGGTCCAAAGAGGAGGGACTTCCTACGATGCCGAACGAGCCAGAGGTCATCTGCGCCTCCCCGGATGACTGGCGGCGAGTACGCCTTTCGGCCGCCCTCGAGCGGGCGGGATACTCGGTTCGTACCTGTGCAACGACCCGCGAACTGCTCCACCTGGCCGCGCGCCGCCGGGAGCCGGTCGACGAGGCCGGGGTGTTGCTTCTGGACGCATCACTGAGCGAGGAGATCGCCCCGTCGAAGATCGTGGCAGCCCTGCGGCGCACGTGCGCCGCCGTGCGCACGGTCGTCCTGGCCGATCAGAACCAGGAGAGCGAGATCATCGAGTGTCTGCGGGTGGGAGCCGACGATTATGTCCACTGGCCGGCGGAACCTTCGGAGATCATCGCCATCGTTGGTCGGGTGATGACCCTTCCGCGGGTTCGGTAGCTGGCACCGCCCAGCACTCCGGGGAGGCGTTGATGCCAGCTCCCAACGATGTCCTTCCCTGGTCTATTGTTGTCGGGGACAGTCCGCCTGATCAATCGGGCCCTGCCGGCCGCCTGACCGTGCTCGTGGTCGATGACGAAACCCAATTCGCGGCCATGCTCCGGATGATGCTCGAAATCCAGGGGCACCGGGTGCTCGTCGCGACCAACCTGGACAGCGCGCGATCCGCCGCGGTCAGCCAGCCCATAGACGTGGCGATCGTTAGTCAGGAGATCGCCGGGTCTCGGGGGACAGAACTCGTCGCTCATCTCAAAGGTTGCTGTCCAACGGTAGGGGTTATCCTGTACACGAGCTGGAAGCGGAAAGCCGCCGTCCCCCTCCAATACGGTCCGCCAGCCGATGCGGTGCTCGAGAAGCCATTCCGCTTTCAGGAGCTTCGCGCGGCCCTCGACCGAATCGTGCAGCGTCGCCCGCATCAAGGGCTCGTCTGCAAGTGGGAGACCAGTCCGTGCTGACCACGCCGCAGGGAGGCGGCCCGGAGAAGCAACACGGCCCGATCCGATCAGGAATCGGGCCGTGCACACGGTGGGCGATACTGGACTCGAACCAGTGACCTCCACGATGTCAACGTGGCGCTCTAACCAGCTGAGCTAACCGCCCGTGTGAAACATTCTACCACCGTGAATCGTGATGCGTCAAGACCCTGGAAGTAGCGAGCGGGCGTCCGCATTCTCATTCCTCTCCTCATCTGTGGGGTCTCTCTCTGATCCTCCCATCAGGGAACGCTTCCAGCGAACCAAAAACGGTCGCGCACCCCTTTGCCTGCGGGACCGACGACCCGGAGGCTGAGAGAAGAACCAGACCACTGCGGGGGCAGGAGCATTCATCAGCGGCCAAGCTGAAAGCCCCATATCCAGCGCGGATCGGGCCGAGATCGCTCCCTGATCCCGGCCCGATGATTCGCTCTCACCTATCAGAAGGCTGACGATCACATCGTGTTTTCTATCGGGAGGGACTGCTCGCGGGGGATGCACCGGGTCGGGCATCCCCCGGGCGAGAGCATACGCCCGATACGCCGTGCCGCTCCTCCCTTGCCGCGGGCATTCCGGCCGAAGGCACGGCCAGGATACCTTCTCGCTCCGCGCCATCAATCCGGCGCGGCCCGGGGACATCAGGTCAGGGAAACGACCTTGCGCTCGCGCATCGACTCGTACGCCCCGAGGATCAAGCGGAGAACCCGGGTGCCGTGGATGTGGGTATTCAGCGGCTGGGTCCCGGTGGCGATGCAGTCCACGAAATGCTCCAGCTCGGCGGCGAAGCTGTTCCGCTCCGGCAGCTCGAGCGACGCTGGCTGCCAGCCGATCGGCTTAAAGAAGAGGCGGCGTCCACGCCCGAACAACTGCCCCTTTT
>DATGMJ010000021.1:0-2520 GCA_035293685.1 Chloroflexota bacterium | reverse complement strand
TCGACGCGAGAGGGCGATATCTGGCTCTCCGGGCTAGTCCCACGCCTTCTTGCCTCCCCCGCGTGGCAGAACGGCGGTGTCCTCTTCATTACCTGGGATGAAGGGCAGACCAATGACGGCTGCTGCGGCAACGCCGCGGGTGGGCACGTCCCTACCCTGGTGATCGCCGCGCGCGGGCGCCGTGCTTTCGCCTCGGACCAGCCGTATACGCATTACAGCCTGCTCCGCACGATCGAAGAGGCCTGGCAGCTCGGCTATCTCGGTCACGCGGCTGACCCAACCACCCGCTCCATGGCCGACTTCTTTCGCTGATCGTGCAGGACCCCGGGGCCAGAGCAACGCCGGCGCCCGAGGCCCTGCGACTGGCAGGATCATCCGGAGCACGGCTCCCGAACCAGGCCGCTTCCAGGTCCACGACCCGGATCGTGGACTCCCCGGCTTGCGAGCGGCGCGGGGCCAGCAGAGAAAGACGGCTCTAGGCGATCTCGGCGGACGCGCCGCGCGTCCGCGACGGCGAAACGGAGACCGGAGGTACCGGCGGCGGCAGGGGGACCGGTCTCGGTGCATCCGACAGGCGGCGGCGCTCCAGGAAATACTCGATCTTACGGAGAAGATCGTAGGGATCGAAGGGCTTGGTGATGAAATCCTCGACACCGACGCGAGCAGTCTCCTCGGCCTCTTCAAAGGTCAGAGCAGTGACGACCAGGATCGGCACCTTGGGCGCGTAACGCTTGAAGAGCTTGATCAGACGAAATCCCGAGACAGTCGGCACGTTCAGATCGATCGTCACCAGTGCGGGCTTTTCATCATCGAACGCCCGGAGGGCCGCAAGCCCATCCTCGACAACGGTGACCGCATAGCCGGCCGCAAACAGGTTCCATTGCAGGACCTCCGCTACCTCGGGGTCGTCCTCGACAATGAGGATTCGCTCCTTCTTGAGCATCCCCTCCCTCCCTTGCTCGAGCGCAGACTCAGGTGCCAGATCGCCAGGGGGCGCGCGCCGGGAGCCGGGCCCTGCATGCCCGGCAACCGTGCTCAGGATGCCGCTGATGCCATCCGTTCGATGAGGCGGCGACGGCGGGCGATCAGCTGCTGGCGCCGATGATCACGCATCGATGCGTCGAACACATCGAGGAGGATCCGGACGCTAGCGACCAGGTTCTCTGGATAGAAAGGCTTCGTGAGATACTCGACTGCCCCGAGGCCGAGGCCCCGGAGGACATCCTGGTCGTCTCCCTTGCAGGTCAGCATCACCACCGGGCGCCCGGCCGTGGTTGGATCCCGCTCCAGCTCTTCCAGGACCTGCCAGCCATCAAGCTCCGGCAGGAGAACATCCAGGATGATCAGGTCAGGCAGAATCTCGCGCGCCGCGGCAAGGCCCGCCGCCCCATCGGCCGCTACGACCACGTCATACCCCGCCCCCTCTAGATTCACGCGCACGATTTCACAAATATCTGGATCGTCATCGACAACCAGAACGGTTTGGGCCATATCCTTCACTCCCGCGGAAGGGCGACGTAGAACGTGCTTCCGCGACCAACTTGGCTCTCAACCCAGATGGCGCCGTGATGTGCCTCAACAATGCTCTTGCAGATATAGAGCCCGAGACCGGTGCCTGCTACACGCCGCACCGCCGGTGCATCGCCCCGATAGAACTTGTCGAAGATGAAGCGCTGGTGATTCGGAGCGATCCCGATGCCCTGGTCGCGTACGATGAGCAGGGCACCACGCGGGATCCCGCTGGCAAACCGCACTGGCACAGGCACCAGCGAGGGATCCTCGAATGCCCGCAGCTCGATAACGACCTCACTCTCCTCGGGCGAATACTTCACCGCGTTGCTGACGAGGTTCACCAGCACCTGCTCGATCTGGTCACGATCGAGCCGCGCAACCAGTCCCTCGGGCGGAACGATGCAGGTCAGGCGGTGAGAGCCCACCGACCCACGGAGAGAGGCAACTACCCTGCAGACCAAGTCGGACAGGTCAACCAGTTGGAGGTTGAGTCGGAAGCGCCCGGACTCGAAGCGGGAAACCGAGAGGAGGTTATCAATCAGACGGGTAAGCCGGTCGGAGGCATCGTTGATTCCCCGGAGGAATCGCTGTTGCCGCTCGGCGTCGACGTGCAGTGATGGATTCAGGAGCGTGGCCGCATATCCCTTGATGACCGCGAGCGGCGTTCGGAGTTCATGGCTGACCATCGAAATGAAGTCCGATTTGAGCCTCTCCACCTCCTTCTGGCGACTGATATCGCGCACCACAGCGAGCGCGAACGGCCCCTCGCCGTTGCTCGCCGCCACGTAGGCATAGCTAGCCGCAACATGGCGACGCTCGCCGGATCGATTCACGACCACCGCCTCTGCGACACCATCATCAGGAGGCTCACCCGCGAGCAGGCGCATCGTCGTCTCGCCCAGACCGGGGCCAAAGACCTCTTGGCAACCACGACCGAGAACCTCGCAGGCAGACCAGCCGGTGAGCAACTCCGCGGCCGGGTTAAAAGCGATGATCCGCCCATCGCGG
>DATGMJ010000020.1:0-10697 GCA_035293685.1 Chloroflexota bacterium | reverse complement strand
AGGTTCCGAACACCTCGACGCCGGGGAGGGTCAGGAGGTACTCGGCCAGGTGGCTTCCGGCCATTCCGGTCACCCCAGTGATCAGAACGCGCAACCCTTCATCTCCTTACCGGGCCCGATGGCCCGTTCCCCCAGATTTTCGGCTTGTGCCTGGAAGTGATGCATGCCCTCGCATCGCGGAGCCGGCAAGGCCCCGGACATATCCCCACTTCGACTATTGATGAATCCGCCGTGTTCTAGCCACCTCCCCGGAAAAGCCGTGGCACTCGCACGGCTCGTCTGATCAGAAGCTGATCGTATTGGGCGCGATCGACGCATCGGGCCAGATCCGAACAGCGCGGTCGAGATGGTTTCGGCAGCCGATGCGACAGCCGTCAGAGACGATCGCGCCTCCGGAGATGACACTATCGTCGTCGACGGTCGCATTATTACCGATAACGCATTCCCGGAGGATGACCCGGGCGCCCAGCCGGACCTTCCGCCAGAGAATAGCGCCGTCCACTTCGCTCTCCGGTCCGATGAGGCATCCGTCGCCGATAACCGCCGGACCTCGCACCCGGGCGCCCGCCTCGATCTGCACCCCCTCCCCGAGGACAACCGGTCCGTCGATCGTTGCGCCGGGATCAATGCGGGTACCTGCGCCCGCAGTGACTGCCGTTCCAATCGGGACACTTTCCCGCAGGTGCTCGACCCTTCCCGACAGCACATCGCGATGGACTGCGATGTAGCGGGCCGGCGTTCCAATGTCGATCCAGTAGCAGTCGGAAGGGTAGCCGAAGAGCGGCGACCCTCGGTCCAGTAGAGATGGGAAGACCCCGCGCTCGAACATGTAGTACGTGTCCGGCGGGATGCGCTCCAGGATCTCTGGCTCGAGGATGTAGGTGCCCGCGTTGATCAGATTGGTCGTGATCTGGTCCGGGCGGGGCTTCTCGACGAACCGCCGAACGCGGCCATCGGGATCGGTCTCGACCAGCCCATAGGCCGAGGGATCATCGACGGGCGTCAGGGCGAGTGTAGCACACGCACCGCGCTCGCGATGGAACTGCAGCATGGCGCCCAGGTCCAGATCGGTCAGGATATCGCCGTTGAAAACGAAGAACGTACCGTCGATATATTTCTCGACATTCTTCACGCCCCCTGCCGTGCCCAGCGGACTGGACTCGACCACGTACGCGAGGTTGACCCCGAATCGCTGGCCGTCTCCGAAGTACGCCTCGATCACCTCTGACCGGTAGCCCATGCTCAAGATAACGTCCTGAATGCCGTGCCGGCGCAGATAGGCGATGACAAGCTCCAGGAACGGCCGATTGACGACGGGCAGCATGGGTTTGGGGGCCTTGACCGTCAGCGGACGGAGCCGGGTTCCTTCGCCGCCAACAAGAATGACCGCCTTCATTCGGTCTGTTCTCTCCCTCCCGGTAATCTGGCTGCGGTTTTCCTCCGCCACTCCTCGAGAACGTCGTGCAGGCTTTGCTCGATCGGGATGAGCGGCCTCCAGCCGATATCGCGATGAATGCGCGTCGCATCGCACTGCACCATCGGAGCATCGGATGGGCGGAATCGCGAAGGATCCACCTGGATCTCGACCGGTCGGCGGGCCTGGCGGCAGAGGATGGCGAGCATCTCCCCGATCGATCGGCAGGTGCCGCTCCCGACGTTGTACACCTCGCCGACCCGTCCACGATCGAGGAGCAAGCAGTATGCGCGCGCGGCGTCGCGCACGTCGGTGAAGTCTCGCCGCGCCTCGAGATTGCCGACGCGAACGACCGGCGGACCGAGCCCGGCCTCGGCCTCGGCAATCTGACGCGCGAAACTGGGGATCGCGAACTGGTCGGCTTGCCCCGGGCCGATGAGGTTGAACGGGCGCACCCGGATCACCGGTATGCCCCGCGCTAGGAAATACTGCAGTCCCAGGAAATCCTGGGCGATCTTGCTCACTGCGTATGGACTGTCCGGGCGGAGTGCCGCATCCTCGGAGACGGGTAGATCCTCTGGTCGGATGCGGCCGTACTCCTCCGACGAACCCACGATGAGGACACGGCAGTGCGGCACGTGGTGGACGACTGCCTCCAGGATGTTCAGTTCGGCAATCACATTGTTCGTCAGCGTCGCGGCCGGATCTATCCAGGAAGCAGGTACAGATGCCTGGGCCGCCAGGTGGACGATCCAATCTGGCTGGCTTCGCTGTACCACCTCGTCGGCGAAGCGTGGATCAGTGAGGTCGCCCTCGTACAGCGTGGCGGACAGGAGATCATCTCCATCCCTGCTTCCCGCGGGAGCCCGGTGGCGGATCGTGCCAAAGAGCACCGTATCTGGGCGTGCTCGGAGCAGCGAGAACACGTGACGTGCGACAAACCCTCCCGCGCCAGTTACGAGCACGCGCGGCACGAGTCTCCCTCCTGCCCGTGGTGTGTCGGGTTACAGACCGGCATCGCGGCGAAGAATCTCGGCCTTGTCCGTGCACTCCCACGGAGCATCGATGTCATCACGGCCGAAGTGTCCGTAGGCCGCAGTGGGGCGATAAATAGGACGCCGAAGCCGCAGTTGACGGATGATCGCCGCCGGCCGGAGATCGAAATGGGCCTGGATGAGCTCCAGGATCGTCTCCTCCGGTACGCGAGCCGTTCCGAACGTCTCGATCATGATCGAGACTGGACGGGCTACGCCGATCGCATAGGCGAGCTGAATCTCGAACCGGTCCGCCAGGCCCGCGGCAACAACGTTCTTGGCAACATAGCGCGCTGCGTAGGCACCGGAGCGGTCCACCTTCGTCGGGTCCTTGCCGGAGAAGGCGCCCCCGCCGTGGCGGGCCATGCCTCCGTAGGTGTCCACGATGATCTTTCGACCGGTGAGTCCCGCATCGCCCATCGGCCCACCAATGACGAATCGCCCGGTGGGATTGACCAGGAAGCGTGTCTTCCGATCGAGCAAATGCGGCGGCACGACCTCACCAATCACGGTATCAATGATGTCGCTGGTGAGACGTTCCAGGGGCACATCCTCATCGTGCTGGGCGGAGACGACAATCGTATCCACGCGCACCGGCTTGCCGTACTGGTACTCGACCGTTACCTGGCACTTACCGTCCGGACGGAGGTAGGGGAGGAGGCCAGACTTGCGCACCTGGGCCAGACGCCGGCAGATGCGGTGGGCGAGTGAGATTGTGGTGGGCATGAGCTCAGGCGTCTCGGTGCAGGCGAAGCCGACCATCATGCCCTGGTCGCCCGCGCCGATTTGATCGAGGTCCTCCTCGGCTCCCGTGCCATCCCGCGTTTCCAGCGCGCGATCCACTCCCCGGCTGATGTCAGGAGACTGTTCCTTGATGGAGACGATCACCCCTGCAGTCTCGGCATCCAACCCATAGGCGCCGTTGGTGTACCCGACCTCCCGGATAGTCCGGCGCACGATCTTTGGGATGTCCACGGTACAGCTGGTGGTGATCTCTCCCATCACCAGGACCAGCCCCGTCGTTGTGGCCGTCTCGCAGGCGACCCGCGCCGCGGGATCCTGCTCGATGATCGCATCCAGCACCGCATCGGAGATCTGGTCGCAAAGCTTATCCGGATGGCCCTCGGTCACCGATTCCGAAGTAAACAGGAGTCGCGGCGACCGCATGAAGGTCAGATTACTCATGGAGGGCCTCCTCTTATCTCGTCGATCACGTCCCGGATTCCCACGAAGCCAGGTACCGCTTCTGTTCGGCGGTCAGCTCGTCGATCTCGATCCCCATCGCCTGAAGCTTCAGCTGGGCGACCTCGGTGTCGATCTCAATCGGCACATTGTATACCTTCCGCTCCAGCCCGGCCGCGTGGCGAACCAGGTAGGCGACGGACAGTGCCTGATTCGCGAAGCTCATATCCATGACCGCGGCAGGATGTCCCTCAGCGGCAGAGAGGTTGACCAGCCGTCCCTCGGCCAGCACGTAGACCCGTCGCCCATCGGCCAGACGAAACTCCTCGACAAAATCGCGGACCACTCGCCGTTCCACCGCGGCGGCGGCGAGTGCCGGGAGGTTGATCTCGTCGTTGAAGTGCCCTGCGTTTGCCAGGATGGCGCCATCCTTGAGATTGGCGATCTGGGGCGCGTCAATCACGTTAACATCACCGGTCGCGGTGATGAAGACGTCGGCCTCGGCCGCGGCGCGGGCACTCGGCATCACCCGATACCCGTCCATCAGCGCCTCGAGGGCGCGGACCGGGTCCACCTCGGTGACGATCACATTGGCTCCCATGCCGCGGGCGCGCATCGCGATGCCGCGGCCGCACCAGCCGTAGCCAGCCACGACAACCGTACTTCCTGCCAGGAGCAGATTGGTAGCGCGAAGGATGCCGTCAATCGTGCTCTGACCGGTCCCGTAGCGGTTATCGAAGAAATGCTTGGTTGCCGCTTCATTGACCGCGATGATCGGGTAGCGCAGGACGCCGTGCTCCTCCATGCTCCGCAGCCGGAGCACGCCGGTGGTCGTTTCCTCGGTTCCCCCGATCACCCTCTCCGCAAGTCCACTGGGATCACGATGGAGCGTGCTGACAAGGTCAGCACCGTCGTCCATAGTGATCTGGGGACGCATGGACAGGACCTCGCCGATGTGGCGATAGTAAGTCGTGTTGTCTTCGCCTTTGATCGCGAACGTAGCGATGCCGTACTCCGCGACCAGGGCCGCGGCGACGTCGTCCTGAGTAGACAGCGGATTGCTCGCGCATAATGCCAGCACGGCTCCCCCAGCCTGGAGAGTCAGCATCAGATTCGCCGTCTCGCTTGTCACGTGGAGACACGCTCCGATGCGGATGCCCTCGAGCGGACGCTCGTGCCGAAACCGCTCCTGGATCAATTGCAGCACAGGCATTTGAGTGGCGGCCCACTCGATCCGTCGTCGTCCGTGGGCGGCCAGGCTTAGATCCTTAACTTCATGCGCTGGTAGCGTTCTAGATGACATGCGAAAGTCCTCTTTTCTCGCCTGCAGGCTGGATCTGGGTGAAGGAGAGCAGTTCGCCCAGCCGCTTTTCGATATCCTCACGACGAAGATTCAGCATCCCGTGAACGCTGAAGGACTCGCAGGTGAACGACGCGACGATCGAGCCGTGTAGCATCGCCCACTGCATCCCTTCCCAGCTCAGGTCCCCTGATGCTGCCAGGTGGCCCATGAAGGCCCCAGCGAAGGTATCACCGGCCCCGGTCGGATCGCATACCCGGGCGAGCGGATACGCGGGAATTGCGAAGTACCGGTCACGGGCAAAGAGAGAGCAGCCGTACTCTCCCTTCTTGACCACCACTGCCCGCGGCCCCTCGGAGAGGACGCGCTCGGCGGCTGCCACAAGGTTCTGCGTTCCGGCGTACTGGCGTAGCTCGGCCTCGTTGATCAGCACCAGGTCAACGCCGCGCATGACTTCGGTGACCGCATCTCGCTTTGTCGCGATCCAGAAGTTCATTGTATCCATCGCAGTCAGGCGGGCGCCGTTAACGGACTGCAGCACTCGAAGCTGGAGCTCCGGATCAATGTTTGCGAGGAAGATGAACTCGCTCCGGCGGTACTCCTCCGGGAGCTTCGGGTTGAAGCTGGCGAAGACATTGAGGTGCGTGGCAATCGTCTCAGCCGTGTTCAGGTCGTCGCCGTATCGGCCGACCCAGCGGAAGGTCTGGCCGGTGCTGATCTCCAGGCCGCGCAGATCAACCTGGTACCGGCGCAACACGGCCAGCCCATGGGCGGGAAAATCTTCGCCTACGACCGCGACCAGGTTGACCGGTCTGGTATAGAGAGACGCGGCAAGAGAGAAATACGTAGCCGATCCGCCCAGTGCTTCAGTCACCCGACCGGCCGGCGTCTCGACCGTGTCGAGCGCTACGGATCCCACCACCAGAATGCTCATGGCCGGCTCCCCCTCTCCTCGCGGACAGCCTCGGCCGCAAGCTCGGCGAGGGATTGATTGTATGGTGCGCGGGCAATCCCGGCCTCGGTGACGATGGCGGTCACGAGCTCGGCGGGCGTCACGTCGAAGGCCAGATTGAGCGCGGGCGATGCCGCAGGGGCGACCGGGATGCCGCGGATCGCGCGAACCTCATCCGGCGAGCGCTCCTCGAGAGGAATATCCACCCCGCGTTCGATCTCGGGATCAACCGTGGAAAGGGGAGCCGCCAC
Source organism: Chloroflexota bacterium (assembly GCA_035293685.1). GTDB lineage: Bacteria > Chloroflexota > UBA6077 > FW602-bin22 > CADDYW01 > JADGGD01. The sequence continues at coordinate 4,564 of DATGMJ010000020.1, read as the reverse complement.
ATAGAAGGGCAGACCATGGGCTCGCGCCAGCACAGCGAGGCTGTATGTTCCCACCTTATTAGCGACATCGCCGTTAGCCGCGATGCGGTCGGCTCCGACGATCACCAGATCGATCTCCCTTCGACACATCAGGAAGGCCGCGAGGCTGTCCACGATGATTGTGTGCGGGATGCCCGCCGCGAGAAGCTCCCAGGCGGTCAGACGCGCCCCCTGCAGTGCCGGACGTGTCTCGTCAACCCACACGTGGATCTGCTTTCCTTGCCGGTGTGCTGTTCGGATGATCCCCAGCGCTGTGCCGTGTTCGACCGTTGCAAGAGCGCCGGTATTACAATGGGTGAGGATGTTCGCGCGAGCCGGGATCAGAGCCGCGCCGTGCAGGCCGATCTGTTCGTTGACGCGCCGATCCTGGTGTGCCAGCGCCTCGGATGCCTCGAGAACCCGGCGCTGTGCGTCCGCGATCGAAGGCGCCGCATCGGCCGCCTGCAGGACGCGGTCAAGCGCGCGAAACAGACTGACTGCCGTGGGGCGCGTCTGCCGCAGACGCGCGGCCGCGCGATCAAGATCGGATCGCCATCCATCCCAGTCGCGGGCAGGGCTGTTCAGCGCCGCAAGGGCCAGGGCATATCCTGCGGCTACTCCGATCGCAGGCGCACCACGGATCCGGAGCGCCTCGATCGCCTCGGCGACATCCTCAACGGTTCGGCACTCAATCCAGGCGACCTCGTTCGGTAGTCGCGTCTGATCGATCAACCGCACTGATTCGCCTGTCCATTCGATTGCTCTCATACCGGCAGCGAAACTGGCATAAAAAAACTTCCCTCCGATGAGAGAAGTCTTCCGCTCAGGCGTCTCTCATCTTCCGGGGCGCCGCGCGCCCCGACGGACTTAGCACCGCACCGGCCACCGGGTTACAACCTGCGCGCCGGTCGGATGCTGGGCTTCTCCGGGCCGGTCCCTCCACCACTCTGGATGAGAAGCACCCCTCTTCACTTGTCAACGCGGCGGCATTATATCACAGCACCAGGCCGCCACACAATGGTTCTGCTCACTGCCCTGATCCGCTCAGTCAGGCGTCTGGCGCAGCGCGGGTGCTGGCTCCGGCCGCTCATACTGGATGAGACTGACGATCGGCGGCTGATTGTTCAGCTCCTTCAGGTTCTTTCGGCCGTTGAGGTAGAGGAGCTCGATGAGAAAGGCCAGACCGACAACCGTTCCCTGGAGCTGTTCAACCAGTTTGATCGTGGCAAGGACCGTACCACCGGTCGCCAGGAGGTCGTCTACGACGAGCACGCGCTGGCCCGGTCGAATGGCGTCGCGGTGGATCTCCAGCGTGTTGTGCCCGTACTCAAGATCGTACGACACCTTGACCGACTCGGCCGGCAGCCGTCCCATCTTTCGAACGGGTACGAACCCGGCACCGAGTTGATAAGCCAGCGGTGCGGCGAAGATAAAGCCGCGGGATTCCATTCCCACAACGATATCCACACCACTTCCCTGGAAAGGTTCCGCCAGCCGATCAATAGCATGGCGGAATGCGACAGGATGCTTCAGGAGGGTCGTGATGTCCTTGAAGAGAACTCCCGGCTGTGGAAAATCCGGAATATCGCGAATGTATTGCGAGAGATCGATGTGATCCATATTCGCTCCTTTGCCGCCAAGACAAAGATTACAAGGCGGCAGGCCGGTCCATTCGAGATCCCCGAACCTCTATGGACCCGTGATGATGTTTACGAGCCGATTCGGAACGTACACGATGTTCGAGATCATGGCGCCAGCGATGGCGCGGCGCACGCGCGCACGATCCAGGGCCAGCGCCTCGACCTCCGCACCGCTGGTTCCCGCAGGCACCACGAGTTTATCACGCATCTTACCGTTTACCTGCACAACGATAGTCATCATGGGCTCGGCGATCAGGCTCTCATCATAGCCTGGCCAGCTCTGCTGGTGGATGCTGTAGGGAAAGCCAAGGCGAGACCACAGCTCCTCGGCGAGATGCGGCGCAACAGGCGCGAGCAGGAGCAGGAGAGAGCGCACTGCCTCCTTCCAGGAGGGTGTTCCGACGACACCCGATGATTCGCTGGCCAGCCGTGCCAGGGCATTCGTCATCTCCATGAGCCCGGCGATCATTGTATTGAAGCGGAATCGCTCGATATCCTCGGTGGCCCGCTTGATGGTCCGATGGGTAAGCCGCTGGATTCCCTGCTCGATCTCGGGCGCGCGACCGGCCGGGGCATCCCGCTCGTGCGTATCCAGGACGAGGCGCAAGACGCGGCTGAGGAATCGGTGGATCCCCATGATACCTCGATCGTTCCAATCGCCCCCCTGGTCCCACGGACCGAGGAACATCAGATAAGCGCGAACAGTATCGGCACCCAGCGTCTTGACGAAGTCATCCGGATTAACGACGTTTCCCCGCGACTTTGACATCTTAAGGCCGCCGGAGAGAACGAGTCCCTGCGTAAACAGGCGCCTGAAAGGCTCATCGACCTTCACGTAGCCAAGGTCGCGGAGCGCTTTGGTCACGAAACGTGCGTACAGAAGGTGCATAGTTGCATGCTCGATGCCGCCGATATACTGATCAACCGGCATCCAGAACGCGACCTGTTCTGGATCGAACGGGCGGGCCGACTCGTGAGGGCTGCAGAAGCGGAGGAAATACCACGCCGAGTCGACGAAGGTGTCCATCGTGTCGGTCTCGCGCGTCGCTGGCCCGCCGCACGACGGACAGGTCGTCTGCAGGAACGTCTTCGACAGGCGGAGGGGCGACTCGCCGGTCGGGCGGAACTCGACATCGAGTGGGAGGCGGACTGGCAGCTGCTCCTCTGGAACCGCCTGGATTCCGCACCGGTCGCAGTAGATGATAGGGATTGGAGCACCCCAGTAACGCTGACGTGAGATCAGCCAATCCCGCAGACGGTACTGGACGCGCCGGGTTCCTAGATGGTGCTGCTCGATATAGGCGCTGATCACCTCGCGCGCCCGGGGTGAAGCCAACCCATCGAACTGTCCCGAGTTCACGATGGTGCCCTCGCCAACATAAGCGCTTTCCAGGGTCTGCCCCTGCCAGTTGGGCGGTGCGATGACGACGCGGACCGGCAGGCCGAAGCGGGCGGCGAACTCGAAATCGCGCTCATCGTGCGCTGGAACTCCCATCACCGCGCCAGTTCCGTACGTCGGGAGCACGTAATCCGCGACCCAGATCGGTACCCGCTGGCCGGTCAGTGGGTTGATCGCCCAGATGCCGGTAAAAACACCCGTCTTTTCGCGGCCGATCGCCTGGCGTTCGATCTCGGTCTCTCCCCTGGTTGTCTCGATATACTCCTGGACCTCCTGCTGATGCTCGCTGGTCGTCAGCGCGGGGACCAGCGGATGCTCCGGTGCTAGGGCCAGGAAGGTGACGCCGAAGATCGTATCGGGGCGCGTCGTAAAGACCGGTAGCTCGCTTCCCCCTTCTGTCCGGAAGACGATCTCCACGCCTTCGCTACGCCCGATCCAGTTCGTCTGCATTACCCGGACTCGCTCCGGCCAGTCCAGACCATCGAAGTTCAAAAGCTCATCCGCGTACCGGGTGATTTGAAAGAACCATTGGTTGAGGTATCGCTTGGTCACCGCAGACTCGCACCGCTCGCATCGCCCCTCGACGACCTGTTCGTTCGCCAGGACCGTCTGGCAGGACGGACACCAGTTGGCCGGTGCCAGGGCGCGATAGGCCAGGCCGGCTTTGTAGAACTGGAGGAAGAGCCACTGGGTCCACCGATAGTATGACGGCAGGCAGGTGGCGAGCTCCCGGCTCCAATCGAAGCCAACGCCGGTAGAACGGAACTGTTCGCGCATGCGGTGGATGTTCCGCATGGTAGAGAGGGCAGGGGGAATGCCGTTCCGGATAGCAGCATTTTCAGCGGGAAGACCGAACGCGTCGAAGCCGATCGGCTTCATCACGGCGAAGCCACGCATGCGCTTGTAGCGGGCATGAGCATCGGAGGGAGCGTAATTATACCAGTGGCCGATGTGGAGGTCGCCGGAGGTGTAGGGGAACATATCCAGGGCATACCATTTCGGGCGGTCGGTTGCCGTATCCACTCGATACAGCTCGTCTGCCTCCCACTGGAGCTGCCATTTGCGCTCGATCTCCGGTGCGTTGTATCGCTCCGCCACCCCTTGGTTCACCTCGCGAAAAAGGCCTTTCACCCCCATTGTAGGAGTGAAAGGCCGACAATTTATCAGTTATCATTGTACTGGGGCCACAGGGGTATCTGCAAGCGACGTGCCGAGGACGCCAGGCCCGATCGGAGGATCAGTGAGCCAGGATCCAGTGCTTGCCGCGACTGTTGGGGCGTTTGTGGGCCTTATTCTCTGGCTCGTCGATGGACGCTGCGCTCCGCGGTTTTCTGTCCTCGGGGGGGGTACGATGGTGCGCTCCTGGGCCGAACACATCGCCGGCGGCATCCTGCTGGTCGGACCGCCGCTCCTGACTGCGGGGTTTGCCCTGCGGGGGATCACGGGCCTTCATCTATGGTACGCGGCCGGCGTGAGCGCTGTCCTACTGTGGGCCGCTGCAATCGAT
>DATGMJ010000019.1:0-4177 GCA_035293685.1 Chloroflexota bacterium | reverse complement strand
TTCTCGTACTCGTATCGCTCCTCGAAGGCGGCCCGTTCGGCGCGCCGGTCCGCGCATCGGTCCGGGAAACTCCCTCGCAGCAGGGGCAGGCCCAGGTTGATGTGCGGTTCTTCCCGCAGACAGGCTTTCGAATTTCGGATGATCGGTTCTTCGACTACTTCAACAAGCGGGGAGGGGTTCGGACTTTCGGCTATCCTGTTTCGCGTTCGTTCCGCTTCCTGGGGAGCCCGATCCAGATCTTCCAGCGGCGCGTGATGCAGCTCCAGCCGAACGGCTCGGTGGGACTGCTCAACGTCCTCGATCCGGATCTGATGCCGGTGACCGCTGTCAACGGTGCCACCCTCCCCCCGTTTGATCTGGCGCTCGCGGCGAGCGCCCCGCGCGTTGGAACGCCCGGCTTTGCCAGCGCCGCGATCGCCTTTCTACGGGCGCACGCCCCCGAGTCGTTCAATAGCCGACCGGTGCGCTTCTTCACGACCTTTCAGGGTACGGTCACGCTGCGCGACGCCTTTCCGACGGGGGATGGAAATCCTTCACTCCTTCTCGGTTTCGACCTCGAGATGTGGGGGTTTCCCACCAGTGCTCCCCAGGCCGACCCACGCAACGCGAACTTCATCTTTCTGCGCTTCCAGCGCGGGATCATGCACTTTGATGCCTCGACAGGCCTGACCCAGGGTCTTCTCGTCGGTGATTACTTCAAGGCGGTCCTCACCGGGCGGAATCTGCCGCCTGACTTGGCCGCGCAGACGGCCAAGAGCCGACTCTTCCAGCAGTATGATAACTCCCGCCCGCTCGGTCTGAGCCGCCCGGAGCAGCTCCCCGCTACCGATATGACCAATGCATTCGAACCGGATGTGCCGATCCCTCCTGAGCGCGGCTCGACCGGTCTCCGTTACGGCATGCAGGCCCAGATGATCGGCCAGCCCCAGGACCAGATCATCGCCGCCCTCTACGGAGCGGGCTTCCGCTGGTTGAAGCAGCAAGTCCGCTGGGCTGATTTCGAGCCCAGTCCGGGGAATATTCAGTTTGCGACGCTGGATCAGATCATCGACGCGGCGGCGCGCTTTCAGACTCCTCTTCTCTTGAGCATCGTCACCTCGCCGCCGTGGGCGCGCGCGGACCACCTGACCAACGGACCGCCGGATGACCCTGCCGCACTGGGGAACTTCGTCTTCGCGCTCGCGAGCCGGTACCGCGGCCGCGTTCGGGCCTATGAGATCTGGAACGAGCAGAACCTCCGGCGGGAGTGGGCTGGCCGACCGCTCGATCCCGGCCTGTACGTTGACCTTCTGACCGTCGCGTACGCCCGCATCAAGCAGGCAGATCCGAATGCGATCGTCGTGTCCGGCGCGCTTACCCCGACCGGCGTCAACGATGGGGTCGTGGCAGTTGATGATGTCGTCTACCTGCGGGGAATGTACGCGGCGCGCGGCGGTCGGTTCAAGACGATCGCTGACGCGGTCGGCGCCCATATGTCTGGCTATAACAATGCGCCGGAGGATTCAGTCACCCACCATACCGTCAATACGACAGGGTTTAAAAACCATCCCAGCTTCTACTTTGGCCGGATCGATCAGCTCCACGATGTGATGGGAGCGAACGGGGACAGCCGCCCGATGTGGATTACCGAGTACGAGTGGGCATCGACGCCCCCGCCCGTGCCAGCCGGCTTCGAGTGGACGACCCAGCTCACGCCCCAGCAGGTATCGGATTTCCTCGTCCGGAGCATCCAGAGCATCAAGGCAAGTCGCCCGTGGGTGGGAGCGATTTTCATCTGGAACCTGAACTTCCGCACTTTTCTGGATCCCCATACCAATGAGCAGGCGATCTTCGGCATTCTCGATCCGGGCTTTATCCCTCGGCCGATGTACGTCGCGCTGGCCAACATGCCCAAATAGCCGGTAGACGCAGAGTAAGGCAAGCAGACGGTCGGTATAGTACTGTCAAAGGGAAGCTTCTCGGAATGGTTTCTCTGACGCCGATCGCATTCGCCCGCGGTGGATCGCGATCTACCGCGCGGATCAGCGCCAGCGTCCCGCGTCCTCGCTGAGTCGCCAGCGATCGCCGCGCCGCGTGACCTTTCCAAGCGATGCTAGACGCGCGAGGTGGGCGCGCACATTGCGTGCCGCAAGCGGCTGAAGGGGCGGGGGAACGCCCGTGTATACCTGGCGGACGATCTCGTCGATGGTGGCCTCCCCTTTCTGGAGGACGGCCAGGATCTGCCGATCTCGTTCGGCCCGGTGGGCAAGGTATTCCCGGATCTTCGCCCGTCCATCAGAAATCAGCGGCCCGTGGCCGGGCAGGATCACCCGGGGATCCAGCGCGAGCACGCGGCCGAGCGACTCGAGATAGCGCTCCAGGGCGTCGGCTGTCTCATCCAGGACGACGGTCCCAGTCCCCGCAATGAGATCGCCCGCCAGGAGAACGCGGTCGGCGGCGATCCAGAATGCGAGATGGTCCCTGGCGTGGCCAGGGGTCTCCAGGACGGCGATCGGTACATCCCCCATCTCCAGGAGGGCGCCGTCGTGGAGTGGGCGGTCGATCCCCGCCAGGGAGGGATGGCCAAGGATCGGGGCGCCGACGCGTTCCCGTAGGGAGAATGCGGCCGGCAGGTGATCCGGGTGGCCGTGGGTCACCGCCAGGGCGGTGATTCGGCGACCGCGGCTGGCCGCCGCGAGGATCGCCGCGATATGCTCCGGCAGGTCCGGGCCGGGGTCAACGACAACAATATCTTGCTCCCCGACCAGGTAGGTGTTGGTACCGTCACCGGTTAGGGGAGAGGGGTTCGGGGCGAGCAGGCGGCGAATCCGCGGGGCTACCAGCATGCGGCGATCTCGGGAGGGAGCTGGAGCTGGCGCTCATCGACCGGGGGCGAGCCGGGGATACGAACTGTCCGGACAGGCTTGCGATCGGCGAAATCCAGAAGCGTTTCGAGACGGGAGAAGGCCGCGAGCCGCTCGAGGTGCTTGCGCGTGGGGAAGACCAGCGGGAGCGCGGGGGTGCCCTCCAGGCCGAGGGCCCGGCGCGGTGTGATCCAGAGCCCCGCGCTTGCCTCATCAGAGGCGAAGAGCGCAGTCTGCCCCTGGGGGAGAGCGGCGATAAAGAACCGGGTATCGTAGCGATAGCGCATCCAGGACGGGCTGATCCAGTGCGAGAAGTAGTGCAGGCGGTCGAACTCCGGGGAAAGGTGCCAGCGCGCGAGGATCTCGGCAAAGGAGATCTCACCCCGCTGCAGGCGTTGCCGGTCGGCGGCGAGGCGTGCGGCTTCGGAGCCATCGGCCGCCGGCGGGAGACCGTGTGCGTCGACAGCGAGGAGGACGCCGGTCTCCTCGAACAGCTCGCGCACGCCAGCACGCCACAAGGCGAGGGCAAGCGATCGGCTCGCTGGCGGCTCGGACCCGCGGGCGGTGAATGCCGTATATGCCTGGTCTTCGGAGAATATCCTGGCGGATGGAACCGGCCGGTAGTCGTCGGGACTGACCGTACCCCCGGGAAAGACGTACACGTCCGCGAAGGATGCGGCATCTGCCCGCCGCCGGAGCATGAAGACCTCCAGGTCATCCGGCGCCTGTCGAACTAGGATCACCACCGACGACGGGCGCGGCATCGCTGGCCGCGCATCCGGGGCACCGGGCGAATCTCCCATCGACCTAGCAGGATCCACCCATCCCTCCCGCTGGCGCTCGTAGTGCCGGGGATTATACTGGCCTCGGGAGCGGATGCGCCAGCATCGAGGGATGAGATCAATCATTGACGCCGGAGGCTCCGCACGGTTCGCCAGCTGAGCTGGCAGTCCATCCGATCTGCCGCATGATGACGGACGGCAGGGTCAGGAGCCGTCGTCGCCGGATCGGATTCCCACCAGACGCGGCCAATCAATCCGTGTAAAGAGGACCAGCAAGGCCAGCAGGCCGATCTCGAGCGCCAGGAATCCCGCGTTGCTCCAGTAGCCGATGAAGATCTCCTCCAGGCTCTGGACGACCTTCTGGGCAGTAAAGGCCCAGGCGGTATAGCTGATCACGCGACCGACGAAGAAGGCGGCGACGATCGGGCGGAGCCGCATGCCGGTCAGGCCAGCGGCGATGAACAGCTCGTTGGAGGGAATCGGGCCGAAGGAGTAAAAGAGCACGGCGACCGGCGTTGCCCAGCGCGCCCGGTTCTCGAGCCAGGCCCCGAG
>DATGMJ010000018.1:0-8533 GCA_035293685.1 Chloroflexota bacterium | reverse complement strand
GATGGCGCCGGTGATGCTGCCGGGGGTCACCGTGGCGGTTCGAACGGCGACCGGCGTCGCGGGTGGGCCGCCAGAGGGAATAGCCGCGCACGCGGAGACGAGGATGGGGGCGGCTGCTGTCAGACACAAAATCCGAACCAGTCCATGCATACGGTGCGGGTTCCTCCGTCCTGAGAATTGCTACCTGGGGGCCTTACTGACCGTGCTGGTCGGGCGAGTCCCCGGCAAACGCGCGCCGGGCGGCGTTCCGAAGCAGGACGGCGGCCCGGGCGACGACGCGGAGTTCGTCAGGCGTAAGCTCTGCCAGCACCCGGCCCAGCCGATCCCGCGCGGTGAGGTGGAAGCGATCCACGACCTCGGCGCCGGCCGGGGTGAGGCGCCCGACCACGACGCGGCGATCATGGGGGTCCTCCTCGCGTACCACCAGACCGTGCTCGACGAGCCGGTCAAAGATGCCGGTGATGGTGGAAACCCCTGTTCCGAGGGCCTCGGCGAGTTCGCTCATAGATGCTTTCTCCAGACTGTATAGCGTCAGGAGGGTCTTCAGCTGGGGCATGGTGATATCGAGCCAGCTGTGTCGCGTCTCCCGGTGCATACAGCGGCCAATGTCGCGGAAGAGATCGAGGATCTCCTCGATGGCAAGAGGCCGCTCGTCCAGGCTGTTCTTGGGTTCGGTTGACATTGTGTCACGGATTGTCCATCCACGCGGGCATCTCCACCGCTGCCCTGCCGCCTCGGCCCTCGAATGGCTCTGGGATCGTGGCCTCGGTGTACTGTTCCCTCGCGGGACCGAAATTTTCGCCGACGCGTTGAATATTCGCGTCATGCGAAATAAATACCTGGACCGAATTATAGGCAGCACCTCTCCGTGCGTCAAGCATTTCTGAACCTTTCTCCGCAACCGCAGGGTATACGCGGTTGCGCTCCATTTGCTGACGTGCCATCATGGCGCCTGGGCCGAGAGAGACGGGGACGCGCTCGGCTATCTCTCCAGAAGGGGGAGGCCATGGCCAGGATTACCGAGGTCCGCTGTATCCGAACGCGGGCGAACGGCACCTGGGTGATTGTCAAGGTCCTGACTGATCAGCCCGGGCTTTACGGAATCGGCTCGGCATCCGATCACTATCACGCAACGACGGTCATGCACTTGATCGAGAACGCGATCGGTCCGCGGTTGATCGGCCGCGATGCCAGCCGGATCGAGGACACCTGGCAGTCCATTTTCACCAGCGGCTACTGGCGCAACGGCTCCCTTTTGAATACCGCGCTTGGGGCGATTGATGTCGCACTGTGGGATATCAAGGGCAAAGAGGCGGGGATGCCCATCTACCAGCTGCTTGGCGGCCCCTGCCGTCCGGCCGTTCCCTGCTATGCCCACGCCGTTGGTGATGATCTGCCGTCCCTCGAAGACGACGTTCGGCGCTACATGGAGGAGGGCTATCCGGTTATCCGCTGTCAGCTCGGACCGTACGGCGGCGGCGGCTTCGTCGAGCCGGATCGGGTCAGCCGTCCGCGGAATGCCTGGCCCCAGGAACGTATTTTTGACGACGAGGCCTACCTGGAGAATATCCCGCGGATGTTCGCGTATCTGCGCGAGAGGATCGGGTTCGGGGTCAAGCTCACCCACGATGTCCACGAGCACCTGCGTCCCCAGGTCGCGGTGGCGCTGGCCAAGCTTCTTGAGCCGTATCGGCTGTTCTTCCTGGAAGATGCCCTGCCGCCGGAGCAGATCGCGTACTTCCGTCTGATCCGCCAGCAGTGTACGACACCCCAGGCTATGGGCGAGCTCTTCGTCAACCCGCACGAATGGCTTCCGGTGATCCAGGAGCGCCTGATCGATTTTATCCGCTGCCGGGTCTCCAAAGTGGGAGGGATCACCCAGGCCCAGAAGATCGCCCATCTCTGCGAGTGGTACGGCGTCCAGACTGCCTGGCAGGAGGGGGGCGATAACGATCCGGTGAACCAGGCCGCGGCGATGCACCTGGACCTGGCCAGCTGGAACTTCGGCATCCAGGAGGAGAACCACTTTCGCCCAGAAGAGCTGGAGGTGTTCCCGGGGCACGCGGTGCTCGAGCACGGCTATCTCTACCCGAACGATCGACCGGGGCTCGGTGTGGATATCGATGAGGAGAAGGCTCGCCAGCTTCTCCAGCCCGACCTGGCCCGCCGCGTCTTCTCGATGGCGGAGGATCGTCGAGCCGATGGGACGGTTGTTCGGCCGTGAGGATACCGTCGCGGCGCGGCGATTGGTACAATAAATATGAACGAAACATGACGTCGGGATGGGGTGTTCGGCGAACGGCCGTGATCACCCCCGTCCCGCTTAGCTGGGCAGACGGTCACGTAACGTGGTTCGGTCAACCTGGGAGCGGATCCGGTCGAACCCGGCCCTGGCCGCGCCCCGGCTGCTCCGTGAGCGGATCATCGATGCGATCCGCGCCTTCTTCAAGGCGCGAGGATTTCACGAGGTCGAGACGCCGCTTCTCGTTCGGTACCCGGGGATGGAGCCGTATCTCGAGGTCTTCCAGACGACCTGGACGACTGCGCGCGGCGAGCGGCACGTGGGGTATCTGGCGACGTCGCCTGAATACGCGATGAAGAAGCTGCTCGCTGCCGGGGTCGGGCCGATCTTCCAGATCTGCAAGAGCTTTCGAAATCGAGAGGACGTCAGCGCCCTGCACAATCCGGAGTTCACGATTCTGGAATGGTATCGGCCGCACGCCGATTACACGGCGCTGATGGATGACTGCGCGGAGCTTTTCCGACATATCGCGCGTGCGCTTGATCCGGCATCGGATGGGGCTGGCTGGCGCTACCAGGGACGCTGGATCGATTTTGCCGCGCCGTGGGAACGGCTGCCGGTACGTGAGGCGTTCGAACGGTATGCAGGGGTGCGCCTGCAGGACGGGCCAGATGCACTTTTCGCGGCGGCGCGTGCCAAGGGTTACCCGGTGAGTGCCGAGACGACCTGGGAGCAGGCCTATCATCAGATCTTCCTGAATGAAATCGAGCCGCACCTCGGTCAGGGCACTCCGACCATCCTGTATGACTACCCGATCGCAATGGCCGCCCTGGCCCGCGCCAGTCCGCGCGATCCTTCGGTTGCCGAGCGGTTCGAGCTCTACGTGGCCGGGATCGAGCTGGCCAACGCGTTCAGCGAGCTCATCGATGTGGAGGAGCAGCGGCGGCGCCTTCTCCAGGAGCAGGAAGAGCGGCGGCGTCTTGGCCGCACCCTCTATGATCTCGATGAGGACTTCCTCCGGGCCCTGGAGCTTGGTCTGCCGCCGTCCGCGGGCATTGCGCTGGGGGTTGACCGCCTCGCGATGCTATTCGCGGATGTCACGTCGATTCGCGATGTGCTGTGGTTCCCCGCGGACGAGCTCTTCGGGACTGCCGCTTGCAGGGACGATTCGGCGCGGCCGGGCGGCGAGAGACAGACAGATGCGAGCCCAGGCGGCTCAGCTTCCGCCGCGGGCGAGCAGGACATGCAACGGTAGAAGGAGTAACCATGCAGATCACAACGACGGAGTTTCGAAAGGGTCTCTACATTCTCTTTCGGGATGAGCCCTATCAAATCATTGACCTCGAGTTCGTCAACCCCGGCAAGGGGTCGGCCTTCTTCCGGACCAAGCTCAAGTCGCTGAAGACCGGGCGGGTCATTGATTACACCTTCAAGTCCGGCGAATCGGTCGAAGATTACCCGGTCGTGACCCGCGAGCTCCAGTACCTCTACCGGGATGGTGACCATCTCGTCTTCATGGACCCCGAAACATTCAACCAGTACACGGCCGAGGCCGAGGTGCTGGGGCCGATCGTGGACTTTCTCCGCGAGAACGATACCTACTCGGTCATGCTTCATGACGATGAAGTGGTCGGGTTGCGTCCCCCGAAGCGTGTCGTCCTGACGGTTGCGCAGGCCGAGCCCAGTGTGAAGGGCAATACAGCGACCGGTCTGACCAAGCCGGTCGTGCTCGATAATGGAGTCACGATCATCGCGCCCGCGTTCATCGAGGTCGGTGATACGATCGCGGTGAATCCAGATACCCGTGAATACATCGAGCGCGTCAGCGCGTGATTCCTCCCCGTGAATGCCCTCGCCGAAGCGTTCCGCACCAGTGTCAGCACGGTCGGAGAGTTGTGCGCCTACCTGCGGGAGCGCGGCATCGACCCGGCCGCTGCCCGGATCGAGGAGGTTGCCGAGCCAACGGTCCTCCCGATCCGGGTTCCCCGCTATTACCTCGATCTCATCAACTGGAACGATCCGAAGGATCCGCTTCGCCGGCAGGTTCTGCCGGACCCGGAGGAGGGCCGGATCCTGCCGGATGACCTGCGCGATCCAATCGGCGATGAGGCGCACAGCCCGGTTCCCGGGATCGTCCACCGCTATCCGGACCGGGTGCTCTTTCTTCTCACGACCGCCTGCGCAGTCCACTGCCGCTTCTGCTTCCGCCGCGAGTTCGTGGGATCGCCTGCCCGCACGCTGCGCCCGGATCAGTTCACGGGAGCGCTTGACTACATCTCCGCCCACCCGGAGATCTGGGAGGTCATCCTCAGCGGCGGCGATCCGCTTGTCTTCCCGAATCGGTACCTCGACTCGGTTCTGCGTCGGATCCGGGAGATCCCGCACGTCCGGGTTCTTCGCATCCATACCCGGACTCCAACGATCTTCCCCTGGCGCCTCGATGCGGAGTTCGCCGATATGGCCCGGCAATATGCTCCGCTCTATCTGATCGTTCATGTCAATCATCCGCGCGAGGTGACGTCTGCCTTTGCTGAACGAATCGGCATCGTTGTTGATCGGGGCATTCCCGTTCTCAGCCAGACCGTGCTTCTGCGCGGAGTGAACGATGACGTGGAGACGCTGTCCGCGCTCTTCAGGCGCCTGGTCGAGGTGCGTGTCAAGCCGTACTACCTACACCAGCTCGATCGCGCGGCAGGAACCAACCACTTTCGCGTGCCCATCGCCGAGGGCATCCGTTTGATGTCTCGCCTCCGCGGCTATATCTCGGGGCTGTGCCTTCCTACCTACATGCTGGATATTCCCGGTGGGCACGGGAAGGTGCCGGTGGGGCCAGTCTACATTCACCCGCGTGACGAGCGGATCTACGACGTGGTGAACTATCGGGGCGAATGGTTCCGGTACGTAGAACCACTCCCTTCGGATCAGATGCCGTGACGCAAGTTCCCGCGCGGCTAGAGCGGGGCTGTTACATCGGTGGGGGATTGATCGCGATCGGGGCATTCCAGTCGGAGAACCGCATCACATACTTCCCATCGGCCGACCGGAACTCCACCGGCAGGTAGTCACTGACCCCCACGCACATGGTGCCGCTGCTGGCAGGGTCAGCGCTGGTCAGGATCCACTGCTGACAGGACTTCCCTTCAATCGTGACGAGGTTTCCCCGGGTGACCGAATCGCCGGATGCCAGACTGTCGTTGAAACCGTTGATGATCTCCTGCGGATCCGATAAGAGATTGGTAGGGATATTCCCCGGCGCCGTCTGTTTGGTCCATTTCCCGTTAAAAAAGTTGTACTGATCCTGTCCGATCTGAATGCTCTCGATCGCCGTCTGGCCGCCCATGGTCAGCTTTACGTGGGAACGATCGGGCCGAACCACTTCCCAGAGCATCGTTCCCGAGGACGATGGATCAGCACTGGTAATCGTAATGCGGAAGCTGCGAGCGGCGGCCCATGCCTCGGCCATCTTTCGGACATCCTCCTCTCCCACGGCCGAGCCGCTGGATGGCGATGGACCTGGCGTGCCCGTCGATGCGGCAGTCGTCAGAGCCGGTGTCGGCGTCGGTGCGGCTGGCGGTGTGGTCGGAGACGGGATCACGGTTTGTGATGCGGCTGAGGTCGCCGGAGCACGGTCGGCCAACGCGGCGGATGGAGAGACGACGGCTGTGGGTTCCACGCTGGCGGCACTGCTGGTTCCCGGTGCGGGCGCCGCTCCGCTCGAGCAGCCGCTCGCGAGGAGGACGCCGACGAGGCCGATGGCAAGGACGCACCGGGAACGAATCACCAATTCTCCTCCTTAAAAAGATGCCTCGGTCCGGTCGCTCAAGGGACCGTTGCGGCCGATCGTCCCGGCGTGTGGGACTATGACGACCGTTCGCTGTCCCTGACCGTGCCCACTCAGCGGGCGAGCGAGCGGTCGTCGCCGGTCCCAAGTATACCCCCGAGAGAGACCGGGACTCAATACTGGCTCGCGGCCGGGAGGGCCCTTCGGCCCAGGCATCTCGTCCGGTCAGCCGGGCCGGGGCGTTCCGATGCACCCGGATCGATGCGGCGGCTCGCCGACGGTGACGAGGCGATCGGCCAGGACCCGTCCGGCGACGGTCCGGAGGCGCTGGGGGCGGCATTCCCAGATCCACATTGCGAAGGGGAGCGAATCCTATGCGCGGCGTGGGGGGACGGGGTGGCCGACCGCAGTGCGGCACGCCCGCCCTATCGCCCCATGGGGCGCCGTGGGGAGAGACCATCGCCGGGTCTTCCCACGGCGCCCTGGAGCGAGCTCGCGCCGCGCCCACTGTGGGCGAGGGTGCCGTGTTCGGCTCTAGCTGTAGCGCGGCTTGACCTGAACGTGGATGTAAGCGATCAGGACGTCGATAATGAGCCCCAGGATGGCGAGATGCACCAGGTTGGTCAGAAAGCCCACGACAAGCGCGAGGGCTATGAGCCACCAGCCGGTGAGACGGCGCTGGAGCATCAGGTAGCCGCCGACCAGCGCGAGCGCCGCCCCGGCGATGCCGAGGATCAGGGCCAGTAATGCCCCCAGCCCCTCTGAGACCCCGGCGGCGCCGCCTAGAAGCAGGAGCGGGCTTAGGGCCGTGAAGATCAGGCCTGCGACCACGAGGAGAAACAGGCTGATCACCCCGAACACGATGGCGAGCCACGGAACCCAGCGCACGTAAAAGTCAAGCAAGCCCTGTGGGGCAGGGGGGAGCTGTTTGCGTACCTGTTCGACATACTCATCCCACTGACTGATCGAGCCGCTGCTTTGTGATTCATTCATCATCTGTCTCCTCCTAAAGTGCCGAACGGCTCGCGGCGCAGCGCTCGGCCGCCACGGCTCGGGAGTCGTCCGGGATCCGGTGCTGAGCGGGTATCTCCTTACAGACGGGTCAGGCCGTCACCGGTGTTGACCTTTCACCTCCTGCTCCCTTTCGTTCGCGCTGGGGCCGGTCCGATGCGCCGGTCTCCCTCCCGCGGCCACGCCGGTTCCATCGGGTACTCACCAGGATATCATGCATCGGCTCTAACCGATAAAACACGTTCGCCCCTATCTGTGGTGCGGGATCAGGCCCCCCGGGGGGCCTTTCCTGCCGATGGGTCTCGCGGCGCTCTTCTCCTTACTCGAGACGGTTTCAGGACCGGGGCGCTGGTCCGGGGGTGGGAGTGGGAGCAGGGCTCGGGGTCGGGCTCTGGACCGTGACCGTGGCCGGCTGAGCGGTCGGTCCCTGGTCGTTGGTTGCTGTCAGGGTATAGGTCGTCGTGGTCGTCGGGGAGACACTCACGCTTCCCTGCACGGTTGGCTGCGTGACGTCCTGGTCCCGGACGACCTTGCCGTCACTCCCCTTGATCGTGATATGCTTGGCATTCTGTACGCTAAAGGTCAGAGTTGCCTGATCTCCCTTGTTGATCGTCGCCGGAGCGGCGGTGAAGAAATCGATCTTGACCGCACCCGGGCCGACGGTCACGGTCGTCTTGGCCTGGAGCTGCTTTCCCGTGGCACCGACCGCGGTAAGGGTGTATTCGGTTGTTTGATCGGGTTTGACCAGGACGCTGGTCTGTCCCGGGCCGACCGCGCCAACACCCGGTTGGATCTGGATTGAGCTGGCGCCGGTCACGCTCCAGCTCAGCATCGTCTGCTCACCCTTGCTGATCGCTCCGGGCTCGGCCTTGAAGAAGGCGATCTGCATGGGGGAGACCGACACGGTGACTGTCTTCGAGACCGAGCCGCCCGCGTTCGATGCGGTGAGGGTGTACTGGGTATCCTCGAGCGGTTTCACGATCTGCTCGGTCGCATCGGTAGGCACGGCGATCTCCGGCTTGCCCGGGCTGACGTCGCCTTTACTTGCCTTGATCGTCAGATGGGTGAAGTTCTGGGCGGTCCAGCGCAGCCGGACCTCACCTCCCTGGACGACGCTGTCCGGCGTCGCGCTGAACGCGGAGATGACGGGTGGGTCGATGATGATCGTCTTCGTTGCCTGGACGCTCCCGGCGTTGTTGGCGGCGATAAGCGTGTAGACGGCCGTGTTCTTGGACGGATGGACCGTCGCCTCGCCAGAGGCGGGGGGATTCTTGATTTCATCATCGGGCTGAATGGTCACCTTCGATGCCCCGTCGGTCTTCCAGCTCAGCGTTACCGGGTCGCCCTCCTTACTGATGTGATCGGCTGAGACAGTAAAGGCGAGGATCTGGGGTGGATGATTGACCTGGACGTCCACCGGACGACTTGCCCCGATCCCGACCAGGTTTCGCGCGGTGAGGACGAAGCGCGTGGTTGCGGTGGGAAGAACCGTGGCCTTG
>DATGMJ010000017.1:0-2793 GCA_035293685.1 Chloroflexota bacterium | reverse complement strand
TTCGCGGTAGTAGAAGCGGCTGTCGATCAGGGCGGGCACAACACCCTTCTCGCAGAACGCCGTGAACCCGAAGGCGTACACGCCCTGGCGCGTCCCCCGGACGGTTCCCAGACGCCCTCCCTCCCAGCGGCCAACCACGATCTCGACACCTTCTTCCCGAACACAGCGCACCGCGCGACAGCCGGTGCCCATCAGGGCGTAGAGCATCTCAACGGCGTGCACGCCGTAGTGGAAGAGACCGGGATTCCGCGGAT
Source organism: Chloroflexota bacterium (assembly GCA_035293685.1). Classification (GTDB taxonomy): domain Bacteria; phylum Chloroflexota; class UBA6077; order FW602-bin22; family CADDYW01; genus JADGGD01. Next base: position 2,539 of record DATGMJ010000017.1, on the reverse strand, counting down.
GGAGGCTGGCCGGACCATGCGTATCCGCGCCAAGCACCGCGCCCAGCTCGTCCCGGCGGCGCCGCACATCCTGCACCTCCCGGGCATAGCGGAGCGCGGATGCCGAGGTGAGAAAGCTCCCCCGCCGCTGCGCCGCTTCCACCAGCTCCCGCGCCTCGGCGGCACTGGTGGTGAACGGCTTGTCAATAAACACCGGCAGACCTGCCTCGATGAACGGCAGCGCACGCTCCCGATGCACGCTCCCATCGACTGACTCGATGAAGACCGCATCAACACGACCGAGCAGGTCCTCCGGCCGCTCGACGATCTCGACGCCGAGCCCCCGCAGCTGCTCGACGTGCCCCGCGATGCGCTCGGGGCTGATGAGCGATTGGCCGGGCACCGCGGCAACCACCCGCGCTCCCTCGACCCACTGCTCCGCGGCGATCCCCACGTGATTCAGGCGCTGGGTGAACGCGACAACGTGGCTCGTGTCGCAGTCCACCAGTCCGATGCGCAGCATGAAGGTCTCTCCTCAATTGGCGAACGATGGCCCGGGGCACCGGGCATACCCTCCCGGACCAGACAGGACGCCGGGCCCGGCCGTCCACTTCCTCATCACGGGCTGTCTCACCGCGCCGGACATTCCTGGATCATGCGAACAGTGCGCACTCGGGCGCGGTGTGCCGCAGCATCAGCGCGGGAGCGGAAGCCGCACCGGCCTCCCCTCCCGCGCGGATATCTCGGCCGCAAACATGATCTCGTGGGTCTTGACCGCATCGGTGATGTCGACCAGCGGCCGCCGGTCCTCCCGAATGCAGTCGATCAGATGATCCAGCTCCCCCTGGAACGGATGGTGCGAGACCTCCGGCGTGTCCGGCAGGATCGTCGGGAACTGGGCCCAGCCCGTCTGGCCCGGCAGGTAGCTCGTCAAGAAGCGATCATTGACCAGCGTCCCCTTCGCGCCGTGGAGGCGGACGTTGAACTGGTACTTGACGTTCCCTTCCAGGACACAGCCCACCTTCCCGATGCTGCCGTTCTCGAAGCGGATCAGGGTGATGATCGTGGGGTCCCACTCCATCACGCCGGTGAAGTTCCCGGCGTACGCGAAGACCTCCGCCGCCTCGGAGCGCACGAACTGCCGGATCGCGTCCACGGCATGACAGCCAGCCGCCGGCAGGGCCGATCCTCCCTTTTCCTTCGTCTTCACCCATTCGTAGCCGACATACCACTTCTCCCAGTTCCCGGAGAAGTAGTCGCACTCGGCGTAGTAGATCCGACCAAAGAAGTCGGCATCAATCATAGAATGGATCGACTGGAAATACGGGCTCCAGTGGAGCTCGAAGCCAACCAGGCTCTTCACCCCGGCCCGGGTGATCGCCTGCTCGAGCTGGCGCAGCCCTTCCAGCGTATTCGCCGCCGGCTTCTCGATCAGCACGTGCTTGCCCGCCTCGGCCGCCGCTATGCCCTGGGGAACGTGGAGGTGGTTCATCGAGCAGATGTCAACCAGGTCAACCCGCGCGTCGCGAATCAGGTCGGCCCAGTCGGTGTAGAGCGCCGCCTGGTCCAGCCCGTGCTGCTGCCGGGCGCGCTCGGCATTCTCCCGACTGTGGCTGGCAAGGGCGACAACCGTACAGTGCGGGTTGTTCTTCCACGCCTTGATGTGCTCGTGGGCAACCCAACCAATGCCGATGATGCCTACCCCGATCTTCTTCTCCGTGTCCATCCGTCTCAGCTCCCTCCACGCATCGCGTTTTCGCTCAGCTTTCGGTCAGTCCGATCGAGCGCAGGTACGCCAGCGACCGGCTGATCCGCTCCAGCTGCTGGGCGCGGTTGAGATCCTCGCCCCGCCGGCCCTCGAGCTCGAGGCTGTACGGCCCGCGGAACCCGGCCGCGGCAAGCACCGCGATGATCGCCGGAAAGTTCACCCGTCCTTCTCCCAGGGCGCAGAACTCCCATTCGCCCTTCCCGCCCAGCGTATCCTTCAGGTGCACCTGAAAGACCCGCTCGGCGACCTCGCGGATATCCGCCGCCGGATCGAGGTCGTCATTGTAATAGTAGATGTTTCCGGTATCGTAATTGACGCCGACCGCCGGGTGATCGACCGCCTCGAGCAGCCTCCGAGCAAGGGCTCCGTTGCGCGTCAGGCCGCCGTGGGTTTCCAGCGCGATCCGCACGCCATGGTCCGCGGCGTAATCACCGAGATAGCGCAGGACGTTGACCAGCTTGCGCCACTCGTCCGCGCTGACCTCGAGCCGGCGGGTGGCATCGCTGATCACCGTCGGCGCGCCGATCTGCTGGGCGAAGACGATCCGCCGCTTCAGGGCATCAACCAGACGGGGCTGGAGCAGATCACAGTAGGCACCCACACTGATCGGGGTCACACCTGCGCCGGCCAGGCGCTCCTTCAACCGCTGGAGATCCCCCTCGTCCATGATCTCCGGGACGAACGCCCCGATGCCCGTCGGTGCCGCCGGTACCTCAACGTGAGTGATGCCGACCTGCGGGAGCAGGCGGTAGGCGACAAAGGGGCTGAACTCCAGGAAGCAGTTCGGGCTTG
>DATGMJ010000016.1:0-3411 GCA_035293685.1 Chloroflexota bacterium | reverse complement strand
TGTCCCAGGTTCTCGTCGGCTGCTGATCGGGCATGGACTATTTTAGGGGGAGTACACCGCCGACTGCGCCGATCGGCGCGGCTGTACCCTTTGACTGGCTCTCTCTCCTCACGGTAGACTGGAAGACAGCGAGGCGACCGCGGAGGAGATGCCGCCGTGATCGAGCGGATCCTGGTCCCCCTGGATACCAGCCGCCTGAGCGAGGCGAAGATCCCGTACGCCGAGGAACAGGCGCGCGCCTTTGGCGCGGAGATCATCCTTCTCCACGTCCTTCCGCCCGGCAGTGTCGATGGCGACACGGTCTCCCCGGCCGAGGCCCAGGCCCGAACCTACCTCGACGCCATCGCCGCACGGCTTCACGCGGAGGGACTGCGCGCCCGGACGCTGATCCGCTACGGTGATGTTGCCCAGACCATCCTCAATGAGATTACCACTGAGCATATCGACCTCGTCGTGCTGGGTGCGAACATCCGCCGCGGCCTGTCGCATCTGCTCGTCGGGAGCGTCGCCGAGGAGGTGATCGCCCGGGCGCCTTGTCCGGTCCTGCTGGTACGTCCGGGGCAGATCCCGGTCGAACGCGCCCATCCGATCCGCAGCTTCGACGAGGATGTTGCTCGTGTCGGCCCGGTCTCCCCGCGGTCCCTTGGTCTCCGGACTGTCGAGGTCTCCCGCATCATCGGGAGCGTCGGTCGCGCCCACGAGCTCGATGGGTCATTCCGCCCGATTAACCGCCGACGTGAGGACGAGCACCGCTTCCAGCGCATCCGTCAGCTGATGGAAGAGGGAGCCCCTCTCCCGCCGGTCGTTCTCTACAAGCTCGGCTACGGCTACTATGTGCTCGATGGCAACCACCGCGTCGCCGCGGCCAAGCAGCTCGGCCAGCTCGAGATCGATGCATTGGTCACCGAGTTCGTTCCCCTGCGAGATCCCCAGGCCCAGCGTGTCTTTGCCGAGCGGCGGGCATTCGAGCGTGCGACCGGCCTGACCCGGATCGGCGCGGCCCTACCGGGACAGTATCCGCGCCTGGAGGAGTTGATCCGCGCCTTCGCCCGCGAACAGGGCATCGAGGATCTGCGCGAGGCCGCACAGCGCTGGGAATCCGAGGTGTACCGTCCCATCGCGCGGCGGATCCGCCAGCTGCGCATTGGCCAGCGCTTTCCGGGCGAGCGCACGGCGGACATCTTCGTGCGTGTGGCCACGCTTCGAGAAGAAGCCCGCCAGGCCGATGGCCACCCCGTGGATTGGAACGAGGCGCTCGCCCGACTGGTTGAGGCCCATCCGTCCATTGCCGAGGGAACGCGCTAACTGTCGAAACGCCCGGCGGCCCGGTCCCCGGTGTTCAAGCGTGCCCCCCTGGCACGATATGCCGCCGCGAGGAGCTGGACCGGGTGGAGGACTTTCGCCTTCAGGCCAGTCCGACGGATGCCGGCCTCGAGCTGGAGCAGACAGCCAGGGTTGCCGGCCAGGACGACTTCGGCGCCGGTCGCGGCGATGTTGGCGAGTTTGCGATCGAGAAGCTCGGCTGCACGCTCAACATGCGTGAGATTGTAGATGCCCGCGCTCCCGCAGCACCAGTCTGACTCTTTCATCTCGACGAACTCGACGCCCGGCACCTGACGGATCACCGTACGCGGCTGACGGCGTACGCCCTGGGCATGGCACAGGTGGCATGCCTCATGGTACGTCACGCGCGCCGGCACGCCGCCGGACGGCGGCGTGAGCGGGATCTCGGCGAGGAGCTCAGTGATATCACGGACCTTGCGGCTGAACGCCTCCGCCCGCTCCCGATAGGCCGCATCCTCACGCAGAAGATGGCCATATTCCTTGGTCTGTGCGGCACACGCCGCGCAATCCGAGACAATGTAGTCCAGATCCCATGCTGCGAAGAGATCGATATTGTAGCGGGCAAGGGCCCGAAGTGTTTCGACATCTCCTTCCGCGGCGTGCGGCGCGCCGCAGCAGCGCTGGGATTGTGGGGTGACGACCTCGCATCCATTCTCTGTCAATACACTCACCGTTGCCTGGCTCACCTCGGCGTAAACCACGTTCATGACACAGCCGAGGAAGAAGCCTACCCGATACCGCCGCTCGCCCCGTGCGGGCGTCACCTCGGCCAGCTGTCCACGGAGAGGACGGGCAGGTAACCGTGGAAGGAGACCCTCCATCACCGCGAGGATGCGAAGGCGCCCGGGCAGCCGATCCAGGATGCCGCTCCGGCGGACCAGCCCCTGGAGACCCAGGCGCTGGTAGAGGCGGAGCGGTGCCACCAGCCGTTCGACCCGCTCCGGTCGCAAGAGAATCCAGCGGAGGATAACGCGCTTGAGAAATCGCTCCAGCAAGGGGGGACGCTCATGGCGGGCGATCTCGGCTCGCGTCGCGACGACGAGCTCGCCGACCTTCACCCCAGACGGGCAGATCGTCTGGCACGCCCGGCAGTCCAGACAGTGGTACATGTGTTCCTTCAGCCCCGGCGATTCCAGAGGTAACCGCCCCTCCTGGACCGCACGGATCAGTGCCACCCGCCCCCGGGGAGACTGGACCTCCAGGTGATCGGTCTGGTAGGTAGGACACACCGAAAGACACAGGCCACAGCGGATGCACGCCAGGATATTATCGTAATCGGGCGCGTCGGGATCGGTCAGGAGCGGCCGCGCTACTGGCCCCGGGCCGAGTGGTATGCGCGATTGTCCGCCCTCGTCTCGCCAAGGCTCTCCCATTGCCATGCTTCCCCTCAAGATCTCCCCGCGCCGATTATACACCGGTATTGTGCTCGGACGTTCGCCTGAATTGCCCTGCGGGGGATTTCCCGGTACAATCTTCGTTTGTACGCGCCATAGACTCGACCGGTGACCATTCCCCGCCCATGGCGGACCAGCGGTCACCCGGTCATTATGTGAGAGGGGTAATCTGGGTGCCCGAAGACCTCTGGATGACGTTTGTCAAGCGACGGGGAGAGAAAACCTCTCTGCAGCTGACCAGGCCGCCGGTGCTTCAGCGGACGACACGTTTTCAGCAGCTCGAGATTATCGACACCGTCCTGTACGGGCGCTGCCTGTTCCTCGATGGGAAGATCCAGTCGGCGCTGGCCGATGAGTTCATCTACCACGAGGCCCTGGTTCACCCGGCGATGATCGCCCATCCTACGCCGCGCCGGGTCTTTATCGCCGGGGGTGGTGAGGGAGCCACGCTGCGTGAGGTGCTCCGCCACGGCACGGTCGAGCAGGTGGTCATGGTCGACATCGACGCGGAAGCAGTCGCGATCTGCCGTGATCACCTGTCCGAATTCCACCAGGGTGCCTTTGCCGATCCGCGCCTCGAGCTGATCCATGCCGATGCGCGGGCTGAACTCGCCCGGCGCACCGATACCTTCGACGTCATCATTGTTGATGTAACCGATCCACTGGCAGGGGG
>DATGMJ010000015.1:0-2732 GCA_035293685.1 Chloroflexota bacterium | reverse complement strand
CCTTCGGCTAGTCGCGGATATTCTCGGGGAATCCGCCCTCAACTGGCTTCTCCTCGGCGCACCCGCAAGCGGCATCCTCTACCTGCTCCACGCATCGCCCCCACTGATCTTTACCTCTGCCGCCCTTGCCCTCGTCCCGCTCGCCGCCTTGATCGGACAGACGACCGAGGATATCGCCTCCCACACTGGACCGGTGACCGGGGGGCTCCTGAGCGCAACCTTCGGCAATGCGACTGAGCTGGTCATTGCCGTGTTCGCTTTGGCCCACGGCCTGGACGAAGTCGTCAAGGCATCCATTACCGGCAGCATCATCGGCAACGCCCTGCTTGTCCTCGGCATGAGCATGGTCGCCGCAGGCATCGGACGCGAGCGCGTCTTCTTCAACCGGGTGGCGGCGGCAACCAGCGCGGCAACCCTCCTCCTCGCCGTGGCCGCGCTGGTCATGCCCGCGGTATTCAACCTGGCAGTCTTCGGAAGACTCCAGAATACGAGCACCGCCCTCGACCAGCTCAGCCTCCTCGTCGCGATCGTCCTGATCGTTACCTATGGGCTGAGTCTGCTCTTTTCGCTCGTCACTCACCGCCAGCTCCTGATCACTCTGGCTGAGGTGACGGAAGCGCCGCGCACCGGGCTTCTCCCGTCGGTCATCATCCTTGCCGTGGTCACCCTGCTGACCACCGTTGAATCGGATCTGCTGGTCGAGACGATCGAGGCAACGACGCGACTGCTAGGGATCACCGAGTTCTTCGTCGGAGCGATCATCGTGGCCATCGTTGGGAATGCCGCCGAGCACCTTTCGGCAATCATCGTCGCCCGCCACGGCCAGATGGATCTTGCCGTCCATATTGCAACCGGGAGCAGCACCCAGATCGCCGTCTTTGTCGCTCCATTCCTGATCATTGTCTCCTGGATCATCGGACGGCCGATGTCTCTCCTGTTCAACGCTTTCGAGATTGCCGCGGTAGCCCTGGCCGGGGTCGTGGTGACGGTCGCGGCGCTCGATGGCGAGACGAACTGGTTTGAAGGGGTTCAGCTCATTGCAGTCTACCTGATCCTGGCGATTGCCTTCTTCTACGTTCCCGCTCCCTGAGGCAGGACATCATACGGGCGCATCCGGGCAGTGGCGCCAGGCCGGGCACGGGATCCACAGCAGCATATGGAGTAGCAGCATATGGAAACGGTGCGGCATCCCAGCCGGGGCGAGTATAATCACCCGCGATCGTCGGCCGCGCGGTCTTTGCGCCGCGCAGTCGCGCATGCACCATGTTCGATCAGGTGAGGAGTCAACGAAATCATGGCCCGCACACGTCTCGTTCTCATCACCGGCGCCGCCGGCATGATCGGCCGCCAGCTCCAGGGATTCCTCCGCGAGCGCTATCGCCTCCGCCTGATGTACCACCGGACCGTGCTCCCACCGGTCGGGGATGACGAGGTCATCGTCGGAGATATCCGCGACCTCCCGACTGTCGAGAAGGCCGTGGAGGGCGTCGATGCGATCGTCCACCTTGCAGGCGATCCTCGGGTGGATGCCTCCTTCGAGTCCACGCTCGAAAACAACATTCGCGGCACCTACAACGTCTTCGAGGCGGCACGCCGCCACGGCAATCCGCGCGTGGTATTTGCGAGCACGAACCACGTAGCTGGCTGGTACGAGGTGCTAAAAGAGTACGTCACGCCAGATATGCCGGTGCGCCCCGACGGCTACTACGGCGCGAGCAAGGCATACGGTGAGGCCTTGGCTCGCTGGTACAACGACGCCTTCGGTCTGCCGGTGATCTGCCTGCGCATCGGCTCATACCTCGACCGCCCAATGAATGTCCGCAACCTCTCGACCTGGCTATCGCCCCGCGATATGGCCCAGCTGACCTGGCGCAGTATTGAGAGCGACGTCCCCTTCGGAATCTTCTACGCCATCTCCGGAAATTCCCGTCGGTACTGGGATATTTCGGATACCCAGCGCGTCCTCGGCTACGAGCCAGAGGACAATGCAGAGGAGTATGCGCGAGAGATCCTCGCGCGTGAGCGGGGAGAAGGCTAGCCAACCGGCGGGGACGGTCAGGCGGTCAGTCCACGCGCACTCGGCCAATGAGCACGCTGTCCGCGTCCTGGTTGTTCGGCCCAACCATCTTCCAGGCGGCGCCGTCGGCAAAACGGACGAGCAGGCGGACTCCATAGTCGCCGGGGGCTAGCCCCGCCGGCAGGACCGCGGCCTGGCCAAGAGGAACGATCTCGCCCGGGAGCCAGCGCGACGTTTCCAGTGCCCCGTCGAAGGGATCTATAGTGCCCGCCGCGACAACCTCACCCCGTGGACTGATCACTTCAACCCGAAAGAGGTAGTTATCAAGCGTTGGGTGGCGCAGGCGCCACCGTGCCCGGACCAGCACTGTTCCCCCCGGGCGGACCGCGGGCGTGCTGATCGACGCCCCGACCAGCTGCATGGATGGAGAGGAATCGCTCGCTGTCTGGACCGGTGGGGTAGTGACCTCCACTACCGCACGGGCGATCGCTGTTCCTGTCGCGACGGTGAGCTGGTAGCGCCCGGGGGTCACCGGGGCGGCGACGTCGACAGGCACGCTGGTCTCGCCCCGCCGCAGGCAGGTCGGCATCTCTGCCATCGCGTCCTGCCTTATCCTGTCGGTCGCTCTCTGCCACTCCAGATAGACCGGCAACGTGCGCCGCTCACTAACTCGGCCGACCGGTCCCGGGGAGAGCCAGTCCAGGAAGAAGCGGTA
>DATGMJ010000014.1:0-4267 GCA_035293685.1 Chloroflexota bacterium | reverse complement strand
ATGCCGCATCACGACGCTCTCAAGTATACCAAGGGACCCCATGAACGTCATAAGCGAACTCCCGCCGTAGCTGATCATCGGCAGCGGCACGCCGGTGATCGGGAGCAGGCCGACGTTCATCCCCACGTTGACCACCACCTGATACGCCAGCATCGTCACGATGCCACAGCAGAGCAGACGACCGAAGTCCTCCCGCGAGCGGCTGGCGGCACGGAGGCCGCGGAGAAGCAGGAGGGTAAAGAGGAACAGCAGGACTACCGAGCCAACGAATCCCAATTCTTCCGCCACGACCGAGAAGATGAAGTCAGCGTACTGCACCCGGAGAAAGTGCAACTGATTCTGCGAGCCGCTCAGATAGCCGCGTCCCAGGAACTCGCCTGCGCCGACCGAGATCAGCGCCTGGATCGTATTGTAGCCCGTGTTGAGCGGATCGCTCTGCGGGTTGAGGAATGTCAGAATGCGCTGTCGCTGGTAGTCGTGCATGAGCAGCCAAGCGGCTGGCGCGCCAGCCGCGGCGAGCCCAAAGAGAAAGCCGAAGACCCGAAGCGGCGCCCCGGCCACGAAGAGCATCCCCAGCCAGATGGCCAGGTAGACTGTCGCCGTGCCGAAGTCCGGCTGCAGCTCGATCAGAGTGAGCGGGAGTGCCGCGATCAGGAATGACACCAGTGAGACGCGCGGGCTCTTAATGTTGTCGGCCTCGCGCGACAGGTACCGTGCCAGCGCGATGACAACGCAGAGCTTGGCAAACTCAGACGGTTGGAACTGAATCGGTCCCAGCTGGATCCACCGCTGCGAACCGTGGAGAATGCGCCCGACGAAGAGAACCAGGGTCAGGAGGCCAATGGCGCCCGCATACAAGGACCAGGCAAGATTTCCGAGCACGCGGTACTCGAGGCCGCTCAACGCCATGAACAGGCCAAACCCGGCGATTCCGTAGGCCGCCTGGTGGTACACCAGCGGGTCAATGCCCGCGCCGGACCGCTCGAAGGTCGCGCTGTGGATCATCGCCAGCCCGTAGAGTACCAGCAGGACCATCGTCAGCAGAAGAACCGGATCAAAGTGCCGCCAGGCCCGCGTCTCCACGACTAAGAGCGCTCCTTTAGAGTGGAAAAGATCTGGCTGGCGATCTGCGCCGCATCGCCGGGGCCGGTTCCGCGCCAGACGAAGACCGCCAGGGCAAGACGCGGGCGATCGGCTGGCGCAAATCCCACAAACCAGCCGTGGGTGGGAAGCGCGCCGTTCTTGTCTGGTGTTCCGAACTCTGGAGAGCCGACGACACCTGCGACAGCCAGACCAGGCACCGCAGCTCGCTGTGCCGCACCGTCGTAGGATGTCCCCTGGTCCGTTTGTCCCTTCCGGACCGCATCTACCATGCCCTCACGCAGGCGGCTTAGCGTCTCCGGCTTAAGCGGTAGCCGCCGTGCGACATCAGGTGTGAAACGCGAGACCACGCGTCCCTGGGCATCAACTGTCTCCAGCACCAGCTGCGGACGGTAGAGGGTTCCTCCATTGGCGATAGCGGCAGCAAGGACCGCCATCTGAAGCGGCGTCACCGTCACGTACCCCAGTCCAACTGAGGTGAGGTACGTGTCCATGGGAACCCACTCCTGATTGAGGGTCTGGCGCTTCCAGCGGACCGTCGGCACCAGGCCGTCACTTTCCCCGACCAGATCGATTCCAGTAGGTGCACCCAGCCCCAGCAGGCGCGCATACCGCCCCAGCGCGTCGATTCCCACGCCGTCCCAGCGGCCAGATGGGTCACCGCCCCCGACCTCATAGAAGAAGACATTGCAGGAATCAGCGATGGCGCTCACCACGTCCTGCGGACCGAATGCCTTCCAGTCATTCAGCCGTGTTCCCACAGTCGGATCGTAGCGGTTCGGAACCGTGATCGAGCCATTACAATCGATCTTCGTGCGGGGCGAGATCACCCCTGTCTCCAGGCCCGCGGCGGCGGTCACCAAATGGAACGCCGCGCCTGGGGGAAAGGCCGAACTGATCGCCTGGTTGATCAGCGGGTGCCGCGGATCATTGAGCAGCGCTTCGTAGTCACGAGCGCTGATGCCGCCGGCGAACAGATTGTCATCGTACGAAGGCACCGAGACAAGCGCCAGGACCTGGCCGTTCCGGGGATCCAATGCGACTGCGGCCGCCATCTGGTAGCGGTCGAGGCCTGCCGACAGGACACGATAGATCGTCTGCTGGAGACGGGCATCAATCGTCAGGACCAGGTTATGTCCAGGAACCGGATCGACCGCGCCGAGCGAACGAACCTGGCGGCCTGTCGCGTCCACTTCCATCTGTTCTGCGCCGGGCTGTCCGCGGAGCTGACCCTCGAAGGTCTGCTCGATGCCCACCTGACCGATCGTGTCATTGCGGCTGTACCGACGGACTGGATCATCCTTGAGTCGCTGGTACTGGGCATCGCTGATCCGCCCGACGTACCCGATAACCGGTGCAGCGACCGGTCCGAGTGGATACTCCCGGATCGGCTCCGGCTGCACGTGCACGCCCGGGAGATCGCGATGGCGCTCTTCGACCTGGAACGCGATCTCCGGCGGCACATTCGACCGCAGGGGAATGAAGCTGAACTGATCGCCGGGATCGGCATCCACGGTGCGCGTGATATCCGCTACCGACATCCCGATCAGGGTGGCGAGACGGCGAAATACGACCGCTCGCATCGGGTCCGCGGGCAGGTCGGCGCGGATCACGCCGATGCTGTAGCTGGGCCGGTTGCGTGCCAGGACAGTGTGATTGCGATCGTAGATCACACCTCGAGGCGGCGAGATCGTCATCAGGCGGAAGCGGTTGTTATCTGCCTCCTCGCGAAACGCCGCCCCTTGGACGATCTGAAGGCGATAGAGCTGGACCACGAGAATGAGAAGACCCAGCAGGATCACGGCGGTAAGGACCTTCAGGCGTCCATCGTGCTTTCCCCGCTCGTCGGTCTCCTCCTCGGCGAGCGGTTCGAGAGGGTCGTTCAGCGAGGTGATCGGCTCGATCATACAATGACCACGGCGGTCAGGAAGCCCTGTCGCGAATGCTCGAACGGCACGGTCGAGGCAGATTGGCTCGCGCGCACTGACGCCAGCGGCGCGGAGATCCGACCACAACCAGTCGTCACGATGGACGCTCCGCTTCCAGCTCACGCAGCTGCTGTTGAAGCTCGCTGATCGTGCGGCGCAGGTGTTCGATCGAGAGGCGCTGAGAGCTCTCAATCCACGACCGGAGTTCGCTGATCGCCCCTTCGAGGCGATCCACAAGGCTGGTCACCCGATCTCGGGCGCTCATCTCGGTGGTGCGCAGGTCACCGCTCAGCGCGGCAAGTGCCTCGTCCAGACGACGGTGCTCTTCATCCAGATGCGCCTCACGCTGATCGATCTCGTCGATTCGGTTTCCCAGACTCTCGACCACGCCCTGAAGGCTCTCCAGACTCGCGGCGAGCCCATTCAGCCGTTCGCTGAGCTGCCACGAGGCCACGCCGACTTCGTCCAGACGATGGCTCAGCGCATCGACCGCATCAGCCACCCGCTTGAGGGCGGAGCGGTCGATCTTCCCCTGCGCATCGATCCTGCCGATCTCCGAGACCGCGCCTTCCAGATCGCTTGTCAGGGCCGCCAATCGCTGTTCGACCTGATCCCGCTGATCGGTCAGGACAGTGATCCGGCGTGACATCTCGGCCACGGACTTCAGACGATCCTCTATCTGGGCCTGCAGGCTGTCCATCCCGCGCCGAAGATCACCAGTCTCGCGTGTGAGGCGGACATCCACCAGCTTCACCAGACCATCCAGGCGGACGATATCGCTGCGCAGTCGTTCATCAGTCTGCTCGGCGAGGGACTGAGAGGCCGCATACCGACGTGTGATTTCGTCAAGGGTCGCGACCCGGTTCTGGAGCGCGGCCTGGGAGCGCTGGAGATCCTCCAGGAGCTGAGCGACCGGCGCACGCTCCTCGCGCAAGTGACGCACTTCCTCCGCCAGGCCGAGGAGGCGGCCGCCGAGCGCGTCAACAGTGCGAGCCAGCCCATTCACCTGCTGGGTCAGCTCGGCAAGCTGTCGTTGATCCCGTTCCCGCTGGGCCGCTCGCGCCTGATCCTCGCGTGCTTGTGCGTCCAGATGCTCCTGCACCGACCGGTCGAGTGCCGCGAGCCGCTCGCGAATCTGGTTGACCAGATCGATATAGTGGGCATTGGGCTGGCTAGCCGCCTCATTGACACGGGCAAGCTGAGCGCTGCAGTCGCGGAGTTCATCGCGAAGTTGATCA
>DATGMJ010000013.1:0-2233 GCA_035293685.1 Chloroflexota bacterium | reverse complement strand
AATCCGCCGGTGTGCCTCCTGCACCACGACGATCGCCGCGACCGTCACGACCCCCAGCGCTCCAAAGGCGATCATCGCCAGGATATCGCCGCTCAGAAGCGACTGTCCCACGATTTGCGGCAGGCGGGATACGATTCCGGCGAAGATGATGATCGAAACGCCGTTCCCGATGCCGTTCTCGGTGATGAGTTCACCCAGCCAGACCAGGAAAAGCGTTCCAGCGGTCATCGAGATCACCATCGCCGCAGTCGGTAGAAGCGAGCCCGCCCCGAGGCCAAAGTTGCTGATCAGCCCCTGGCTCTGGAGCAGAACGCCAGTCCCGTAGGCCTGGAGCGCTGCCAGGGGAACGGTCATCCAGTTCACGTACTGGTTGATCCGCTGGCGGCCACGTTCACCCTCACTACTGAGCTCCTCCAGGCTGGGGATCGCGCCAATCAGCAGCTGCATGATGATCTGCGCCGTGATGTAGGGGTAGACCCCCATCGCGGCGATCGAGAAGGTTGTCATCGCCCCGCCGGAGAAGAGGTCCAGCATCCCCATGAGCTGGTTGGTCTGGAAGAACTGGGCCAGCCGAACCGGATCGACCCCCGGCACCGGGATGTGGGCGAAGATCCGGAAAACGACGAGCATCGCGAAGGTGAAGAGGATCTTCCGACGCAGGTCCGGCAGCTGGAAGGCGCGAACGAGTGCATCAAGCACGGCTATTGCTCCTCGGCTGCTGGCGCCGCAACCACCACTGCCTGCCCACCGGCTGCCTCGATCTTCGCCTTTGCCTGTGCCGAGAACTGGTGAGCGTGCACGATCAGCGGGTGGGTCAGCTCGCCATCGGCAAGGATCTTCACCCGCTTGGCGTTCCGCTCGACCAGGCCGACCCGGATGAGCGCATCGAGGTTGACCGTCTCATTGGCCGCGAAGCGATTCAGCTGGCGCAGATTGACTGTTGCGGGTCGCTCTCGGGGGACAGACCGAAAGTGAACACCGCGCTTGGTCGGCATGCGGTGGACGAGCGAGTTCTGGCCTCCTTCAAAGTAGCCAGGGATTCGCCCCCCGGAGCGGGCCTTCTGCCCTTTGGTCCCGCGTCCGGCCGTCGTTCCGCGGCCGGATCCGAGCCCGCGTCCGACCCGCCGCCGGGTACGTCGGGAGCCGGGCGCGGGATGGAGATCATTCAGGCTCAAGGTCATGGTATCTCTCCTGTCTCGGCGACGGGCTCGACGTGCACCAGGTGGCGAACCTTCTGGATCATCCCGCGGACAGCCGGCGTATCAGGGCGAACCACGCTCTGGTGGAGTCGTCGAAGACCGAGCGAGCGAACCGTCGCCTTCTGATCCTTTGCGTAGCCGATGCTACTCCGCCGCAGGGTGATGCGCAGTGCTCCCATCTTTCAGGACCTCCCGGTCGCCGCGCCGGCCGATGCCGCCGGGGTGGTGCTCGTGCGGCCGGTGCTCGATCGCCCGGCACGCCGCCGCCCCCCGCGTTCGGCAGCCCGTGCCTCGCCCGGCCGCGGTGCCGGGCGCGGGGCCGGCTCCCGAATGCGGACCGGGAGGGCTACCCCGCGGCGTTCGGCCTCGGCCTGCGGATCCTTCAGCGACGCAAGGCCGACCATGGTCGCGCGGGCGACGTTGATCGGATTTGAACTCCCCAGCGATTTCGTCAGGATATCCTGAATACCGGCGGCCTCGGCGATGGCTCGAACCGCGCCGCCCGCGATCACGCCGGTGCCGGGCGCGGCGGGCAAGAGCAGGACTCGCGAGGCACCGAAGTGTGCGAACACTTCATGGGGAATTGTCGTCCCGTTCATGGGAACAGTGATGATCTCCCGCTTTGCCGCCTCGGTGGCCTTGCGAATCGCATCCGGCACCTCGCTTGCCTTGCCCATACCGATGCCAACGTGGCCGGCTCCATCCCCAACGACGACCAGGGCGCTGAAGTTGAAGCGCCGACCACCTTGGACGACCTTGGCGACGCGGTTGACACTGATGACCTTCTCTTCCAGGTTCATCGTCGCCGGATCCAATCGTGGCATGCTGTCTCCTCTCTAGAACTGCAGACCGGCCTCGCGAGCGCCCTCGGCGACCTGGGCCACCCGGCCGTGGTACAGGAATCCTCCGCGATCGAAGACGACCTTCTCAATCCCCAGCGCCTTCGCCCGCTGGCCGATCAGCTGACCGATGATGCGCGCCTGGGCCGTCTTCGTCTTACCAACCAGCTCATTTCGGACACCCGGCTCGAGGGT
>DATGMJ010000012.1:0-9341 GCA_035293685.1 Chloroflexota bacterium | reverse complement strand
CGCTCGTCCCGCGACTCGTGCGCGCCGAGGCGATCGCCCAGCAGCCAGCGATTCAGCTCCTCGAGCTTGCCGCGCTTGCGCTCCCAGCCCATCCAGACCCGTTCACTGGCGCTCCAGACCCGCGGACGGTAGAAGAAGGAGAAGCGATTCCCATGCCGGGCGTTCAGACGCTCGACCTCGCGGATCGCCAGCTCGAGGAGAGGACGGTCCTCCGGCATGCTTTCCTGCGGAGCATCCGGGAAGTCGGCGAGCAGCGCGAAGTGCAGGTTGGGATCTGGATTAGCCACCGCACGAATCTCGAGATTCTCGAGATCGCGGCGAACCGACTCTCGGGATAGGAGCAGGGTTGGGACAACAACGAGCGTGCGCCACTCCGGCGGGATGCCCTTCTCGAAAGACATCTTCGGCAGCACCCGCGGCCGCAGGGTCAAGGTCACCAGGTGGTTAACAACCTGGACTGCCAGCTCACTTGCAACAAACGCCGCGAGCACGAGGAGAAGAAGGCCGAGCCCCCAGGACCTCCCCAGCGAGACGGCGTGCCCGGCCAGGACCGCGGCGAACGCCGTCACCAGTGCGGTCACAACCGCGATGCCGCCAACGTAGACCGTGGCGGGACGCCGCAGGGCCCAGCGCCCAGCCCGACCAAGCGGGCCAGGCTGGTAGTGAATGCGGGCCTCCAGCTCGCTGCGGCCGGCATCGATGAGGTAGTAGCCAACGTGGCGCGCTCGCCCATCCTGCGCGGCAGCACGGGCGAGCTCGACTGCGGCCCGCGCTACCTCGGCCTCACTGACCTCGGCCGCTCGTGCGACCTGCTCAACCGCGGCCCGGTACCGGTCGCGCGTGGCGAAATCCATCCGCTCGTAGACCCCGGCCGGATCGTCGGCCAGGATCCGATCAATACCGCTGATCTCCTCGAAGACCTCACGCCAGTCGAGCTGGGAGAGCACACGCAGACTGCCAATCGCGTTGGCGATCGTGACCTGGTAGGCCGCATGACGGGCCTGCTCGGTCTGGATAATTTCGGCCAGCGGAACGCCGTGTTTGCGCTCGAGCCAGGCACGAATCGGATCAAGGGCAACCGCCTCCCCCTGGAGTTGGCTGACCAGACGGTCGACTACGTACGCTGACGGATTGGGCTCGTGTCGGGCCAACTCGGCGACCATCACCAACAGCAGGTCCGGCGCTCGACGCGCCGCATTGAGCAAGCGGTTCGCCCAGAAATCCGCGCGCTCGTGGTCGGACTGCCGCCGATCTACCTCGACCGCCAGATGGCTCAACTGCTCGATCAGGGCAAGACGAAGCATGAGGGGAAAGGCCCACAACTCGCTGATCTGGAGCGGCGATCCCTCCTGGTAGGCCCGGAGAAAGTCGATGATATCCTGCTCGTGAACATCCGCATCGGTGTGAGCGACCAGGCTCTTCGCCAGGTGATAGACACGGGGCTCACCAGTATGGCCCTCCGAGGCCAGCACCGGCAAGACGCTATACAGGTTCTTCGAGAGGTTGCGCCGGACATCGCCCGCGTGCCGACGGATGGCGTAGGCATTATCAAGAAGCCACTCGGCCGCGGCTGAGATGCTCTGATCCATCCGAGCGACCTCGCTCAGGTCCCCGGTCACGCGATCAATCGTTCGCTGGGCCTCGAGAATGCGCCGCTGGAGGGGATAGCCCCGTGGACGACGGGAGGTGATTTTGTGCCGGGCCGCGAGCTGACGGGCGTGAAGACGGAGCCGCTCACCGGTGAAGCGCTCCAGCATCGCTGCCTCGGTGCCATCCTTCACCACGGGACGACGGTGTCGGATCACGAACGTGGCCGGTTCCGATTCACCAGCCCGCCGCAGAATCTCCACCACCGCCCCGGCCCGCTCCAACGGCGCCCGAACGATGACCATGGTCTCGCCGGGCAGAACGTACCGTCGGTAGTCCGCGACGTCTCCGCCCGCAGCCCCAAGATCGAAGTAGGCGGTGATGATCCAGCCGATGCCCGCACCCACAAGGAACAGTAGCGCGACCGGCACCCAGAACGGCAGGGCGAGGGAGATCCCGCTCACCCCACGGCCGATAACGCCGATGATCACGGCGAGCACGGCGAACAGCCCCACGACCGCCCAGCGCCGAGCCCCCACATCCAGGCGCTCAACGATATCCCCTTCGGTCGGGGAGCGATGGATGACTGCCGACCGCCAGTAGCCGCTTGCCCGCAAGTGCCAGAGCGCTCGCGACCCGGCTTCGGCGTCGGCGTAGAAGGCCAGCGTGGTCGACGACGTTGTCTTCATGCCATTGTCCTTACGATGGCGGCAGGCCCGTGCCACAAATCCGCGGCCGACGTCGGCCCCGGATCAACCGATGGAGGAGCCCAACGTGTGATGCCGCGTGACAGTGGCACCGCCTCTTGCAGCACTCTAGTATCAGGCTGTCGTTAGATCGGTGTCAGAGAGCCGCAAAAAGGCGGTTAGACTCGCGGCGCGGGCGGGTAGGACCCAATCACGCGAAGCGTACACCGGGAGTAATCTACCCTCTTGATTCTACCAGACAGGATCGCCCCGGCTCTGGAGATGCCATTCCCCGACCGCGGATCCGACGCTCCGCGCAACCGTACCCTCGGTCAGTGCCACTCCGGAGGTTGACGCCCTCGGGCCTTCCCGCTACCATGCCGCCGCCAGGGGCCCGGTCCTGGGAGCCTGTTGCTTCCCCGGTCGAGGATAGGCGTGCAGCTAGCCGGTCGCCATACCAATCAAGCGTCACCCCTCCAGCTGACGTTTCCGCTGGTCTTCCTGACCCTGCTTCTGATCGCTGGTGTGCTTCGGTTTCTCTGGCTGGATCGCTATCCCCCTGGCTGGCATCACGATGAGGCACTGATGGGAGTAATGGCCGGGGAGGTCTACCGGGGCGAAGAGCGCCCAATCTTCTTCCGCCAATACCTCGGTCAGGAACCCCTTTACATCTACCTCAGCGCCGGTATGATGGCGCTCCTCGGAGGGAATCAGGATATTCTGCCCCTGCGGCTTACCTCGGCCGCGACCGGTCTATTGACCGTTCTCCTCACCTACCTTCTCGGAGCGCGGCTCTTCGACCGTCGAACCGGACTGATCGCCATGGCCCTGATCGGCACATCCTTCTGGCAGGTCATGTCAAGCCGCAACGGCTACCGATCGATCACCCAGCCGCTTCTTGAGGCGCTTGCCGTCTACCTCTTCTGGTGTGCCCGGAAGCGGGGCGGCCTCGGCTGGTATGCCGCAAGTGGTGCAGCGCTCGGAGGAAGCTGGTATACCTACCTGGGCGCGCGCGCCTTCCCGGCCGTGTTCCTTGCCTTCGGCCTCTGGCTTCTCCTTCGCGGCGCCCGTCCAACGTACCGGGATGTAGTACGCGTGTCTATCCTCGCCCTGGTTGGTGCACTGGTCGTGGCCCCGCTGGCGATCTTCTTTTTTCAGAACCCGGGCACTTTCTCCGCGCGCATGGAGCAGGTCTTCATCTTCCGCCCGGAGGTCAGTGGCGGGCATCCATGGGCGATGCTGGCGGATAACACCCTCAAGATGCTCCGCAGTTTCACCATTTCTGGCGAGCCGATGTGGCGGTACAACATCCCGGGGCGACCGATGTTCGTCGGTGGCGCGGCCGTTGCCTTCTACATCGGAGTGCTTGTTCTCCTGCGGCGGCTCAGACAGCGTGATGATGCCGCGGCGATGGTCATGATCTGGCTGGCCGTGATGTTCTTCCCGGGTCTTCTCTCCTGGGATGTGGGCGCCTACACCCTGCGGGCCATGGGGCTGGTACCGGCCCTCTATCTCGTGCCCGCAGCTGGCATCAACTGGGCCTGGGAACAGATCTCGGCGCGGCGGGCATGGGGACGGATCGCTGCGACCGTGGCCACGGCCGCCCTGATCCTGATCGATGCGGGCTGGACCGCGCGTGATTATTTCATCGTCTGGTCGTCCAGCTTCGGCGCCTGGTGGGAGGACCACGCTGACAGCGTCGCTCAGGCCCGCTTCCTGGTCCAGGCCGCGCGTCCGGCGACCGAGGATATCTTCGTTGGCAATGAGTACTACCATCATCCAACGCTGGCCCAGCTCGCCCGTCCGGTCTATCCGGCCCTGCGATGGTTCGACGGACGGCAGAGCGTCGTCTTCTCCCCAGATGAGAACCGACCGGCGCTCTATGTTCTGGCGTTCAGCGGTTTGCCGGCGGAGGTCGACCGCCTTTTCCCGCGCACCGCCTTGATTGGCGAGAAGGATTTCCCGGTGGGCATCGATGGAGGCCGCCCACCGCCGCTCTTCCTGGCCTACCGTCTAACCCCTGGCGAGATCCGCGCTCAGGTCGAGCGCCTGAAGGATGACCCACGCCTGCATCGGGTGGATGGGGAGATTGCATCATACGTCCAGCCGCTCGGGGCAGAGATCGACGGTCCGGTACAGCCGGGCCACGATCTTACCGCTGATCTGCTCTGGCGCGTCAACCGCCCGCTTCCGCCGGGCGAGTACCAGATGTTCGCCCAGCTGGTCGATCAGCAGTGGCACGAGATCACCGATGTCGAAGGGCTCGGCTACCCGCCTCCGGAGTGGCGGGCTGGGGATGTCGTCTGGAGCCACTTCGTCCTTCCTGTCCCCACAGGGACGGCGCCGGGCCTCTACCGGGTGCAGATCGCCCTCTATGATCGAACGACCGGCGCGCGGATTGCGGTTCGCGGGGGCCAGCCGGGCATCAACGCCCTGATCCTTGGCAGTGTACGCGTGATCTCGCCGCGGCCGCCGCCTCCGCCAGCACAAGCTCTCAGCGCGCGGCTCGGCACGGATATTCGGCTGATCGGGGTGGATCCGCCATCGGTCTCCCCCACGGGCGATCTGACAGTCACCCTCCACTGGACTGCCGATCGTCCCGTGGACCGTGACTTCACCGTCTTTGTCCAGCTCCTGGGACCCGATGGACGGCTCGTCGCGCAGTCAGATAGCTGGCCAGCGAATGGCGCCCTTCCGACATCATCCTGGCTGCCAGGGGAGGTCGTCCTGGACCAACATCACCTTCGACCGCCGCCGATGCTGCCGGCCGGCTCCTACGATCTCATTGCGGGCATGTATCTCCTGGCCACCGGTCAGCGCCTCCCGGTCTCGACTGGCGGCGACTTTGTCCGCTTGGGATCGATCGTCCTGCCTGCCCCGTCGAACGGTGCCGAGGCACAACGCTAGATCCGAATCCGAGGTGGGCCAGGAGCCAGGTCACTGACAAGGTAAGGGCCGGGCACAAAACCGGTCTGCTCCTCAGCACGAGCAGTGATCTCGGCCGGCGGCACGTCCCGGAACAGGCGCCCCGGGCGCCCGGCCAGGATCGCGCCCGTCATGAGGAGCAGACCGAGAAGGCCCGCCAGGCCGCCGTGCGCCAGATCGATGACCCTTCTCACTGTCCTACCCTCTTGCGGATGAGCCCGATCGGGCGCCCAGAGCAGTGCGAGCACCACTGCGCTCTTCCCGAGGCACGCTCCTCCCGCTTCTCGGCGATGACGCCATCGGGTAGCATAGGAGGCGCGCTATCCAGCCAGCGCCGGCTGTGATCCCGAAGTCGTTCGATTCGAGAGGAGGAAGCGTGCCCGGGAACGTCATGCGCGTCGCCCTCGGCCAGTTCAACCAGCCGACTGATGAACGACTGCGCTTCGCCAAGCAGTTGGGGGTCGAAGGAGTTCTCCTCAACACCCCCCTCCTGCCTGGCGAGAAGCGGTGGGAGTTTATGGATCTCCTCCAGCTCCGCACGACCATCGAAGCTTATGGGCTGCGCCTCGAGGCGATCGAGAATGTCCCGATCCGGTTCTACGATCAGGCCATGCTCGGCCTCGCTGGACGAGATGAGCAGATCGAAAACTACCAGGAGACAATCCGCAACCTCGGACGAGCCGGCATTCCGATCCTCGGCTACCACTGGATGCCCAACGGGGTCTGGCGGACCTCCGTCGCCGCCCCGACGCGTGGGGGTGCCCTGACCACCGCGTTCGACCTTGATCTGGCTCGGCATGCTCCCCTCAGCCACGGGCGCATCGTGACCGAGGAGGAGATGTGGAAAAACTATGAGTACTTCATGAAGGCAGTGCTCCCGGTGGCCGAGGAGGCCGGCGTGAAGCTCGCCCTCCACCCGGATGATCCCCCGGTCGAGTCGCTGGGCGGTATCGCCCGGCTCTTCCGCAATTTCGAGAACTTCCGACGGGCGATCGAAGAGGTCGCGCCAAGCCCGAACCACGGGTTGGACTTCTGCATGGGGTGCTGGTCGGAAATGGGCAGCGGGGTCATCCCACCGATGGAGTATTTTGGGTCACGCGGCAAGATCTTTTATGTCCATTTCCGGGATGTTCAGGGGTGCGTGCCCCGCTTCCAGGAGTGCTTTCTTGGGGACGGGAATGTCGACGTTGTCGAGGCGATGCTGACCCTCAAGCGGGTGGGCTTCACGGGCTTCATCATTGACGATCACGTCCCGCGCATGGTCGATGATACCGAGTGGGGACATCGGGGACGCGCGTACGCGACGGGGTTCATTATGGGGTTGCTCCGGGCGGTCGAGCGGCTCGGCTGAGCTGGGCCGCCCCAGCCCCGGGGCGCGGACCGCTCAACCGGGTGCGTACAGGTAGTAGCGGTTGAGAACCCCATATCCTTCTCGCCGGTATGGCGCATAGCAGCTAGCTGGTTTGCTTGATTGACATTCCAAGATATGTCATACTTTCCCGAAAGTATGACTATCGGAGTTGCATCAGTGCGCAAGGAACGCCGCGCGGAGCCACGATTCGTTCGCGTTCAAGAGAAAGGGCAGGTGACCCTACCAGCCGAGGTTCGGCGGAGGCTGGGCCTAAAGAAAGGTGATGTGGTAGCGATCACCGAGACCGAGGAAGGGGTTCTCATCACCCCATCAGCGGTGATCGCGATCAAAGCCCTCGATCGGATCGGCGAGATCCTTCGCGAGCAAGGGGCGTCAATCGAGGAGCTTATCGAATCGGGCCGCGAGATTCGCGGCAAGCTCCTCCAGGAGAAGTATGGCATCGCCCCCGATTGAGCCCGCGAGCAAGCTGTTCATTGACAGTAGTGTCCTGATTGCAGCGGCGATCTCGCCTCGAGGCTCCGCCCGCGACCTCATCATCGCCGGACTATCGGGTCGGCTTACTCTTGTTCTCTCTGCCCTCATCTTCGAGGAGACCGAACGTAATCTGGCCGAGAAGTATCCGCGTGCCTTACCGATGCTTGAGACCTTGAGAACGGCATGGGAAGGGACGCTCGTGGAGCCTGATCCGGCGCTCATCCGCCAGGTGGGCAAGGTCGTCGCCCTCAAAGATGCACCGATCGTTGCAGGGGCCCTCGCGGCACGGGCGACATGGCTTGTCACGTACGACCGCAGGCATCTGTTACGACAGAAAGACCCCATCCGTACCATGTTTGGCATTACTGTAGCCACGCCTGACGAGGTGCTTGCGGCGAGCCGGTGATTTCGAATGGATCCACTCTGTCTATGAGAACCTTGGGGCTGAGGCGCGGACCGCTCAACCGGGTGCGTACAGGTAGTAGCGGTTGAGAACTTCGAAGATATACGTCTGGGTCTCCAGGTACGGCGGAATCCCCCCGAAGCGATCGACGGCATTGACCCCCGCGTTGTACGCTGCGAGGGCGAGCACGAGATCACCATGGTAGTGCGCCAGGTCCCGCGCCAGGATGCTCGCCCCTTGACTAATGTTGATCGCAGGATCGTAGGAACCGCCAACGACCTGCATCAGTCCCACGGCACCGCGTGCACTCGTCGCGTTCGGGTCGCCGCCGCTCTCGGTCATCATCACTGCGGCCAGCAGGTTCGGGTCCAGGGCGTAGGCCCGGGCAGCATCCTCGATCAGATTCCCCCAGCGCCGAATCTGAGCCGGCACCAGTGCGCCCAGACTGCCCGGACTGCTGGCCGGCATCGGTCCCGCGTCAGCGGGGCCAGCCGGATCAGATGACGATGCCGTGGGAGAGACAGGGAGAGGCACGGACGACCCAGGCAGGTCGGAGCGCTCCGATCCGTCCGCCCGGAGGCCCGCAAGGAGGACGGCCATCATCCCGTGCTCCCAGCGGCCGGGATCGGCCGGCCCGACGATCCGGGCGGGCGGTGAGGCGGACGGGGGAGAAGCGGGGGCACTCACCGCGGATTCGGCCGCCCGGGCCGGAGCTACCCCGCGGGGCATCGCGACGGCGGCCCCCAGGAGACTTCCCAGAATGACCAGGACACCAGCGGATGTTCGAAGCACTCCCCCTGCGCTCACGCCAGGGCATCTCCCCTCGCCACGATCGGCCTTCACCCGACGGTTCCGGATGGCCCGCCGGAGTAGGCGGATTATAGAAGGAGGAGAGATACCCCGTCAATGGAGGCTGGCGTCCTGGTAGCCACGTGCCAGGCCATCAAAGGCGAAAGAGGCGCTGTCCAGGAGTGGCCCGCGGCAGATGCGGGGACCAACGGATGGGCGCGGCACGGCGGTCATGCTGTGAAGCGCCTCCCAGAGCCAGGATGGAATGCGATCGCGGTCACCGGGATAACAGAAGTCGAAGAGGTGAAGATAGGCGAGAAGAAGCTCCGGATATGGTCGGAGACGCTCCAGGAGGTCGTGCCAGTCGATAAGCTGGCGATCTGCGTGAATCAGGTGGAGGATATCGGCCCCGTCGAAGCGGTGGCGCGCGGCGATGAAGAGCTTGGACCAGATCAGGAGCGCCGGTGGTGCCACACGGGTCGGGATACCGAAGAGGGAGGCCGGGAGGGCCTTCGCGCGCCAGCTCGAGTCGACCGCATACTCACCATGCGCGATATGGTGCACGAGATCGATCTCCACACCACGAAAACCGAGCCGCACCTCGATCCGATCGTGCCCCAGGAGGCACCCGCCGGCGTCAGTGAGCGTCTGAAGGGCCTGCTCCAGAACAGGCGGCTCGACCATAAGATCGAGATCGAGCGTCATCCGCCCCGGCGGGGCAAACTGTCGGACTGCCCACGCCCCGCCGACGACGAACGGAATCCGGTCCGCTTCCAGGAGGTGCAGAGCCAGGGCATAGGCCGGAAAGGCCGTCTCATCGATCGGCACCACCATCGCCCCTGACCTCCCCGGTACGCGCCCCCGACCTGGCCGTGTGCGCACAGCGGCACTCGGCCAAGCCCGCTGTCAGCCACGGGCAGATGGTGTACCAGGAAGGTCACCCCGCCGATCTCCAGCTGGATCCGTCACCCCTTCAGTCAGCGACAAGCTGGAGCGAGCGACTCTCGATCACCCGGCACGCCATGGCGATAAAGCGATCGAGCGGCTGCTGTCCCAGGTTCTCACCCGTGCGCAGGCGGACCGAGACCGCCGCATTCTCGACCTC
>DATGMJ010000011.1:0-2233 GCA_035293685.1 Chloroflexota bacterium | reverse complement strand
CGCTGATCAAGACCTACCGTCCGCGCTATAACGTCAAGCTCCGCGATGACAAGCAGTACCCGCTCATTCGGGTCACGACCGCCGAAGCCTGGCCGCGCGCCGACATCGTCCGCCACCGCCGCGATGATGGGAATCAGTATTTCGGTCCATGGGCTGATGCAGGGAGCGTCCGGAGCATGCTGGGGCTACTCAACAAGCTGTTTCCATTCCGGACCTGCCCGCGCGAGATCACTGGCCGCGATCCCCGTCCCTGTCTGCAGTACCACATCAAGCGGTGCATGGGCCCCTGTATCGGCGCGGTCACGCCCGAGGAATACCGTGCCATGATCGAGCGGATGTGCCGGTTCCTGAGCGGGCGCTACGAGGAGGTTGTCGCGGAGATCCGCGCACGCATGGAGCAGGCCGCCGAGAAACTCGAGTTCGAACGCGCAGCATACTACCGCGATCAGATCCGGACGATCGAGAAGATCATGGAACGACAGCGCGTGTTTGGCGCGCGCAGCCAGGATGCGGACCTGATCGCCTTCGCACGCGATAATGGCCAGGCGTGTGTCCAGGTCTTCTTCGTCCGGGGCGGCCGCATGGTGGAGCGCGCCTCGTTCCCCCTGGTCAATACCCAGGATGAATCGTCGGAAGAGATCCTTGCCGCCTTCTTGAAGCAATTTTACGATCAGGCCGCGCAGGTACCACCAGAGATCTTGATCCCAAACGAACTGGATGAGGCGGCTGTCATCCAGGAGTGGCTCTACCGCACGCGTGGAACCACGGTCGTGATTCGGGTGCCGCGTGATGTCGAGGAAGCCGAACGTCTCAAGCTTGTCGAGGAAAATGCAGTCGAGGCGCTCGCGCAGATGAAGGCACGCTGGCTGGCCGATGAGACCAAGACCGCTGCCGCGCTGGCTGAGCTCGCTGATTACCTGGACCTGCTCGAGCCTCCGCGGCGCATCGAGTGCTACGATATCTCTAACACTCAGGGTGCTTTTCTCGTGGCCTCCATGGTCGTCTTCGAAAACGGCCAGCCGCGGCGTGATCACTATCGGCGATTCCGGATCAAGTCAGTCAAAGGGCCGAACGATTTCGCCTCGATGCAAGAAGTCCTTCGACGTCGGCTGCGTCGGGCCCGCCCCGAGCTACCGCTGGGACACGAACAGAGCGAGTCCGATCGCGCCTGGCAGACGCTCCCCGATCTCATCATCGTGGACGGCGGGAAAGGCCAGCTATCCGCCGCCTGGGAAGTCATCACCGAGCTTGGCGTCGAAGGCGTCACCCTGATTGGCCTGGCCAAAGAACGCGAAGAGATTTTCACCCTGGGCAACCCGGAGCCGGTCATCCTGCCGCGCACATCGGAGAGCCTCTACCTCGTCCAGCGCATTCGCGATGAGGCACACCGCTTCGCGAACTCCTACCACCGCCTGCTCCGTGAGCGTGCCGCCCTACGGTCGCCGCTCGATGATATTCCGGGGATCGGCCCGAAGCTCCGCACTGCCCTCCTGCGGCAACTGGGGAGCGTGGAGGCGATTCGGAGCGCACCGGATGATGAACTCCTGGCCATCAAGGGCATGAACCGAAAGGCCCTCGCTTCCTTGCGCGCCCATCTCTGACCTGGCCTGCCTGCCGCGCGCCCTATGCCCCAGCGAAGCCCCCGCCGCACATCTTAGGCACGCGCAAGGCCCAGACGGCCCCATGCCTCCTCGACCTGGCGCCGCGTATCCTCCACTGTACCACTGGTATCAATCACGACATCCGCAAGAGCAAGCTTCGTCTCGACCGGCTCCTGGGCCGCGACGCGCTGGATCGCCTCGGCTCGGGTGAGATGGCGCTGCCGGACCAGCCGCTCGATCTGCTGGTCTTTTCGGCAGGTCGCGATCCAGAGCGCGTCGCAGACGTGGTGGAGACCTGCCTCGATGAGTTTGACCGCTTCCACGACAACCACTCGGGCCGAGGATGCGGCGATGATCCGACGGATCGCCGCCACCGTCTCCGGGTGAACCAGCGCATCGAGGCGGCGGAGGGCTGCCGGATCGCTAAACACGATCTGCCCGAGCTTCCGCCGATCAATAGAACCATCGGGAGCGAGAATAGCAGTGCCAAACTCCCGCACCACCGCCTGATAGACCGGGCCAGGCGGTGCCATGACCTGGCGAGCAACGCGGTCTGCATCAATCACCTCGGCCCCAAACGTGGCGAGGATGCCGGCCACTGTGCTCTTACCGCAGGCGATGTTGCCGGTAAG
>DATGMJ010000010.1:0-4000 GCA_035293685.1 Chloroflexota bacterium | reverse complement strand
CAGGTGGTGGTCAACGTGGGGATGAACGTCGGCCTGCTCCCGATCACCGGCGTGCCGCTGCCGATGATCAGCTACGGCGGGAGTTCGCTTATGACGTTCATGGGGTCCCTTGGTATACTTGAGAGCGTCGTGATGCGGCATCGAAAGCTAGAGTTTTAATCCAAGGCGGGATTCTGGTCGCATGAGCTATCTACCGGCGACAGCGGCCGACCGGGAACGGATGCTGCGAGCGATCGGCGCGCGTTCGACCGCCGATCTGTTCGAGGATATCCCGGCCTGCGCGCGACGGACCTTCCTGGCACTTCCCCCGGCTCTCGCGGAACTCGAGGTAGCACGGCTCCTTCGAGAGCTGAGTGAGCGCAACGCTGATCTGGACCATCATCCCTGCTTCCTCGGCGCGGGCGCGTACTGGCATTATGTCCCGGCGGTCGTTGATCACATTATCAGCCGTTCCGAGTTCTACACGAGCTACACGCCCTACCAGCCGGAGATCAGCCAGGGGACCCTGCAGACGATCTACGAGTTTCAGAGCCTGATCTGTTTGCTGACCGGCATGGAGATCGCGAACGCGTCCATGTATGACGGCGCCTCGGCCCTGGCCGAAGCAGTCATCATGTGCGCGAATATCACGGACCGCGGGACAGTCGTGCTCGCGTCATCAGTCCATCCGGAATACCGGCGGGTGGTGCAGACCTACGTCCAGGGGCTGTCATTCCGCCTGGCGGCCGATCCGGTCGGACCGAGCGGATCGGTCGATCCGGGCGAGCTGGCGCGCCACCTGACAGATGACGTGGGCTCGGTGGTGATCCAGTACCCGAACTTCTTTGGCCATCTGGAGGAAGTCGACCGGATCGCTGACGTGGTGCATGCGGCGGGCGCTCTGCTGATCGTGGTTGTTAACCCGATCGCGCTCGGTTTGCTGACCCCGCCGGGGGAGATGGGCGCGGATGTCGTGGTCGGAGAAGGCCAGCCACTGGGCATTCCCCCGAGCTTTGGCGGGCCCTATCTGGGACTCTTCGCGACGCGCGAGAAGTTCATCCGCCAGATCCCTGGTCGCATTGTCGGCGCGACGACCGACGGTCAGGGACGCCGCGGGTTTGTCCTGACCTTCCAGACGCGCGAGCAGCACATCCGGCGGGAAAAGGCTACATCCAACATCTGCTCGAACGAAGCGCTCTGCGCGCTTGCGGCGACGGTCTACCTCTCCTACATGGGGCGGCACGGCCTCCGGGCAGTGGCCGAGCTGTGCCTGCAGAATGCCCACTATCTGGCCGATCGTGTGACGTCTGTGCCTGGATTCCATCTCGCCTTCACCGGGCCGTTCTTCAACGAGTTTGCAGTGCGGTGCCCGATCGCGCCTGCGGCAATCAATGCTCGCCTGCAGAAGGCGGGGATTATCGGCGGGTACGAGCTAGGCCGTGACTATCCGGAGCTCGCTGACGCCCTTCTCCTGTGCGCGACCGAGATGAATCGTCGTGCTGATATGGACCGCCTGGTCGAGCTTCTGGGCGAGATGGTAACCGAAGCCCAGACGGTCACTGCAGCCGGAGAGGGGAGGACCAATGCCTGAACCGCTAATCTTCGAGCGAAGCTCGCCGGGGCGCCAGGCGGCGACGATCCCCCCGGCCGAGGTCCCGACGGTCGCGGTCGAGCATGTTCTTCCCGAACGGTTCCTGCGCCGCGACCTCCCGCTTCCCGAAGTGAGCGAACTCGATGTCGTGCGCCACTTCACACGCCTGTCTCAGAAGAACGCCTGCATCGACACGACGTTCTATCCCCTGGGCTCGTGCACGATGAAATACAACCCGAAGATCAACGAGGACGTTGCTCGGCTGCCCGGATTCGCCCGGATCCATCCCTACCAGCCGACAGAGATGGTCCAGGGGGCGCTCCAGCTCATGTACGAAC
Organism: Chloroflexota bacterium; assembly: GCA_035293685.1. Taxonomy (GTDB): domain Bacteria; phylum Chloroflexota; class UBA6077; order FW602-bin22; family CADDYW01; genus JADGGD01. The sequence continues at coordinate 2,092 of DATGMJ010000010.1, read as the reverse complement.
TCCAGGAGTACCTCGCCGAGATCAGCGGCATGGATGCGGTGACGCTCCAGCCCGCTGCGGGTGCGCACGGGGAGCTCACCGGCATGCTCATGATCCGCGCCTATCACACCGAGCGGGGTGAGACTGGGCGCTCGCGCGTGCTTATCCCCGATTCGGCACACGGGACCAATCCGGCAACTGCTAAGATGGTCGGCTACACGGTCCAGTCCATCCCGTCGGACAGCCGCGGCAACCTGGACCTCGCCGCTCTGCGCGGCGCCGTTGGACCAGATGTAGCCGCGCTGATGATCACGATCCCGAGCACCTTCGGTCTCTTCGACGAGCGGATCCTGGAGGTCATTGGGGCGATCCACGAGGTCGGCGGCCTCGTGTATGGTGACGGTGCCAATATGAATGCCATGCTCGGGCAAGCCCGCTTCGGCGACCTGGGCGTGGATGTGATGCACTTCAATCTCCATAAGACATTTACCACGCCACACGGAGGTGGTGGGCCGCCCGCCGGGCCAGTAGCGGTGAAGGCGCACCTGGCTCCCTATTTACCGGTGCCGGTTGTGGCACGCCGCCAGGCACCCGATGGCTCAGTCGAATACTATCTGGACTATGACCGCCCGCGTTCGATCGGGAAGATCCGCGCTTTCTACGGGAACTTCGGCATGCTCGTGCGCGCTTACACGTACATCCGCTCGATGGGTGCCGAGGGGTTGCAGGCGGTTGGAGAGACAGCCGTCCTCAACGCGAATTATCTGATGGAGCGCCTGAAAGGCGCCTACGACTTGTACGTAGATCGCCGCTGCAAGCACGAGTTCGTTCTCTCAGCGCGGCGCCAGCGCCGCACGACCGGCGTGCGTGCTCTGGATATCGCCAAACGCCTCATTGATTATGGCTTCCATCCGCCGACGATCTACTTCCCGATCGTGGTCGAAGAGGCTCTGATGATCGAGCCAACCGAGACCGAGAGCATCGAAACCCTGGACGAGTTCGCGGAGGCCATGCTGGCCATCGCCCGCGAGGCCGAGGAAAACCCGGAACTGGTCAAGGGGGCGCCGCACACGACGGAGATCGGGCGGTTGGACGAGGTGGCCGCGGTGCGGCGCCCGAATCTCCGCTGGAAGCCATCGTGACGAGGCCGGTGCGTCGGTCTGTCCGCTCAGGGGAAAGCCGTACCCACGGCCTCAACCGATCGGTACGGAGTGATCCGAGGGTGAGGCGAGTAGGCGGTCCGTTAGCGATCGGGAGACCCGGAGGGCGGCTCCTATCTCGCCTGGCCGCTGGCTTTCTCCTCCTCGGGCTCCTTCTCCCGCTGATCACGGCGTGCTCGACGGTCCGCGACAGCGTTGGCAGTCTACTAGGCGGATCGAATGGCGTCCTGCGCATGTCTGGTGTCGAGCCGGATACGCTTGATCCGGCAGTGGCACAGGACGTCGTCTCGTGGACCTATCTCCTCCAGATCTACAGCGGCCTGGTCCGGCTCGATGACAAGCTCCAGGTGGTACCGGATCTCGCCCAGTCCTGGACGGTCAGCCCCGATCGCCGCACCTACACCTTCACGCTCCGGTCGGATGCGCGCTTCCAGGATGGCCGACCAATCACTGCCGCAGATGTGAAGTACAGCCTGGAACGAGCCCTCGATCCGGCCACACGGTCACCGGTCGCGCGGACCTACCTGGGTGATATCGTGGGGGCAGCGGATCGCCTCCGTGGAACTGCATCGAGCGTCGCCGGCATCACGGTCGTGGATGCACGGACCGTGCGCATCACGATCGATGCACCCAAGAGCTACTTCCTTGCCAAGCTTACCTATCCGACGGCATTCGTCGTCGATCGCCGCAATGTTGCCGCAGGGCCAGACTGGTTCCGCCATCCGAACGCGAGCGGGCGCTTTACGTTGAAGTCGTGGACCCCCGGCCAGGAGATCGTCCTGACCCACAACCCCGGCTATTGGGGACAGCCGTCCGGGCCGTCGGAGATCGATTTCTACTTCGGTCCAGACAGCCCGCTGTCGCTCTACGAGCAGAACAAGCTCGATGTCGCGACGGTCGGCGTGGGGGATGTTCCGCGCCTGACAGATCCCTCCAGCCCGTACCACAATCAG
>DATGMJ010000009.1:0-2663 GCA_035293685.1 Chloroflexota bacterium | reverse complement strand
CAGCAGAACGGCACGACTTCGATATCGTTGCACGCCTCGATACCGACGCGGTCGGCACGCCGGGGAATCGCCGCTTTCGTCTTATCGTTCAGAACGACACCGACACCGCGTTCCTCTGGCTTGAGAAAGAGCAGCTTCAGGCTCTGGGCCTAGCTGTCGATCAGCTCCTGATGAAGGTGCGCGTCCTCTGGTCGCGCAATGATCCCAATCCGCAGGTACGTCCGCCCTCACCGCCGTTCGAGGGGCGCGCCACCGTGGAAATGCGGGTGGGCCGTCTAGGACTGGGGTACGATGAGGAGAGCAAGCTCTTTGTCTTGATCGCTCATGATGTGGAGGCAGGCCCGGATGACCCTCCCACCTTTCGCTGTCTCTGCTCGCGCGGGCAGCTTGCGCGTCTGAGCGAGGAGATTACCGCGGTCGTCGCAGCCGGCCGGCCGCGCTGTCCCGTCTGCGGTACCCCGTTAGAGGGAGGTAGCCACTTCTGTCCTGGATCGAACGGCCACCTTCCCGGCAGCTAGCCCCTGAATTGTGCAGTTTCTCGCTCGCACCCGCTGGGGCGGGAAATTGCGCCCCTGCTACCGCCTTCGCTAGAATAGCCATTGGATGATAGCGGCGGATCGAGGTTCTCGACCGTGCTCAAGGCATACTCGGACGCGCGCAATCGGTGCTATCTCCATCCGCACCGAACAGCGGACACCAAGTGCGAGCGGTGCAAGACCCCTCTCTGCGATGAATGCGTTCGCGAGTTCCGGGGGCAGCGGCTCTGCCAGCGCTGCGTGGAAGAGATCGAATTCATCGAGATCAGTCGCCCTACCCTCCGTGATCGAGTTCGCCAGTTCTTCACATCGGTGCGCAATACGATCATCGTCCTGGCGGTGATCGCGATCATTTGTGGTGGAATCTTCTACGCGTTCCGCAATCTCATGAATCAACCGATCACCCCCGAGGAGATGGCCCGCTTCCGGTATGCCGCCGCGGGGACTTTCCAGACCCCCGAGGGCATCAACGTCAACAGCACTGTCCTCGGCGCCAAGGTCGTCTCGTTCACCTCTCAGCAGACGGGTTACGAGGCCTTCCATCTGATCAATGAGTACGCTGGGCCGGATTACCCTGGCTGGCGGTCAGCCCGGGCAACCTTTCCCCAGGACATCGTTGTCGAGCAGCAGAACGTTTCCCTGGTCCAGAAGGTGATTCTCACCCAGCAGCCGAACGAACCGAAGGATACCTGGGCAAAGGATTTCGAGCTCCAGGCGTCAACCGTTGGTCCAACTCAAGGGTTCGTGACAGTCGGACACTGGCAGCTCCGGCAGACCACAGAGCCACAGAAGTTCACCTTCCCACCGACGCCAGCGCACTGGCTTCGCCTGCGAATTCTCTCGAATTACGGGAGTCCGGCTTACGTCTCGCTCGCCGAGTTCGACGCCTACGTCGTTCCCCAGGGGCTACCCGGGCAGCCGTCCACGACACCTGCGCCAGCCGGCTGATCCCTGATACTGGCTCTCAACAGAAATAAGGAGGCGTCACGCTCATGGGGTCAGCGGGCTACCAGTCCAGCGAGATACGATCGGCGGCCCATCACCAGAGCGGTTAGACGCAGCCTCATACGCGGGAGCGCAAGCCCTTCCCAGTGGGACGAGAAGGGGCGGTACGTGTTCAGGCCGGTCCTGTCCCCACTAGCAGGACATTGTGGGACGGGGCGTAGGTGCTCCGCAGGTTGAGCTCCCGAACCTCCCCTTGCGCCGTCGTGACAACCCGGTGGATAACCACCGTGAATCCATCTTCGGCCGCTTCGGTATACACCTGCTGCCCCTTCGGCATGGTCGGGTCATACTGGACGCGCACTGTCCGGTCGGTCCTGACGACATTCGTGATCACGGGCGGATCCACGCGAACAGTCCAGTCAGGCTTCGGGCCGTACAGGGCAAAGTGCACATTGGTTCCATCGGTCCACGCCTGAATCAGGAGAGGTCCGGCCGTCCCATTGCGGAAGCGGAAATCGAGCCCGGACTGATCATCCACAGTCGTGTCCAGGCCGGGATAGCCGTGGGATGCGTAGTGAGCGATCCAGTAGGCATGCGGGTAGCGCTCGTCGATTTCGAATCCCATCCAGAAGACCGGCTGGAAAAGGGTCGTTGCGACCTGACAGATGCCGCCGCCAACCGACGGCACGGTCTTCACTGTATTGCCCTGGGCAACGATCCCGAATCCGACCTGAAAGCCCCGATCCAGCGTCGTGGGACCGAGCTCTCTGTTAAAGGAGAACATCTCACCGGGGCCGACAACGACGCCGTTCAGCAGGGAGGCCGCAAGCTCGACGTTGTGACGCCGTGGGGGGATCGAGCCAGCGTACGAGGTCGCGTTTTCAACGAGCAAGGGAAGGCCAGTCAGCCGCCCCGCATCAGCCGCCGTGATTGATGGCTGGGTCACCGCCACAGGAAGGCTGACCTCCCGCGTATCCGCGCTCAGCGCCGCAGTCTCAATCAGCTGGACTGTACGCTCCTGATCGAGCGCCTGCCCACTCTGACCATCGCGGAGCACCTGGACTCGGCCATCCGGCAGGCGTTGAAATCGGGCATTCGATGGCGCTCGGTCGATCTGGCTGGCCAGGTCAGCCACGTAGGCAGCCAGCTTGGCCGGATCAAGTCGGGGAACCCCCTGGCGCT
>DATGMJ010000008.1:0-4306 GCA_035293685.1 Chloroflexota bacterium | reverse complement strand
CAACGCGCTGCTGTCGCCTACTGCCCTTCTGGTGCCCTGGCTCCCCGGCCAGATCGCGGTGGGGATTGTGGTCACTGTGCTGTCACTTGCCGTCTGGGCTCAGGCCAGGTCGGATTCTGACCTGGCGCGCGCAATGGCCGTAAGCATGACCGCCGTTGTCCTGCTGGTGCCGTCCCCGGCCACCTATAACGCGAGCTTCCTCATTTTTCCCCTGCTTTTTGTAGTACCAGAGGCCGGACGCCGCCAGCGTGGGTTTGCACAGCCTCCCGCCAGAATTGCCGTTGTGCTTCTCGCCGTGGCCGCTCTAGCCGGCGCTGTCGGTCCACTGTTCTGGATGCTCAATCAGGTCTTCTGGTGGGAATCGATAGGGCTGGTCGTTTTCCTCTGCTACTTCTCTCTCGCAATCCCGCTCTGGCTCGCCCTTATCTTACGGCGGCAGTCAGGCGTGCGTGCGCTGTCAGCCCCGTGATGCGATCGTGTCGCGCACCGCAGGAGAAAGGCCCTGCGCAGTAAGCGCTGCGCCATGCCGGCGGTCCGCCGGCCCAGCACGGCTGATACTACGGCAGTGCCTACCCGACACTCGCGCAGCGGCTGGTTATCGACCCGGACCGGGGTCTGGCTCACTGACCGTCGCCCGCACGGCGTCCGCACCGACCTTGATTCCCAGCAGACGCCAGGCGGTCCGAAACAGGATGTTCTCCCGGTCCTGGCGGCTCAGCCCCGGTGCTGTGCTCACGATCGCCGTCGGATCCTCCGGCCCGATATCGAAGGGGTAGTCGCTTCCCATGACGATATGGTCGCTCCCGAGTTCGCTAACCAGCCAGGCCAGCGCCGACGGGTTATAGACCATGCAGTCGACGTAGATACGGTCAAGGAACGCGCTCGGCGGTCGGCTGACGGCAAAGCGCGTGTTCCGGAGGACCCGGAAGCCGTGCTCGGCCCGACCGCGGAGCCAGGGGAAGCTGCCGCCGCCGTGGGCGAAGTAGGTCTTCAGGCGCGGCAGGCGCTCGTAGATCCCACCGAAGATGAGCGACTCGATTGCCACACATGTCTCAGTGACCATGCCGATGAGGTTCCAGAGGTAGTAGCTCTGGAGCCGCTCCGAGCCCAGCACCTCGTAGGGATGGATGAAGACGCAGGCGTCCAGCTCCTGGCAGGCCTCGAAGAAGGGGAACAGATCAGGATGGTCGAGGTTCTTCGGCCCCACGTGCGAGGCGATCATCACACCGCGGAACTCTGGCCGGGCCATCGCCCGCTCGAGCTCTCGAATGGCCCGCGGTACGTCCTGGAGGGGGACTGTAGCCAGGCCCACGAACCGATCGGGACAGGCGCGAACGATCTCAGCGAGACTATCGTTGCTGGCGGCGCAGAGATCAGCCGCGAGGCCCGGCTCGGCCCCGTAGGAGAGGGTAGGCGGCGCAACCGAGAGTGCCGCCCCGGCCAGGCGGCGCCGCGCGAGCGCCTCCAGCAGGGCCGGTACGGACCACAGCTCCTCGGTCAGGGGATAATCGAAGTCGCCCGGGGCCCGAATGAACTCGCGTCCGTCGGCGCGCCGGTAGATCTGCGCTCCGATCTCCGCACCCCGCGTCCGGGCCATGCGCAGATACTCCGGGGGAAAGATATGGCAGTGCAGGTCGATCGCCATCAGCTCCCTCCCCACGAGGCACGCAGGGCCGCGCGCACTCCCGCGAAGGAGATCTGGCTGTCCCGAATGCGGTCCGGCTCGCCCCCGCCCGGGGGACGGGGGTGCCAGTGCGTCTCCAGGCTCAGCCCGCCCCGGTAGCCCTCACGCCGCAGGGCCCGAAAGTGCGCCACGTAGTCGACCTCTCCACGCCCGACCGCCTCCCAGCTCGTCAGCCCGGTTGTCGGGTCGATGACCCGCGCATCCTTGATGTGGATGTGGCAGATGTACGGACGCACGGCCTCGTAGCCGTCAGGATAAGGCACTCCCCCGGAGACGTAGTCATTTCCTGGATCCCAGATGGCCTGGAGCTGCGGGTGCCCCGCTGCGGCGATGATCCGGGCGGTGTTATGGCCAGTATTGGCCCAGCACGAGCGCACGTTCTCGATTCCCAGAATGAGCCCGGCCTCGCCCGCGATGTCGGCAGCGATCCGTAGGCCCTCGACGACCTTCTCGAGGATCTCGCCCGGGATCGCACCGCCGCGCGGCCGGCGTGGGCTCGGGTTGCCCAGTCCCACCATGTCATCCCGCCGGAAGGCGTAGGTGCGAACGATCGGTGCTCCGAGCCGCCGAGCCGCGTGAATGCTCCGCCGAAGCACTGCGAGTTCGGCGCGGAAGGCAGGGTCGTCAGCCACGCGTCCGCGCGGCACCGCTCCCAACTGAATCCCTTTGAGGAACAGCGAGCCGATGGCACTGACCGTCATGCTATAGCGCGCGAGAAGATCGGCCGCCCGGTCCAGGTGAGCATCGTCGAGCTCCACCACTGGCTTCCCCCAGAAGGCGAGGAGTTCGACTTCGCGCAGTCCCATCTCCCGCGTGACGCGGAGGGCTGTCTCCAGGTCCGGGTGCACCTCGTCGGTGCACACTCCGAAGCGCGCGAGCAAGGGGTCCGTATGTTCGCTGTCGGTCATCTCATCCCTCGTCTGGTCCATGGATTTCGGACGATGGAGTATCCGACTTGTACGGCGGAGCTCGCCGACCTGGCGGCGCATCAGGTGCCCCGCAGTCCATCATCAGGTAGGATCACCGGCGCGCCGGTCTCGGCCGCACGATTCGCCGCGAGTGCCAGCCGCTGGGTGCGGAGTGCATCATCGTAATCCGAGAGGATACCCGAACGGTCGCCGGTCGCAATAGCGCGGAGGAACGCCGCGTTCTCCGCCAGGCCCGCATCATTCCCCCGCGTGATCCGCTCCACGCCGGCCGGGCTGTCGATCTCGGCTGCGTCCTCACGAATACGGTACGCGCATCCCTTGCAGATAACCTCGAGGCCGACATCGTACCGCCGGTGGAGAATCGAACAGGCCGCTAGATTCCCCACGGCGCCGCTACGGAAACGCAGGGTCACCACGTGGACATCCTCGCCGTCGAAGCCGGGCTCTTCGGCGTTTCCGCGCACCGCGTACTCCGCCGATACCCGGTCGATCTCACCCCCGAGGTAGCGGGCCAGGTCAAGCAGATGAATGGCTTGCTCTACCACTTGACCGCCGGATCGTGCCTTCACCCGCCACCAGGGCGACCCCGGGAGTTGACTCAGGAAGCGACCGAGGATCATGCCGACCTTCTGCCCATCAAGCGCATGGCGGACCTGCTGCACGTGGTCCCAGTACCGCCAGTGGTAGCCGACGGCAGTCACGATCCCCGCAGCACGTGCACGCCGCGCGATATACTCGGCCTTCAGCAGATCGAGTGGTAGGGGCTTCTCAACGAAGAGGTGGATCCCCCGCTCGATGGCTGCGATCTCCTGGTCCACGTGCGCATCAGGCGGCAGGCAGACGTACAAGGCATCGATCTTCTCGTGGGCGAGCATCTCCGGGAAGCTCAGGTAGGGCTTCGCTCCGAACGGGCGTGCTGCGGCTTGTGCTCGCTCTTCAATCACGTCACAGACCGCGACAACCTCAGCCTGGTCACGAAGCCGGTCCAGCGCGCCGAAGTGGCGGCGGGTGATATTGCCAGTTCCGACGAAAGCGACGCGAATCACATTCTCTCCTAATCAGGTCACAATCTCGTCAACCCCTGTCAGCCCCTGGAGGCGGCATCGGGTCCGTTGCCCCGCGTCCGGATGGGTTACCACTGGACGGACCTTCCGCCGCAGGAGGCTTATCCCTTGAGGCCAGTCAGCACGATTCCCTGGATAAATGCTCGCTGGGCGACGAAAAAGATCACGATGATCGGTGTGATCATCATCGTCGACATGGCCATCAGCAGATTAGTTGTATCACGCTGGCCGATCGCCGCGCCCTTGAGGAGCACGACCCCCATGGCCAGCGTCCAGGTATGGAAATCGTTCAGATAGATCAGAGGCGCCAGGAAGTCGTTCCAGTGATACAGGAAACTGAAGATGCCCACAACGACCAATGCCGGTGTCGAGAGAGGCAGGATAATCCGCCGATAGATCGTGAGGTAGCCCGCACCGTCCAGAAGAGCTGCCTCCTCGAGCTCGTCCGGGATGCTTAGGAAGAACTGCCGAAGCAGGAAGATATTGAACGCGCCTCCACCAAACCAGAACGGTACGATCAGCGGAAGATATGTGCCCAGCCAGCCAAAGGCTTTGAACATAATGTACACCGGGATCAGCGTGACGGCGTAGGGGAGCATTAGCGTCGCCAGCAGGGCAGTGAAAGCGGC
>DATGMJ010000007.1:0-2466 GCA_035293685.1 Chloroflexota bacterium | reverse complement strand
CTGACCCCCAGGCTCTCCAGCACGCCGGCGGCAATCCCTTCCCCCTCGCGCACCAGGCCGAGGAGCAGGTGCTCGGTGCCAATGTAGTGATGATTGAGGCGTCGGGCCTCGTCGACGGCGAGCTCAATGACCTTCTTGGCGCGCGGGGTCAAACCGATCTCCCCCATGACCATCCGGTCGCCGCGCCCGATGATGAACTCGACCGCCGAACGCACCTTATTGAGCTCGACGCCCATGTTGGCGAGGACCTTCGCGGCAACGCCGTCCCCCTCGCGCACCAGGCCGAGGAGCAGGTGCTCGGTGCCAATGTAGTTGTGATTAAACCGCTGTGCCTCCTCTTGCGCCAGCGTCAGCACCTTGCGAGCGCGTTCGGTAAACTTATCGAATCGATCCGCCATATGAGCTCCCCCCAAGGATTAGAGCGGCACGCGCGCTCCGCGTTCACCGCCTCGCGATCACCCGCATCCCACGCGCGACGCCAGGCCTCTCACTCCTGCCCTGACCGGCGCTGGGAGTGGTGCACCTGGTCCGCCGGGTCAACTTGACGTAGACTCAATCCCAGGCGATGACGCTCGGGCTCGACCCGGAGAACCCGCACGGTCACATCATCCCCTTCGCTGACCACGTTCCGCGGATGGGCTACCCGCCGATCGCTCAGCTCGCTCACGTGAATGAGGCCCTCGATGCCGTCCTCGAGCTGGGCGAAAGCCCCGAACGTGGTCAGGCGCGTGATCCGCGCTGTCACGAGCGATCCGACCGGATAGCGCTCCGCAGCCGTTGCCCACGGCTCCTCGTGCGCCCGTCGAATGCTCAGCGAGATCTTCCGCCGCACCGGATCGACCCCCAGCACGTACACCTGGACCTCGTCGCCAACCTGGACGACCTCCGATGGATGGCCGACCTGATGCCAGGCCAGCTCCGACACGTGCACCAGGCCATCCGCCCCGCCCAGATCGACAAAGGCACCGAAGTCGCACAGACGGGTCACCCGCCCGGTCCGGATCTCCCCCTCCTTCAACTCGGCAATCAGCTGGTCCCGCCGCTGTTGCCGCAACTCCTGGACCGCCAACCGTTCTGACAGGATCAAGCGGTTGCGGCGCCGATTGACCTCCAGGACCTTCACCGAGAGGTCGCGCCCCACCAGGCTGCCGAGGGCCTGCTCAAGCTGTTCGCCCTCCAGGCCGTTCACCCGCACCGAGGCGATCTGGCTCAGAGGAAGAAAGCCGCGCAGGCCGGCGACCGCCACCACGAGCCCGCCCCGGTTCGTCTCCACCACCCGGCCGGTGAAGATTGTGCCCGCTTCCAGCCCGGCCTGGACCGTTCGCCATCCGCGCTCGGATCGTGCCCGGGCGAGCGACAGGGTCACTCGCTCCCCCGGCCCCTCCGGCTGCACGACCACGGCCAGGATGGTCTCCCCAACCGACACACCGTCACCGAAGCGCTGAGCATCCGAAGCAGGGATGAGCCCCTCCGATTTCGCCCCGATATCCACCAGGATGCCATCGCGATCGATGGAGACAACCACCCCCTCGACTACATCACCGCGATGGAGCGTCCGATACTCTTGCTCAGCCGCCGCCATCAAGCGTTCCATATCGTCGTCGGCGAGGAGATCAGCCGACGACGATCCGCCATCGGCCCGCGCATCGGTTGTGATCACTCCACCTTCACCCGCCCCGCTCGCACGGGCGGTCATATCGCGAGCATCGCCACCGCCCGGTCGCATGCGCGCTCTCCCGGCCCTTACACGGCTCCTGGCCCCGAATCTCCATCCACGCTCGATCCACTCCCGCGCGGCGGATGGAGAGCCGCTACTCTCTTCGGGTCGGTGGATCACTCTGCCGTGACCGGGCAGAATGGAATGATGTTACCACGATCCGTTGGGGCGACGGCTCTCCTGACGAGTCACCCGCGACACGCCTCCGCGTGATGAGGATCGCATCAGAAGCAGGTGGTCAAGCCCTCCGGCTCGACGAGGCCGCGCTGGTGAAGCCACTTTCCAGCGATGCCATTATACCAAAGCGCTCTGGGCAAGACAAGAAAAGGACACGCAGACCTGCGCCCGGTCCTGATGACATCCCCCAGGGTGCGTTGCACCCTGATCGCCGCTGGCTTAGAATCTCCGGGAGACCGGCGCAGGCGAAGAGGCCCGTGTGATCTCCCGGGTGGTCAGCCGCGAGCAGGCAGTACGGATCCGTGAGCGCTGGCGGCAAGCCAGGCACACCGTGGTTCTCACCAATGGCTGCTTCGATCTCCTCCATCTGGGGCATGTCCGCTACCTCGAGGCCGCCCGGCGCTTCGGGCGCCTGATCGTCGCGATCAACTCGGATGCCTCGGTCCGGTTGCTCAAGGGACCATCACGACCGATCGTCCCGGCGGCCGAGCGAGCCGAGGTCATCGCCGCACTGCGATCGGTCGATCTCGTGACGATCTTCGAGGAGCCCACGGCTGAGACGATTGTCGAGC
>DATGMJ010000006.1:0-3432 GCA_035293685.1 Chloroflexota bacterium | reverse complement strand
GACCAGGCCAAAGCGAGGATCAAAGACATAAATCCAAACAATTGCGATTGCAGCGCCACTGAGGATCGTGGGAGCGAAGACAACAGCTCGTGCTACATCACGAGCAACCAGTTTTTGGTTCAGAAGGAGCGCAGTTAGCAGGGCAAGAACAAGCGTAGCTGCAACACCAACTCCGACGAAGTAGAACGTATTGAGAAATATCTTCCAGAAACGCGGATCGGTGGCAAGGGTGCGATAGTTATCCAACCCAACAAACAGCTTCTCTGGCTGGACCATGTCCCAGTCGACCAGGCTAAGGTAGACATTGTAGAGCAGGGGCCAATAGGTAAAGATACTCAGAAAGAGCACGTTGGGCGCAATGAAAGCAAGAAACAGCCCCCATTCTCCGAGGATCCGCCGTCCGTGTGCTATCCCTGTAAGCGGCCGCTGGGTGGTAAGCATCCACCGCTCAGCCGGTGGCCCAGGTCGTTCAGTTGAGGGAAGGCCCATCGTACGTACTCGTTCCAGCAGCTCAGCGGGTATAGGGCTCCATTTGGTATGTCTAAAGCGTCGCAAGTGTATCATATCGCGTATCGCCATGCCAGAATTCTGCCATGTGCTCTGACAGCCATCCGCTTGGCAGAGTATGTCCAGAAGGTATCAGCTAGAGAGATTAGAAGACCCCTGTAAGGAGCGGGTGAGGCAGATATTTACAGTAGGTAAACGGACGATTATATTCTGATTACGGCGTCGACTTACGGCCTGTTTGCTTATTCGCCCAGCCATTCATCGGGCAGGCGGAAGTTCCAGAGGGCTTCGGCGGTGAGCTGCTGCTCGCGCACGCAGACCTGGTAGAGCCGTGCGTTCGCCAGGGCCAGCGCACCGAGGTTCGCCAGGGCGGTCAGCAGTTCGATCTCGTCCTCGCTGAAGCGGTGGGGACGGCCCGTGTAGGCCCGCAGAACACCAAGCGGACGATCATGCGCGACCAGCGGCACGAAAAGCGCCGAGACAATCCCCTCGCGCCGGGCCGCCTCCGGGTATTCGAAGCGGGGATCGTGCGTCACGTCGGCAACCTGGACCGGCCGGCGGGTTTCGATCGCCTCACGGTCGATCAGGCTGTGGGCGAGATCGACCGGTCCCTTGGTGAGGTACTCTGCGCTCAGCCCCTCCACCGCCACGGTCTCGAGCGTACCGCCCGGTGCGAGGAGCCGGATCGATGCCGCGCGGAGCCCGAGCGCCTGGACGACGCCGCGCACCAGCGCGGTCAGCACCGCGCGGGGTTCCAGGCTTTGCCCCAGAGCGGCGGCTACCTGGTAGAGTGCCTGGTAATACTGCCGCCACCGCGCGGCCAGGTCAGCCTGATCCATGCGCCGCGACCTCCACCCGCGGCCGCCGAGGAGGAAGCTCGCCGGCCAAGCTCTCGAACGATGGACGATCGATGATCACCTCGCAGGGGGCATGACTGAAGACATAGCGCGTCGTCGCGCTGAAGCGCGTCTCACCAGGACGCTCCGGAAGGTCGCTCATCAGAATGATGTCTGCACCGGTCGCAACAGCCTCGTCGACGATCGCCCGACCGGGCTCCCGGGTGTTCGCGATGCGGGTCTCCAGGTGCACGCCGAAGCGCGCAGCGATCCGCCGCGCCCGATCGATCTCCTCCGCCGCAATGCGCTCGGCCTCCGGCAGTCGCGCGTTGAGCGGGAGCGTCCAGGGGACCTCGATCACGTAGAAGACCTCGATCGCGGCGTGCCGCGCCCGTGCCATCTGAGCGCCCAGAGCGACCATGCGGTCGGAGAGCGCCGTGCCGATCACCGGCACAAGGATCCGGTTGGCCCGCTCGGTCAGGCGAACCGCCTTGGCAACCCGCAGGGTCGCGGGCGTCTGCTCCGGCACCCGGAGCATCCAGATAATGATGCCGGCGATCGAAGCGACAAAGGCAACGGCAAGAAGCGCGCCGATCGGCGTGATCTGAATCGGCTCCATCAGCCGTCTCCTTTCGTGCTCCAGCGGAGCAGGTGCAGTCGATAAAGCCCCAGCAGGATCATCAGCAGGCCCATGATCGGAAAGGAGACCGGGGCCATCTCGAGCAGGCCGCGCACCACGATGACCAGGCCCAGGAGCACCAGCAGGACTGCCAGGGCCTGGCGCACGATCCGCCCATGAAGGCTCACCGCGGCCCTCCCGCACGCGTGCGCGCCAGGATGAGACGCTGGCGCCGCTGGAGGTTCTCTTCGAATTCCTCGAGGATCTCCAGCTCGCCCGCGTCGCGGTAGACCGCCAGCTGCTCTGCGTCCCAGTCGCGGTGAATGCTCCGGAGAACCGGCAGGCCGACCCGCCGCCGGTAGAGCGCGTAGAGCAGGACGCCCACGATGAGCCAGGCTGGGCCAGCGATCCGGCCGATGGTGTGGGTCAGCACGACCATCACGACGATCGAGCTGACCCCGAGGAAACCGAGAACGCCGACGATCGGCAGGGCGATCTCCGGCCCGTCCCCTCCTGCGATGCGCACGTTGAACGGCACGCGAAACGGCCGCGGGGTCCAAGGATCCTTCACCCGCAGCACGAGCAGGGAAACGAAAACGAGGGTATAGGCGCTCGCCGCGCCAAAGGCGTACATGTTGCCCAGGGTATCATAGGCGTTGGGCGAGAGGCCGGCTCCCCAGAGCTCGAGCAGGGCGATTCCCGAGAAGACCAGGAGGGTGCGCACCGGCGTGCGGAAGCGCGGGTGGGCGTGACCGAACCAGGCCGGCAGGAGGTGGTAGCGGCCCATCGAGTAGGTGATGCGCGAGGCGCCGAAGACGCCCGCGTTCGACGAGATCAGGACCAGCGTCGCGCCGAGGCCCGCAACGTAGGGACCGGCGATGAGGCCGATCACCGGGATGTGGCTGGCCAGCCAGGCGATCGGGTCCTCGTTGTGTGCGGCGAAGGACTGCCAGGGGAGCATCCCGAGCCCCAGGTTGGAGAAGGCCAGGGCATAGATCAGGACGGTCAGGATCAGGGCGATCGAGGTGCGGGGCACTACAGTCGAGGGCCGAATCGTTTCCTGTGATGCCTGGCTGATCGACTCGAGGCCCACGAAGGAGATGATCGCCAGGCTCGCACCATAGGCGAGATGATACGGGTCCGGCCAGGCGGTCGTCATCTGGTGCACGAGGAATGAGCCGTTGAAGGCGAAGAGGAAGCCGAAGAAGACGATCGCTGACTCCGAGACGATATCGAGAGCACCAAGAACTTCGTTGAAGCGCGAGGACTCCCGCACCCCGATGATATTGAGCGTGGTGAGGAAGGCGACCAGCACAGTGGCCAGGGCGATCAGCAGCGGCTTGGTCCCGACGAACGTCAGACCCAGGATTCGGAGGTCGATGCTCGTCTTCAGCACGGGGAAGAAGAAGCTGATGTAGCCGGCCGAGGAGAGGGCGAAGATCGAGATGTCGATAGTGAAGTCCAGCAATA
>DATGMJ010000005.1:0-6904 GCA_035293685.1 Chloroflexota bacterium | reverse complement strand
GAATCCCGCGACTCTCGACGGCGGCCGCGGCCCTGATCCTCGGCACGGCGGCCGGTCTACTGCCGCCCCGCCTGGGGATCGCCTTCGCGGCCGGAGCTGTCGCCGGGGTGGTCATTTTCGTCCAGCCGGTCCTCGGTCTCGCCGCACTCACCGCGGCTGTACCCTTTGGCACCAGCGGGGACAGCGAGAGCACTGTGCCCATCACACCGACCGACCTTCTCGTGGGGCTCATTCTGCTGGCGGCGCTAGCTGGACTGCTCGCCCGGCGACACCGCGTGGTTGTCCTGAGCAGGGCTTTCTGGCCCGGCGTGGGCTTTATTGCGGTGAGCCTCCTCTCAGCGAGTTTTGCGACGCGCTTTGATGTCTCGCTCAAGGAGATCCTGCGCTGGATCGAGCTCCTCGCGATCCTCGTCATCACGGCGACCTGGTGCCGGGAGGCTCGCCAGCGATACCTGGTTGTCGGCGCGCTTCTCGTCTCGCTGACCGGCGAAGCACTGCTCGGCTGGGCCCAGTTCTTCCTGCGCCATGGGCCGCCGAGCTTCCGCATCGGCCCGTTCCTGCGGGCATATGGGACCTTCGGGCAGCCAAACCCGTTCGGGGGCTACCTGGCGATGGTGCTTCCCGTGGCGATCGCGCTGGCATTCTGGCGGCGCCCCTGGGCGGGACGTCCGGACCGTCTGACCTTCCTGGCACTGCTCTCAGCAGTCACCGGTGGGATCGCCCTCCTCATGAGCCTCTCCCGCGGTGCCTGGATGGGCATTCTAGCGGGGCTGGCACTCCTGCTCTGGACTCAGACTCGCCGGGGGGGACTGGTTGTGCTGGCCGGGCTTCTGCTGAGCGGGGCGCTGGCGGGGCTGGCAGTCACCCACCTGCTTCCGGCGACGATCCTCGGCCGCCTGGCCCAGGTCGTGGAGTATGTCGGCCTGTTTGATGCCAGCCGCGTCGTGCCGACCGCCGCGAACTGGGCCATCGTCGAGCGGATGGCGCACTGGCAGGCCGCCTGGAACATGTACCAGGCGTACCCGGTCCTGGGCGTTGGCCCTGGGCACTACGCCTTGGCCTATCCCACATTCCGCGTGAACAACTTCTGGCTCCTTCCGCTCGGCCACGCCCACAATATCTATCTGAACATCATGGCTGAGACCGGATTCCTCGGCATTATCAGCTACCTTGTTCAGCTCGCCTCCTGGATCGCGGTTATCATCGCGGCACGGCGCCGCGCTGCGACCCCGCGCGACCGCGCCCTTGCAACGGGCATCCTGGCAAGTAGTGTCGCCGTAGCTATCCACAATGGTTTCGACAACCTGTATGTCCACGGCCTCAACGCCCAGCTCGGCCTGCTGGTCGGTCTCGCGGCCGCGATCGAGCATGCTGAGGCACGGGACGAGCGAGAGTGGGCGTGAGTAAGGCCAATCCCATTCTCGAGCCAGCCGAACCCACTCCGACCGAGGACCTGTCACTGGTCCGGCGTCTACTCCGCCCCCGCACTCTGGTGTCATTCGGTGTTGGAATCGCAATTCTCGCGCTCGGCCTCGGCCGCGTCCAGCTGAACCTGCCGGCCCTGGCGCAGACGGTCGCCCATGCGAACTGGCCGCTCTTCCTCGCAGCCTTCCTGGTTTATTACACGACCTTTCCCATCCGGGCGATTCGCTGGCGCCTGATGCTCGAGAACGCGGGAAGCCGGTCGGCCGACGTACCGGGCATCCCCGACCTGGCCGAGATCATCTTCCTGTCCTGGTTCGCGAACAGCGTTGTCCCCGCGAAGCTCGGCGACATCTACCGCGCCTACCTGCTTCGCCAGCGCTCGGCGATTTCGCTCTCAAAAGCGGGTGGAACAATCGTCGCGGAACGCCTCTTGGACTTCGCGGTGCTGATGCTCCTCCTGCTGGTCTCCGGCCTGGTGAGCTTTCACGGGCGGCTTCCTGCGGCTCTCCTGACGGTGTTCGAGCTCGGGATAGCCGCCCTGATCCTGGCCCTAATCGGTCTCCTCTCCCTGCGGCGGCTGGATGCCGTGATCTATCGCATTATTCCCCGGCGATTCCACCGGGTGTATGATCACTTCCACGATGGCATGGTGGGATCGTTCGGACGCTATCGCTCGCTGGTGGCGCTGACCATCCTGGCATGGGGTGCCGAGACCGGGCGCCTGTTTCTCGTCGCACGCTCCCTTGGTCTCGCCCTCTCACCGAATCCGGTGATCGGTTTCCTTATGATCGTCTTCATCGCCCTGGGAGCAGCCCTCCTTACTGCCCCGCCGGGCACCCCAGCGGGTCTGGGATATGTCGAGGCATCGATCTCCGGCGCCCTGATCCTGTTCGGGGTCAGTCCGACCGCCGCAGTCTCCACAGCGCTCCTGGACCGCACCATCAGTTTTCTCAGCCTCGTCGTCGGCGGCTTCATTGTCTACCTTATCAGCCAGCGTCACGCTTAGAGGAGTGAGGAAGAGCCGTGCGGATCGGGATCGACTATACCGCGGCCGTCCGACAGGGAGCGGGAGTCGGGCGATGGGCACGGAGCCTCGTGCGCGCCCTGCTCGACCTCGACGCAGATAACACCTACCTACTCTTCTATCCGCGTCCCCGTCGGCACGAGCCGCCCCCGGTCGTGCCGACGGGGCCCAACGTTATTCGGCGCCCCCTCTGGCCGTCGGAGCGAGCCCTCAATATCCTCTGGTACAAGCTGGGGGTTCCTTTGCCAATCGACGCGCTAGTTGGCCCGGCCGACGTCTACCATTTCCCCGACTTCACCCTGCCGCCGCTCCGCCGCGGCGCGGCGGTCGTAACGGTTCACGATCTCTCCTTCCTGCTTGTGCCGGAGTGTGCCGAGGCAAGCCTGCGCGCCCACCTGGAGAAGGTGGTACCGGTGTCAGTCCGCGAGGCTGACTTCGTCTGCGCTGACTCGGAGAACACCCGGAACGAGCTGACGACGCTTCTGGATGTGCCGCCCGAGCGGACCGAGGTGGTCTACGGGGGGGTTGACTGCCGATTCCGCCCCATTGATGATCCGGCAATCCTCGAGACCACCCGCACCAAATACGGGCTTCTCTTCCCTTTTATTCTCTTCGTCGGGACGATCGAGCCGCGGAAGAACCTGAGCCGGCTGCTCCGGGCGTACGTCCAGCTGCGCGAGCGCCACCACCTGCGGCACCGGCTGGTGATTGCGGGAGGCCTCGGCTGGCTGTACGAAGACATTCTCCGGGAGATTGACCAGCTCGTAGCCGAGCAGGAGGTCGTGTTCCTGGGACGGGTTCCAGATGACGATCTGCCCGCGCTGTACTCGCTCTGCGACCTGTTCGTCTTCCCCTCCCTCTACGAGGGTTTCGGCCTGCCGCCGCTCGAGGCGATGGCCTGCGGACGGGCCGTGGTGTGCTCAAACACCTCCTCCCTGCCGGAGGTGGTGGGCGATGCGGGGGTGCTGGTCTCCCCCTACGATGTGGACGGTCTGGCCGAGGCGGTCGCTGAGCTCCTGGAAGACCCGGCTCGCCGCGCCGCGCTCGGCCAGCGTGGGATCGAGCGAGCCCGCCAGTTCTCCTGGCACGAGGCCGCGCGGCGGACCCTGGCCATCTACCACCGACTGGTCGGAGGGTAGTATCCTTCCGTGTCCATCCTGACCGCCCTGAGTGCCCTGTTTCTTCACTTTCCGCATTCTGGCACCGGTCGCTATCTGAGCGAGTTAGCGGCCCGGGTGATAAACCAAACGGACCTGATCCTGATCGGCGCCGCTGCGTATCCACCGGCGGATGGCCAGCCGCTCCCGATCATGATCCGAACGCCTTTCGACAGCCGGTCGCGGCGGATAGCCAAGATCTGGTTCGAGCAGGTTGCCCTGCCTGCCGCCGCATGCCGGCTCGGTGCGGCGGTCGTCCATATCCCGTACTTCGCCGCCCCACTCCGCCCGCGGCGCCCGACGGTTGTCACCGTCCACGACCTCGTGCCGCTGATTCGCCCGGAATACCGGCGCACCGCGGCTCAGCGCCTCTACACTGCCCTGGTCGCGCGGGGTCTGCAGTCAGCGCGGCGCATCATCACCGACTCCTCAGCCAGCGCGCAGGACCTGGAATCACTCCTGGGGATCGCCCCGTCCCGCATTCGGATCATCCCTCTTGGTGTCGACTCGCGCTTCCAGCCGTTGGCCACCCGGACAGACCATGCCCTTGCCGACCGCGTCCTCGCCGACCACGGCATCGATCGCCCCTACTTCCTGTATCTCGGCGGTCTCGACCAGCGCAAGAACGTCGCGCTACTCGTGCGAGCCTTTCACCGGCTGAAGCGCGAGACCAACCTCCCGCACCTGCTGGTTATCGCTGGGGCGATTCGCTCTGCTGATGATCTGTTCTACGATCCCCGTCCGGATCTCCAGCGGCTCGGCCTCGTAGAGGATACGCGGCTCCCGGGTCCCGTCACCGATGTCGAGGCCCGCGCGCTCCTTGCCCGGGCCACTGCTTTCGTCTTCCCCTCCCTTTACGAGGGTTTCGGCCTGCCGCCGCTCGAGGCGATGGCCTGCGGAACGCCGGTGATCTGCTCGAACGCGTCTTCCCTGCCGGAGGTCGTGGGCGACGCCGGTCTGCTGTTCGACCCGCGCGACGAGGCGGCGCTCACCGCGCACCTGGCGCGCCTTGCTCGCGATGCGGAGCTTCGCCGGGAACTCGGCACCCGCGGGCGCGAGCGGGCCACGCACTTCACCTGGGAGCGGACGGTCGCGGCGACGATCGCGGTGTGGGAAGAGGTGGCGTCTGGTCTATGATACGCGTGGCTATCCTGTCCAAAGCGTTCGTCCGCGGGGCCTACCAGCGCAAGCTGGAGGAGATCGCACGCTGTAGCGACATCGAGCTTACCCTGATCACGCCGCCGTCCTGGCGCGAGGGCAGAACACATGTCCCCTTCGAGCCGGTCTTCACCCACGGCTACCAGACCCTGATCACACCCCTGCGCCTGAACGGTCACTTCCACCTGCATTTTTATCCCCGTCTTGGCGCGCTTCTCCGGGAGCTCCGGCCGGACATCGTCCACGTTGACGAGGAGCCGTACAACCTGGCAACCTGGCTTGCCCTCCGCACTGCCCGGCGCATTAGCGCACGGCGGCTCTTCTTCACCTGGCAGAACATCGATCGCCCCCTGCCGGTTCCATTCTCCACGCTTGAGAGATGGAGCTACCGTCTTGCCGACGGGGCGATCGCCGGCAACCGCGACGCGCACGACGTGCTCCAGAAGCGAGGATATCGCGGCCCGATCTGGGTCATCCCCCAGTTCGGCATCGATCCCGAGCTTTTCCAACCGACTTCCAGGGCAGGCGCGGGGCCGTTCAGTATCGGATTTGCCGGCCGTCTCACCCGCGCCAAGGGCGTTGACCTGCTGATCCGCGCCTGCGCGACGCTGACAGGCAACTGGCGCCTGATCCTGATCGGCGATGGAGAGGAGCGGCCGCGGCTCGAACAACTCGCCCGGGACCTCGGCATCGCCGGAAAGGTTACCTTCCGCGGCGAGGTCCGCTCGACGGATATGCCCCGGGAGCTCGCGGCGCTCGACGTCCTCGTACTTCCCTCGCGTAGCACCCCGCGCTGGCGCGAGCAGTTCGGGCGGGTTCTGGTCGAGGCCATGGCATGCGGCGTCGCCGTCATCGGATCAGACTCGGGCGAGATTCCGCGTGTCATCGGCGAGGGGGGACTGGTGTTTCCGGAAGAGGACTGGCGCACCCTGGCCAGGCATCTTGACACTCTCCAGCGTGATGCGGTGTTGCGGCGGATGCTCGGCGCGCGCGGCCGCGCGCGCGTCTGTGCCTTCTACACGCACCAGCGCATTGCCGAGCAAACAGTGGCTGTGTACCGCGCCCTCTGGGATGCGGTCCCGGCCAGGAGTTAACCGTTTTTCCCCTTGACACAATCTCGACATAAGCGGCGCCCCGTGCTATAATCGGCCCATCCCTATTCAAAAGTGCTCTCGAACGCTCGATCGGACGATTCCTGTGTACCAGCGGCCATTAGCAGGCCGATCCAGTCGCCCGGGGACAGAGCTCCTGGGCACGCAGGTCGGAGGCGGGGCGCAGACGGGCACCCGGATAGGGACACGGCACCCCTAATGGGCAGGAGGCCCAGGCTCATCACGCGTAGGACTGGAGGACCTTGGCAAGGACTATGGAGAAGCAGCCCTTCATCGGGTTCCCCTTACGACCGGGGGATAAGACGCTCGTCTGCCGCGACTGCGGGGCGACCTTTGTCTTCACGGTCGGGGAGCAAGAGTTCTACCGCGAGAAAGGACTTCTCAACGATCCCCAGCGGTGCCCATCGTGCCGGGCCGCGCGGCGCCGTGAGCGGAACGGCCTTCCCCCGCGCGAAATGCACCAGGTCATCTGCGCCCAGTGTGGGTCAATCGCCGTCGTTCCGTTCCTGCCGCGCCAGGATCGTCCGGTCTACTGCAGCAGCTGCTACGATAAGGCACGCGCGGGAACCAGCTCCTGACCGGAGCATTGTGCCAGGCGCGGCTGTGCTCTCTGATCGGGTGCGGCGCCTCGTCTTCGCCCCCTGGATGGTCCCTGGAGAGCAGGCCAGTACGTCCACGAAGCTGGCCGTGTGTCGATTCCGTCTGTAAAAAGCCCTGGCATTGCGACAGAAATCGTACGGCCGTGCCTATCACCGGAAAGGGATAGCTGGACGTGCCAGCTACCGCCGCAGGAATCGGAGAGGCGCGTCAGGCCGAGGGAGAACTATGGGGAGTGCGCTCCTCGCCCCGCAGCATAGTCCGAGCCTCTTCGGCAAGCCCCAGGGCCACGCAATCTCGGTAGGTTGAATAGATCGCCCGATTGACTAACGAGGCGTGCCACGGCTCGGTGAAGACCTCGGGGTTGCGACGGAGCGCGAGCAGACGCTCGAGGCGCGCGAGGAAGAAGCGCTGGACGACCGAGTATCGGG
>DATGMJ010000004.1:0-2484 GCA_035293685.1 Chloroflexota bacterium | reverse complement strand
CCCGTGATCGCGAGCGCTTCTATCGGCTTCTTCAAGACTTTACCGCACGGCAGGGCATCGCCCTGCGCATCGTGCCCAAAGCCGCGAGTAAACGTCGCCGGAGGATCTGAGCACGAGCCATGGAGATCGGACGCGTTGTCGGCTCCCGAGATCACGCGGACTATCAGGTTCAGATCTACGGCCCCGGGGAGATGCCGGTTCCCCCGACGGCCCTGGACCGAGCCCTCGGCCAGTTCGTCAGCATCCCGGTTGATGAGATCGAGCGTCTGATCGGTGTCATCTACTCGACCCAGCTCGTGAACCCCGAGTTCGGTACCCTCGGTCCCCGCCTGAGCACAACCCAGGAACTCCCGGTCTTCACCCCAGACTACCTGGCGGAGACGGCAACCCTTGTCGGTGTCACGATCCTTGGATCGGCCCGCCAGCAGGGCGGCAAGACCGTGTATGATCAGCGAACCCCTCCGCTGGCCGCGGCGATCGATGCCCCGGTCCTGCTGCTTGCGCCCGATGAGTTCCTCGCTTTCCACCAGGGAGAGAGCGGGCCAAGCCTCGCCTACTTCCCCCGGCTCCTAGCCCGTCCCTTCCCGGCCCTGCCCGATCTCCTCTGTTCAATCGTCGATCGGCTCATCGCGGCGTTTCCATCGGATAGGGCGCGCCTGATGGTGGTTCGACAGAACATCCTGTGGAACGCCATCGTGGAGGCACACTAGCGCGGGGAGATAGAGATGATAGAAGATCGCGCGATGTGAGGAGTAGGCATGGCGACTGCGGAGGGATTGGCTCCTCTCGAGAACACTCCACCGGTTGGGACGACCAAGGGACCGGGTGAGGTCCCGCACGAGTATGTCTTCATCAGCCCTGACCACGAACAGCGCCTGCGGATCGGTGAGTTTGTTTACTACATCGCGCCGACCGATCCATGCGCCCGACCAATCTACGGCCGCATCGTCGGCCGCCGACCGGTCCGGCTCTACCCGGACGAGTTCATGGCCGACCCGCGGGTGCCGCCCCAGGAGGTCGCCCGTCTGTTCGGCTACACCGGCGATGGCGAGCTCTTCGAAATCGCGGTGCGCACGCTGGGGTATTTCGATGACCGCCTCCGCGCCTTCATCAATCCCCGGATCTCGCCGCGGGTTGGCTGGCCAATCTACCTGGCGAGCAATGCCATGCTGTCCAGCATTCTCAACAAATGCCGACCGGGCGAAATCGGGGCCGTTCACGTGGGGTCCCTGCTGAGCCGTGATCCCGGCGAGGTGCCGATCATCCTCTCGGGACGGGACTTTACCTCGACCCATCTGGCGATCATCGCCTCGACCGGGGCCGGGAAGAGCTATCTGGCGGCGGTGATCGTGGAAGAGCTGATGAAGCCCCACAACCGCGCCTGCGTCCTGATCGTCGATCCCCACGCCGAGTACGATACCCTCTCGCAGATGACGCGTCACCCGGCCTTCGCCGGCTCCGACGGCTACACGCCGGTCGTCCGCGTTCTGCGCCCGTCCGACCTGCACGTGCGCTTCTCGGCCTTGCGCATTGCCGATCTGCGGCACCTCATCGACATGACAGACCGGATGGAGTACGTGCTCGGCCAGGCATACCAGTCCCTCAGTCGGCGGCGCAAGGAGCAGGCTGGTCTGGACGGCCAGTGGACCCACGAGGACCTGATTCGGGAGATTCAGAAGTTTGCCGCCCAGCGGAAGGCAGAAGACGATGGGCTCGACTTCCGAAGCAGTGCCGGGGCGCTCGAGTGGCGGATCGAACAACTGATGCGCGATGCTCAGATCCTTCACCCGACCAGCCACCTTGACCTGCGCAGTCTGTTCCAGCCCGGCCAGTGCACCATTCTCCAGCTCGATGAGGTCGACCGGCGCGAGCAGCAGGTCGTTGTGGCAGTTCTCCTGCGGCGCCTCTACCAGGCCCGCCAGGAGACCGAGCGAAAGCGGGTCCACCCGGGGAGTGAGCTGTATCTGCCGTACCCGGCCTTCGTCTTGCTGGAAGAGGCCCACCACTTCGCTCCGGCCGGCGAGGGCGAGCGGCGTGTCGTCAGCGCGGAGATCCTGCGCACGATTCTCGCCGAGGGGCGCAAGTTCGGCGTCGGTGTGGGGCTGATCAGCCAGCGTCCGGGCAAGCTCGACCAGGATGTCTTGTCTCAGTGCATGACCCAGATCATGCTCCGGATCGTCAACCCGATCGATCAGACAAACGTCGCGGCCTCGGTTGAGGGAGCGAGCCGCGATGTCCTCGACGAGCTCCCAGCTCTCTCAAAAGGGCAGGCCGTGATCGTCGGACAGAGCGTGAACGCGCCGGTCATCGTCGCTGTTCGCGAACGCCACACCCCGCACGGCGGGCAGGACCAGGATGCCCCGCAACGCTGGGTCGAGTACAGCAATCCCAAACGCGCGGCCGAACGCGCCCGCGATGTTGCGCCGCTGGCGCGCCCATCCCAGGATGATCCCTTCGCCTACCCCCAGCGCCCGCAGTCCCCGC
>DATGMJ010000003.1:0-3068 GCA_035293685.1 Chloroflexota bacterium | reverse complement strand
GGTGACCCGGCTGGGGCGCGCGAACAGCTGACAATACGCTGAGGGGTGTGATCGGAGTGGAGAGCCGGTGCGCGCGCTCGCGGCAGATGAGGTGGCCGCGGCTATCCAGCCTCCTGATCCGGCGGCCTTGCTCCGCCTGGGACAGCGCGCGGGCCGCCTGGGCTACCTCGATACGGCCATCGCCGCACTCGAGCGGGTCGTAGAGATGGAATCCCCGGCCGGATCGGGTGGACTAGTAGGCCCGGCCCTCCGATCCCTGATCGAATTAGCGCGCGAGCGTTATCCCGCGCGGGTTACGTCCTACCTGGAACGCCTTGTCGCAGTGGAGCCGGCCGATGCGGAGGTTCACCGCGCCCTCATCCGGCTGTACCTGCGGGAAGGACGAAGCCGGCGGGCGCTGCAGCAGATGGAAAGCCTGGCGGCCGTACTCGCCTCGACCGGCCGCCGGGTCGAGGCGGCCGCCTGCCTGCGCGAGGCCCTGGCGATCGAGCCGTGGAACGAGAGCCTCCGGCGCGCCCTCGCTCATATCTCGGCATCGGGCGGTGCCGCGGCCGAAGACCATCAGAACACCCAGGGAGAGGACCGGTGAGCCAGATCACGGCCGAAATCTTCACTGCCCTGGACCGGCTGACGATCTGGAGCATCCTTGATATCGGGATCGTCGCGGTCATCATTTACAGCGTGCTGAGCCTGTTCCGTGGGACGAGCGCGTTCTCGGCGCTGTACGGGATCGGCCTCCTACTCTTCGCCGTTGCCATCGTAAGCAGCCTACCCGGCCTGGTCGTGCTCAACTGGCTCCTCCGCAATCTGCTCCCGTTCCTGTCGATTGCCCTGCTGATCGTGTTCCAGCCCGAGCTCCGGCGGGCGATGGAGCGAATTGGCCGATTCCGCAGTCTCCTGAGCCGCCCGTTGAGTGCGGGCATCCACGAGAACATCGAGCGGGCAATCACCGAGATCGCCCGGGCCTGCCGCCGGCTATCGGAGCGGCGGTACGGGGCGCTTATCGTTATCGAGCGGGAGACCGGCCTGAATGAATACACCGATACCGGCGTGGTCGTTGACGCGCTGGTCAGCAGCGAACTCCTCCTCACGCTCTTCTTTCCCAACTCCCCTCTCCATGACGCCGCAGTGATCATCCACGGGGACCGTATCGTGGCCGCTGGCTGTGTTATGCCGCTCTCCGAGACGCCGCTGGACTCGTCCATGGGAACACGGCATCGGGCCGGCCTGGGCATCACCGAGCGCACCGATGCCCTCTCTATCGTTGTCTCGGAAGAGACCGGTATTATTACATTGATGAATAACGGGCGGATGGTCCGCAATCTCGACGAGGCCAAGCTGCGTAAAGCGCTCGGTGTGCTCTGCGCGCCCCCTATGCCGCGCACCTTCCGCTGGTGGCCGCGGCGGCAGACACCCGAGAAGAAGCCCGCGACCTGACGACCCGAGCGGGAGAGCACGGTGGTCTCCTTCCTGCGCGCGAACCTGGTCTGGATGTTGCTTTCGGTCGTGCTCTCGACGGCCCTGTGGGTCTTCGTCACGTTCAAGGAAGACCCGGAGGTGAGTCATACACTGGACAACATCCCGATCGAGGTCCAGGACAAGCCAAAGACGATGGACGTGCAGATCGAGGCGAATAATGCGCGCATCGTCGTGAGCGCACCGGATTCAGTGTGGTCCCAGCTGAAGCCGGACAAGTTCCGGGCGGTCGTCGATGCGTCCAAGGTCTCCCCGGGACTGCAAGAGGTGCCGGTGAAGGTCATCTCCAGCGATCCGCGGGTTCGGATCGAGTCGTGGCAGCCGTCCCAGGTGTTCCTCAAGGTCGAGCCCCTTCGCTCGACCAAGGTCGCCGTGCAGGTTGTCCTGAGCGGATCGGTGCCGTTTTACTACGAGTCGGGAGCCCCGCGCGTCACCCCGAGCGAGATCACCGTAACTGGCCCAGAGAGCGTTGTCGATAAGGTCACCGGCGCCGTTGTCACGATCAGTCTGGACGGGGCGACGAAGTCAATCGGGCAGACCTTTCGACCAGTCATTCAAGGCGTTCCAGCCACGGACGCTGAGCGGCTGACCCTCAACCCTGACGGGGTCTTTGTCGAGGTTCCCATCGACCAGAAGCTGGCCTATAAGACCCTGCCCGTCCAGCCCCAGATCGTGGGACATGTGGCCCTGGGCTACCAGATCATTGATATCCGCCCGGACCCCCAGACCGTCACCCTGGTGGGCAATCCGCAGGCGCTCGAGCAGATGTCGGTTGTCCCAACCAAGCCCATTGACGTCAGCGGCGCGGACGGCGATCGCGCCTATGATGCGACGCTCGATCTCCCTCCCAGCGTCGCGATGGAGCCGGTGCAGAAGATCATCGTGCGCGTTCTCGTCACGACCGTGAACGGGACCAAGACCTTCCTGATCAGCCCGCAGGTTATCAATCTCGGTCAGAACCAGACCTACACGGTTAGCCCAGGTGCGGTAAACGTGACGCTGGCCGGGCCTATCCCGATCCTGAACCGCATTCAGCCCGCGGACATCCGGGTGACCGTTGACGCGAGCAGTCTCGCCAGCGGCGGGCAGGCGAGTCTGAACGTCCAGGTCAAGAGCCCAGACCTCACGACCGTCCAGGATGTACAGCCCGCAAAAGTATCGGTAACGGTCTCCGCGGTGCGATGATCGGAACAGGACGTGCGGGAGACGGTCGTGATCGGAGGTAGTAAGGGGGTCTCGACGGTGAAACCGCTGGTCGCGCTGGTCGGACGACCAAACGTCGGCAAGTCAACGCTCTTCAATCGCATCGTTGGCGAGCGGGTCGCGATCATCGAGGATATCGCGGGAACGACGCGCGACCGCCTGTACTACGATACGGAATGGGCCGGCCGCGAGTTCACGGTCATTGATACTGGCGGCCTCGAAATCGAGCCCGGCAGCGATATCGCCCGCCGCGTGCAGCAGCAAGCCGAGGAGGCCATTCGCGAGGCCGACGTGATTGTGTTTCTGGTCGATGCGCGCGCCGGCCTCACCATTGGCGATATGGACGTGGCCAACCTCCTGCGCCGATCCAGGAAACCGGTCGTCGTCGC
>DATGMJ010000002.1:0-9252 GCA_035293685.1 Chloroflexota bacterium | reverse complement strand
GGTCAGCCCGGGGGAGACGATCGACACGATCGCCTTTCAGGAGTACGGAGATCCCAACCAGTGGCGGCGCATCGCCGACTACAACCGGCTTGACAATCCCCTCCGTCTGCGAGCGGGTCAGAAACTGGCGATTCCACCGCTCGCATAGCGCGGCCGGCCGCAGTCGACAGACAAGGCTGAAGCGGCAAAACAGGACGCACGGGGAGCAGAACGAGGAGGTTACAGCGACATGGTTGCAGCAGCACGCATGCTCACCTCGGTGGTTCACATCAAGATCAACGGCTCGTACCTGGCCGACGAGCAGATGCGCCGCATCTCCGAGGTGGTGGTCGAGCAGAGCCTCCATCTGCCCGACATGGCCGTTCTGCGCCTGCACGACGTCGGTGATGATACCAATCCCGGTCGAACGACTTATTTCAAAACGGTCGATCGGGGTCCGTTCAATATCGGCGACGCACTCGAGATCGCGATGGGACGCGAGGAGACGCCCACGACGGTTTTCAAGGGCGAGATCACGGCGATCGAGATCGATGTGAATCTCAATCATCCCCCCCTGATCACTGTCCGCGGTTACTCCCGGGCCCATCGCCTGCACCGCGGACGGTTCTGCCGCTCGTTCACTAACGAAAGCGACAGTGGTATCGTCGCGAAGATCGCTCGGGAGATGGGGCTCCAGCCAGAGGTCGAAGAGACGACGCCGAAGCACAAGTACGTCTATCAGAACAACCAGACCAACTGGGAGTTCCTGAAGGAGCGCGCGGCGCTCAATGGTTTCGAGCTCTTCGTCGAGGACCGAACCCTGCACTTTCGAGCGCCGAAGAATGGCCAGAACCGCGGCCCGGAACCGCGGCTCTGGGAGAATCTGCTGAGCCTGCGGATCAAGGAGACATCAGCCTGGCAGGTCGGGCAGGTAACGGTCCGGGCCTGGGATCCGCAGAATAAGCAGCCCATCGTTGGAACGGCCAGCCGCGGCCGGCTCGAGCCGGCCGCCGGAATCGGTAAGAGTGGCGCGCAGGTCGCCGCGACCTTCGGCAATGCCGCGATCTATGTGGTCAACCGCCCGGTCGCCAGTCAGGAGGAGGCGAATAAGCTGGCCCAGGCAGTCCTTGATGAGCTGGACGGAAGCTTCATCCAGGCCGAGGGCATCTGCCTCGGTGATCCGGCGATCAAGCCGGGGATCTCGCTTCCCCTCCAGACGCTCGGGGCTACCTTCTCCGGAACCTATTACGTGACCGCGGCCACGCACATGATCAACGCCCAGGAAGGCTACACGACCTCGTTTGTCGTCAGCGGCCGCCAGACCAATTCCCTGCTCGAGCTCGTCCAGACCGGATCTGGTCGTGACAGCGCGGCAAGCGTCGTTATCGGGATCGTGACCGATAACAACGACCCGGCCGGTCAAGGGCGGGTACTGGTGAAGTTCCCGTGGTTGAGCGCCGATGATAACAGTGCCTGGGCCCGCGTCGCCAGCCCGATGGCCGGAAACGGACGCGGGATCTATTTCCTCCCCGAGATCAACGATGAGGTTCTCGTCGCCTTCGAGCACGGCGATATGGCACGCCCGTTCGTCATCGGCGCGCTCTGGAACGGTAAGGACGCACCGCCGCAGCCAAACAGCAAGGTGGTGAGCAAAGACAAGGTTAACCAGCGCATCATCAAGACCCGTGCCGGGCACGTTATCACTCTGGACGATACAGAGGGCGCTGAGACCATCTCCATCGTAGACAAAACGGGCAACAACCTGATCAAGATCGAATCGGCCAGCAACAAGATCACGATTAAGGCGAACGGCGACATCGCGATCGAGTCTCAGGGCACCACGTCGGTCACCGCCCAGCAGAACGTCACAGTCGAAGCCCAGATGAGCGCCACGGTCAAGGCCAAAAAAGACGTGAATGTCCAGGCGACCGGTAATGCCTCGGTCCAGACCGACGGGACGCTTGATCTCAAGGCAAAAGTCGTCAATGTCGAGGCTCAGGGGACTATGACTCTCAAAGCGAATGGTTCTCTCACCATCCAGGGGGCACAAGTCAACATCAACTGAGCAGGAGGAAGCATGCCAGGACCCCCAGCGGCCAAGGAAGGCGATCGTGTGGTCGCGACCGATACCCATATCGTCCTGGTCCCATCGCCCGGTGGACCGGTCCCGACACCACTCCCTCATTCCTTCAGCGGCATCATCGACGGGGGGACCAGTCCGAACGTCAAGATCATGGGCAGGCCAGCCGCGACCGCCGGGAGCAGGGCAACGAATACCCCTCCGCACACCCCAGAGGGTGGGGGATCGTTTCAGAATCCGCCGACAAATAAGGCCACGATCATCCATGGTAGTTCGACCGTGCTGATTAATAACAAGCCAGCCGCCCGGAACGGCGATACGGCGATAACCTGCAACGACCCGTTCCCTCTGCCGGTCGGAAAGGTCGTGGCCACCGGCACGGTCTTCATCGGCGGATAAGGAGGTCTGCCCATGGACGATATCAACCGCAGCTTTCAGGGGACCGGCTGGGCATTCCCGATGCGCGTCGACGGCCGCGGCGGAATTGCCCTGGTCTCCGAGGACCAGGCGATCCGCCGGGCTATTCAGATCATCCTGTCCACAGCCAAGGGAGAGCGGCGCATGCGGCCGCACTTCGGCTGTGCCATCCACGACCTGGTCTTTGCCCCGAACGACGTGACCACGGTGGGCCTGATCCGCTACCACGTCATGGAAGCGCTGGGCTGGTGGGAACCCCGGATTACTGTCACCGATGTCGAAGTGGACACGGATCCCGATGATCCGGCTCGGCTGCTCGTGGTAGTGCAC
The DNA here is from genome assembly GCA_035293685.1 of Chloroflexota bacterium. Lineage (GTDB taxonomy): Bacteria > Chloroflexota > UBA6077 > FW602-bin22 > CADDYW01 > JADGGD01. The sequence goes on along the minus strand of DATGMJ010000002.1, from coordinate 6,446 downwards.
TACATCATCAAGTCAACGAATGACGAGCGCAGTCTCGTCTATCCGTTCTACCGGATTCCGGGAGAGGGGTGAGTCCATGCGGCCGACCACACCCATCATTGATCCGCGCACCTTCCAGGATCTGGTTGACGAGGCGAAGCGCCGGATTCCCCAGTACTGCCCGGAATGGACCGATCACAACGTCGCCGATCCGGGCATCACCCTGATCGAGCTCTTCGCCTGGATGGTTGATCTGTTGCTGTATCGGCTCAACCAGGTGCCGGAGCGCGATTACCTGAAGTTCCTCGAGCTGATCGGGGCACGCCCGGAACCGGCGGTGCCGGCGAGTGCCGAGCTGACTTTCTGGCTCACGGCGCCGCCTGATGAGACGAAGGTCATCCGGCGCGGCACGGAGATCGCCACGCGCCAGACCGAGACCCGCCCGGAGATCACCTTTACCACCGACACGGATCTGCGCATCCGCGCCCCCGTGCTCCGCTACTGCATCCTGGCCCGCCAGAGGGGAGGCACAGGAGGTGACAGCTACCAGTACGAGGACGTCAGTGCGCGCCTTGGATGGGAGCGGGCCGAGATTACGGTCTTCCAGGAGCCGCCGGTCGAGGGCGATGCGTTCTATCTCGGCTTCCAGGAGAACCTGGCCGGCCACGTGATCCGCCTGAACGTGCGCTGCGAGACACTGCGCGCGCCCAACATCAACCAGGATGATCCCCCGCTCACCTGGGAGTTCTGGAACGGGGGCGCGTGGGCGCCTCTCCTGCCCCCGACCGAGGAGGTCAACCTCCTGCGCCAAATCGAACCGGAATGCGCGGAGCTCGGGCCGCGTCTCGATGATACTCGCGGGCTCAATCGCAACGGACGGATCATCCTGGTCGTTCCCCGGACCTGCGCCCTCTCCGAACTGCGGGTTGACAACCGCGCCCTCGAGGCCTGCTGGATCCGCTGCCGCGCTGCACGCCGGCGCCCGGACGAGCGCTTCTACGATGGATCGCCGATCGTGCACGCGTTCCTTCCGGAGAGCATCGGCGGGATGGTGATGGCGAGCCACGCCATCACCATCTCAAACGAGGAGCTCGGCAGGAGTGATGGAACCCCCGGCCAGAGCTTCTCCCTCCTTAATCCGCCGATCCTGCCCCGACGGACCGATGTCGATCCGCCCGAAACGATCGAGATCGACCGCGGTGACGGTCAGTTTGAACGGTGGATCGAGGTGGAGGATTTCTCCAGCTCCAGTCCAACCGATCCTCACTTCGTTGTGGACAGCCTGACCGGAGAGGTGCGATTCGGACCGCGCCTGCGTGAGCCGAACGGACAAGAGCGCCAGTACGGCCGCGTGCCCCCTAAGAACCGCCTGATCCGCTTCACGCACTATCGCAGCGGCGGTGGCGCGGTGGGAAACGTCGGACGGGGAACGCTGGTCATCCCGAAATCATCGCAGGACCTCTCGTATGTCAAGTGGGTCGCCAATCTCGCACCGGCAACCGGCGGACGGGACCGGGAGAGCATCGACGCCTTCAAGCTGCGCGGCCCCCGCATCGTACGGACCCGCGAGGTCGCGGTTACCCGCTCGGATTACGAGATTCTGGCGCGTGAGGCGTCGCCCCAGGCCGCGCGGGTGCGCTGCCTGGCCGTCGGGGCACCTCCCGACGCGAATGGAGCCGCTCCTCGCCATGTCCGTCTACTGATCGTGCCAGCGGTTCCCACCCGGGATGAGAAGGTGCCGCGCAATCAGCTGGAGCTCCCCGGCGAGGTGCGGCGAGAGCTCTGTCGAAAGGTCCGTGCCTACCTGGAGGAGCGGTGCCCGCTAGGGACGGAGCTCGCGGTGAGCCTGCCCGATTATCGGTGGATCAGCATCCGGGCCCGGCTGATCGTTCCGGCTCGGCCGGACCTCGAGGCGGGAGAGCGGGAACGCTGGCACCAGCGCATCCGCGACGAGGCCCGCCGGCGGCTTTACCGATTCGTCCATCCGGTGGCCGGGGGCCCGGATGGAGACGGCTGGCCCTTCGGACGTTCCCTGACCCCGGGAGATATCTACCCGATTCTGCAGGCAGTCGAGGAGGTGCGCTATGTCGAGGAGGTGCGCTTCCGCGTCGTGACCTTCGATGCCGATGGTTCACGCCACGTCGGCCCCGACCAACGGATCGTTCGGCTGGGAGATACCGAGGTGGCGTGCTCTGACGACCACGAGATCGAGGTCATCGAGGAGTAAGGAAGATTGCACCGGCAGGCGCCGGTGACGACCGGCAGGGGAAGTTGCCATGGCAATTGCCGAAGCACGAGCGCGGCTCACCGCTGACGACCTGACCGTCGAGGCGGGGGAGACCGCCGAGACGATCATCGAGGTCGGCCCGCTCACTGAGGCGGAAACGGATGCATTCTACGACTTCACGATCCAGCTGACCGGTCCTCCGGGAGCATGGGCGAGCCTTTCCACGACGCGGCTCCGCGTGCGGGCGGGCCGGCGGGCCGAGGCGCTGCTGGTTTTTCATCCACCCCATGACGCGGAGAGCACCGCCCTCGGCGAGCACGGCCTGACCGTCACCCTCGCGCCGGATGATGGGGGATCGCCGATCCACCTGCACGCCCGGGTGCGCGTTCTCCCCCCCGGCGGCATCGCACGTCGGAGCCGCCTGCTGGAATACTTACCGCGGTTCTTTCAGGGTGATGAGTTCCTCGCGCGCTTCCTCCTGATCTTCCAGAGCATTCTTGATCCGATGGAACAGACGATAGATAATACGCACCACTATCTGGATCCCGGCATTACCCCCGCTAGCTTCCTGCCCTGGCTCGCGACATGGGTTGGGATCGACCTCGATCCGGGGCTGGACGAGGCGAGCCAGCGGCAGCTGATCCGTCGTGCCGTCGAACTGAGTCGATGGAAGGGCACCAAGCGGGGTCTGCGCGAGGAGCTGGCGATCCGGACGGGTGGTCGCGCGCTCATCGTCGAGAACTTCGACGGGATGCGACTGGGACACGACGCCGCGCTCGGGTTGAACACCTTCCTGGGCGCGCCAGTCGATCAGTTCGTCTCCGTCACCCTGGCGACAGACAGCGCCGACACGACCCACCACCATACGGTCGACGCGCTAGTCCAGGAACTCAAACCGGCACACGTTCGCCACATCACGCGCGTCGTCGAAGCACCGCGCAGATCACGGGGAGGTGACCATGGCTAGTCTCGTGAGCCACGACGGGACGAGCTTCGAGCTGACCGAGACTGAAACGCTGGTCGGGCGAGGGGGACGGGAACTCAGCGATCCTCCCAAGGTCGATGTTGGTCCCCTGCCCGGGGGACCAACCGTCTCCCGTCGTCATGCCCGCATCGTCCGACGCCAGGGGCAGTGGTATCTCCGGGTCGAGCCCGAGGCCCGCAATCCCACCTTCGTTGGAGGACACCGCGTCCCGGGCGGTGAGGAGGTGCCGCTGAGCGACAACACGACGGTCCAGCTCGGCGAGGTTACGCTGATCTTCCGCGCGCCGGACGCGGCGCCCGCACATCTGCCCGAGGCCACCATGGCCGGGGATGCCGGCCATCCTCCCGAACTGCCAGTATCCCAACCCCCTCCCATCCCGGCACCGGCTGCTGCTCCCTCGACCGAGGAGCCGATCGCGACTGCCGTGACGACGCCCCGGCGTACCGCCGACTGGCCGGCGCGCCTGCCGGAGCGCCCGGCGGCGATCACGACCCTCGGCGTCCAAGAGTTCAAGCGGGTGAACCCGTTCCGCGGGCTCATGATCGACGAGAGCGCCTGGGCTGATGCTCACGATTACCATCGGCTCCAGGCGCGCCTCCACCTGCTCTCCGCTCACGGCTGGGGCATCGTCGAGGGCTTGGAGGTGATCGCCGATCCCCAGGTGCCCAATACCCTCCTCGTGCGCCCTGGTATCGCCTTCGACAACCACGGGCGCCCAATGATCGTCGGGCAGGATCGGCGCCTCACGATCAGCCAGCCTGACGGGGCCGCGCTCTACATCGTCCTGCGATGGCGCGAGGAGCTTACCGCGCCGCAGCGATTCTGGAATGACCTCGATGAATACACCCGGGTGGTCGAGCGCTGTGACATCCTGCTCCAGGAGTCTCCGCCAGTACCGCCGCTCCTCGAGCTGGCCCGCCTGACGATCAGTGGTCCGGTGCGCAACGCCCCCGACCCCCTGAACCCGCAGCCGGGGGAGATCGACCTGCGGTACCGCGAGCGGCTGATGGTGCGCCCGCGGCCGGATCTCGCGGTGGCACTCCTGGCATTCCCCGGGGACACAGCAGAGGAGATCCCACTCCATCTGGCAGGAATACGCTACTTACTGCGGGAGATCGGTCTGAGCACAGGATACCGGCCGCGCTGGGCCGGCGTTGTCCACGTGGGTGACCCAATCCCGCCGGTCTCGCTCCTGTACAGCGGGGGAAGCCGACCAGTCGCGATCACCGGCCCGGCCGTGGACCGCCTGCGCGACTTCCTGAGCACCGGCGGCGTCTTTCTGCTCGATGCGTGTGCCGAGGGGAACTGCGCGGATTTTATCGGCTCAGCCGAGGCGCTCGCGGCGGCGCTCGGCAGTAGCCTGGCGCCGGTCGATCGCGATCACCCTCTCCTGACTGCCCGCCACGTCTTCGCCGAGCCCCCGCCTGGGGCCTCGAACGACACGGTAACCCTGGTGGAAGGCAACGGCGTTGTGGTGACCAGCGCCGACTACGGCTGTGCCTGGCAGGGTGGACGCCCCGGCCAGGCCCTCCCGCGGGAGAGGGTGCGGGCCGCCCTGGAGATCGGGGTCAATGCGGCAGTCTTCGCTCGCCAGCGTCAGCGGCCGCTGGACGTCATCGAACTCGAGGCCTAGGAGGCGGCGCGCATGGCCGAGCTCATCGCGGCTGATCGGACCCGCCTGGCACTTCCCTCGGACAATGTCCTGATCGGACGGCGCAGTGAGGACGGGACATTCCGCCCGGACATCGATCTCGCCGACCTCGAAGGCGGACGGACGGTCTCGCGCCGGCATGCGCGCCTCATCCGGCGCAACGGGCAGTGGTTCCTCCGGGTCGAGCCGAGCGTAACCAACCCGACAGCCGTGGACGGTCGCCCCCTCGCAGTCGGGCAGGAGACCGAACTGAACGATGGCGATGAGATCCAGCTGGGAAGGGTTACGCTGACCTTCCGGGCCGATCCCCCACCAAATCCAGAGGCCACCGTGATTGGCGCGGTCGAGCCGACCGCCGAGCTCCGCGCCGAGGGGCGCACCTACCCGCTCACTGCTCCGGAAGGGCGGGAACTCACCCTGGGACGTCATTCCGAGGACCGCTCCTACCGGCCGGATATCGACCTGGGGGACCTGCCGGGCGGCCGCACCGTCTCCCGCCGTCACGCCCTGCTCGTCCGACGCGATGACCGGTGGGTCCTGCGCGCCGAGGCCGCGGTGACCAATCCCACGCTCGTGAACGGCACGCCGCTCGCACCGGGCCAGGAAATCGCCCTGGATGACGGCGCCCATCTCCAGTTCGGGCGCGTGGCGGTGACGTTCCATCAATTGAAGACGATCGCCACCGTCGGGGACGATCTGATCGAGTTCCATGTCGAGCCCCTCCAGGCCGCGGTCCAGCCGGGCGCAGAGGTGCAGTACCGGCTTACCATCATCAATCATACCGGTCACGTTGACTGGTTCCAGGTCGCCATCGAGGGCATCCCCGAGTCGTGGTACCAGATCCACCTGCCCGATGGACCGTCTGCGCTCCCCTGCCAGGTGCGCCTGTTCCATACACCGGCGCACACGGCCGCACCCGCCGCTGACGCCGTCGCCCAGCTTCGCCTGTTTGTTCGTCCGCCGAGGGACTGTCAGTCGTGGGCCGGCGTCCATCCATTCGCGATCAGCGCAACCACCCAGGGCGAGCCGCAGGTTCGGCGGGTGGTAACCTGCCAGGTAACTGTCGGACGCTTCGACAACCTGGTCATGGACCTCGCGCCAGAGGAGGCCACCGGCACCCATGCGACCTACCTGCTCACTCTTGATAATCAGGGCAACGATCTGACGCCGGTTGCCATCGAGGTGACGGGCGAAGGGCTGAACACCGAGATCGAGCGCACTCAGGTCGCCCTGGGCAACTGCGCGAAGGATCAGATCAAGATCGGCGCTCGGGTCAAACACCGTCACTGGCTCGGACACTATCGGGACTATACCCTTCGCGTGAAGATCGTCTACCGTGAGGAGCACGAGACCCACGCATCCCGGCTGAGCGTGCCGCCGCGCATCCCGATCTGGCTCCAGGAGACAGTGCGTCGGATCCAGCCGCTGATCGCGCCGATCTTGACCCTTCTCGTCCTGGTCGGTCTTGCCTTTGCCTTCCTGCGCCCTCCCGATATCAAGACGTTTACAGCCGTCCCGTCAGTCGTCGCCGTGGGAACGCCGGTGACCCTCTCCTGGAAGATCGATCGTGCCGCGAACGCCACCCTCGATCCGCCCGTCGGCAA
>DATGMJ010000001.1:0-25665 GCA_035293685.1 Chloroflexota bacterium | reverse complement strand
TCATCGAGTCGATCGCCTTGATGCCGGTCTGGAGCGGCGTGTTGACGGCCTCGCGAACGACCACGTTCGGGGCGATGCGCTCCACGACGCGGCGGCGGGTCGCACCGGTTGGCCCCTTCCCATCGATCGGCTCGCCCAGCGCGTTCACCACTCGCCCGATCAGCTCCGGGCCAACCGGTACGTCAACGATGCGCCCGGTTGTCCGGACCTCGTCTCCCTCGCGTACGTTGACGTCGCTTCCCAGAAGCACCGCGCCGACCGTTTCCTCTTCCAGGTTCAGAGCTAGCCCGGCCACCCCGCTCTCGAACTCCAGGAGCTCGCCGGCCATGGCACCAGACAGGCCGTAAATCCGCGCGATGCCGTCATGAACCTCGATCACCGTGCCAACGTTAACCGAAGTGACTGGCAGGCCGAACTTCTCGATCCGCTCCTTGATGATCGAGCTAATCTCTTCCGCTCGAACCGCCATGGTCTGTCCTACCTCCTTACGCCAACAGGCTTGCGCGCAGGGCCGCGAGGCGGCCGGCAACGCTCGCGTCGATCAGGCGATCACCGATGCGCGCGACGAAGCCGCCGATGATCGAGGGGTCCACCTCGGTCGCCATCGCGACCTGCCGTCCTACGATGCGTTCTAGGCGCTGCTTGACCCGTTCACTCTCGTCCGGTGTCAGCGGAACGGCCGTGGTCACCCGGGCCGGGACGATGCCGCGTGCCTCGTTCAGCAGGGTCTGATATGCGTCCAGGATCTGATCGATGAGGCCCGTGCGCCGGTTCTCGATCAGCACGAACACAAAGTTCCGTTGCGTCTCACTGAGATACGTCGGCAGGCTCTCCCGGACGATCTCTATCTTTCGGGTGAAGGCAATGCCCGGGTTATCGAGCAGAACCCGGAACTCCGGACTGCCCAGGATGTCGCGAATGCCCTGGAGCGCCTGAAGCCATCCATCCAGATCGCCTTCCTCGCGCGCGAGATCGAAGATCGCGCGCGCATAGCGGCGGGCTACTCCGCTCGTCGCCACGGCCTCTCTCCGTACTCCTCACCTGTCCTGACAGCGTCTGTCCGCCTCATCAGGACGACATACTCTGCGCTGTCGGGCTGATCTTCCCGCACCTCCGGCACTATCTTCCGGCAACAGGGGACCTCCCGTCCTTTTTAGTTTAGCTTGAGCTTCTCCGCCTCGACGAGCGCCTCGTCAACGAGCCTGTAGTGGCTGGCCCGATCGAGCGAGCGTCCGATCACGCGCTCGGCAGCGAACAGCGCGAGATCGGCCACCTGCTTCCTCAATTCGGATACTGCTCGCTCCCGTTCCCGTTCGATATCTTCGAGCGCCTTCGCTCGCATCTGCTCCACCTCACGGCGCGTCTTATCCAGTTCGTCCTGGCGAATTCGGTCCGCGATCTTCTCGGCCTGCGCGATGATCTCCTGTCCCTCGCGGCGAGCCTCGGCCAGCCGCCGGGCGAACTCTTCCTCGGTTCGCGCGGCCTGCTCCTTGACCGCCTCTGCTCGCTCCATGCTCTCGCGAATGCGCGCCGACCGCTCATCGAGCATGCGGATGATCGGCTTATACGCGACCACGCGCAGGATGACCAGCAGCAGGATGAAATTGACCAGCTGGGCTAAGAGACCCGGTACCGATACTCCTAGCGCGTCCACCTTGCCCTCACTTCTCTGTTGCTTTCCCGTTCCCTCTCCAGTCGGGTGAGGATCGACCAGGCCGATCCCTGGTCGATCGGCCTGGTCGCGGACAGGAGCCCGGAGATCTCTCCCCGTTTGCCGTGGTCCGCCCTGGCCGGGGGCTCCGACCCCACATCGGGCTCGGGAGCCCGCCGTCGGACTGCCTGGTACGGGGCACGTTCGTGGCTCTCAGGTAAACTTCAGGATTAGTGCGACGACCAGCGCGTAGATCGCGATGGCCTCGGCGAACGCTAGCCCGAGGATCATGTTCAGCCGGATGGCCGGCTCTGCCTCGGGGTTGCGGCCGAGCGCCTCCATCGCGCGGCTGACGAGCAGACCAATGCCCAGGCCCGGACCCAGAGCCCCGAGACCAATGGCCAGGCCAGCTGCCAGCATCTTGACGCCTATATCGGTCACAGCCCTTCTCCTCCTTCTGCCCCTACGGGCCACGATTCTCGATACTGCCGACCGGTGCAGGGTCCGGCCAGCGGCTGGTATTCGTATTGATCTGCGAGCGTAGAAGACCCCCAGCCGGCCCGGGCTCACGTTTCCGGCCGGCAGTATGGCTCCTTCGACCTGCCCACGCAGGTACTTGACGGGGGTGGGAAGATTCAAGTCTGGGCTGGGCGGTTAGCGGCGTGACCGCTCCCACGCGCCAAGGAGCAGCCGTAGCCCATGCGACGCACCGCAAGCGCAGGAGCCTGTCAGCCCTCCCGATCCTCGTGGTTTTGGTGCTGTCGTCGTTCCTCGACTGCTTGCTCGATCGAACGTGCGACCAGACGATAGGCCGCAAAACTCCCCGCCAGGATGCCGAGGAGCGACAGAATCAGGGTCGCCCACGGTCGGGTTCCCAGCTGGGCATCGATCCACAGACCAAGCACGAGCCCGAGCAGAATCGACGCCACTAGGGTAAACCCCAGCTGGCTGATGAGCGCAACGGGCCCCCAGCCATTACGCATCGCCACTCCTGCTCGGCACCGGCGCAAAGTATAGCATGGGGTGGTTGGTGGAAGCAACTACCGATTGCGGGTGCTCGGGAGTGGGCGAAGATCATCCGCCCCTGGACCGCCACGATGTGCCAGATCGAGGGAAAAGGGAAGGTCCCCGGTCCACCCACCCCGGGGAGGGGATAGGCAGGCCGGGGACCCGGCGGGGTGCTAGTTCGCGACCGCGGCTTCGGTAAGGGAGGGCTCGTCGCTGGCCGTGAAGCAGCGTTCGAGCTCTTCTCCCTCGACCGTCTCGTCGCGCATCAGCTTCTGAGCCAGTCGGTCGAGGATATCTCGGTGAGTGGTCAGGATCTCCTTGGCCCGCTCGTAGGCTGTGGTGATCAGCCGATGGATCTCCTCGTCAATCGCCTCGGCACTCTTCTCGCTGTAGTTCTTTTGCTCGGCGATCTCCCGCCCCAGGAAGATCAGCTCTTCCTTGTGCCCGAGCGCGATTGGCCCGATTCGGCTGCTCATGCCGTACTCGGTCACCATCCGGCGTGCGGTCTGGGTAGCCCGCTCGATATCATTCTCCGCACCAGTTGTGATCTCCCCGAACACAAGCTCCTCGGCGACCCGTCCGCCCAGTGCCCACGCCAGGGTATCCTCGAACTGCGACTTGCTCCACAGATACCGGTCCTCGGTCGGCAGGAGCCGCGTGTAGCCGCCCATCATCCCGCGCGCGATGATGGAGACCTTATGGACCGGGTCCACGTTCGGGAGCATGCGAGCGACCACCGCATGCCCGGCCTCGTGGTATGCCGTGACCAGCTTCTCCTTCTCGGAGATGATCCGTGACTTGCGCTCCGGACCGGCAATCACCCGATCAATTGCCTCCTCGAACTCGAGCATGCCAATCTTCTTCTTGTTCCGCCGAGCGGCCAGGATCGCCGCCTCGTTCACCAGGTTGGCCAGGTCAGCCCCTGAGAAGCCCGCGGTCTGCTTGGCCAGCACTTCCTTGCTGACACCGGCGTCGAGCGGCTTCCCGCGCATGTGGACCTCCAGGATCGCCCGTCGCCCATTGATATCCGGGCGGTCCAGCACGACCTGGCGGTCGAAGCGACCGGGCCGCAGGAGCGCTGGGTCCAGCACGTCTGGGCGGTTCGTCGCGGCGACGACGATGACATTCGTATTCGAGTCGAACCCATCCATCTCGACCAGGATCTGGTTCAGCGTCTGCTCGCGCTCGTCATGACTGCCGCCCAGGCCGGCTCCGCGCTGCCGACCGACGGCGTCGATCTCGTCAACGAATACGATGCAGGGCGCATTGCGCTTGGCCTGATCGAAGAGATCCCGCACACGGCTGGCTCCTACGCCCACGAACATCTCGACGAACTCCGAGCCGGAGATGCTGAAGAACGGCACTCCGGCCTCGCCCGCCACGGCCCGTGCCAGCAGGGTCTTGCCTGTCCCCGGGGGACCGACCAGCAGAACGCCGTGGGGTATACGTGCTCCTAGTGCGGCAAACTTCTCCGGATACTTGAGGAACTCAACAATCTCCTGGAGCTCCTGCTTCGCTTCCTCCACACCGGCAACGTCGGAGAAAGTGACTGCAGGCTTATTACCCATGAACATCCGGGCCCGACTTTTCCCAAACGACAGCGCCTGGTTGTTTGATCCCTGGGCCTGCCGCATCATGAACAGAAGAAATCCTGCCAGGAAGAGAAACGGCAGTGCCTGGACCATCAGGCCCAGCCAGTTGCCGAGCTCGGCCGGCTTCTGATATGCGACATCGATCTTGTCGATCTGGTTCTGCGGAACACCTGCATCGTGCAGGATCTGGTAGATGTTCGTATTCGGATCGGTCTGCGCGCGTGCCTCGGCTTGCGAGTCGGTCCGCTGAACGATCAGCGTATCCCCTTGGACGATGATCCGCTTGATCTGACCCTGCTTTGCGAGCTGGATCACGTCGCCCAGCGACATCTGCGTCGGCTGTCGACTTCCCCCGGCTGAAAAGAAGGAGAGCACCAGCGCGATCGCCGCTACGAGGATCAGCAGATAAATAAAGCTATTCTTCAGCCACTTCGCATCCATTAACCGACCTCGGTGTCCCCGTGCGGATTCGGCCCCCTAGCACGGATTATAGCAGAACGGGGCTGCTTTTCAATCTGAGCCTGCCCGGTACACCTCGGGGCGGAGCACGCCCACGTACGGCAGGTTCCGGTACAGCTCCGCGTAGTCCAGGCCATAGCCAACAACGAACCGGTCAGGGATCTCGAACCCAACGTAATCGATCGGCGGGCCGACGTCCCGTGCCTTCTGCTTTCGCAGCAGACTGCAGACCCGCAGGCTCGCTGGGCATCTCCCGCGCAGATTATCGAGGATATAGCGGAGGGTCAGGCCAGTATCAACGATATCCTCGACGACCAGCACGTGACGTCCGTCGATCGCTCGGTCCAGGTCCTTCAAGATCCGAACCACGCCGAGGGACTCTGTGCTTGCGCCGTAGCTGGATACGGCCATGAAGTCAATCTCCACCGGCAGGTCGATCTGGCGGGCCAGATCGACCATGAACATGATGGCACCCTTGAGAACCCCAACGAGCAGGGGGTCCTTACCGGCATAATCGCGGGTGATCTGACGCCCCAACTCGGCAATCCGACTCTGCAACTGCTCGCTGGTGATGAGGACGGTAGCGATATCGTCATTTAGGGGGTGCATACAGTACTCTCCCGCAGGGCGGCCTCTCCCGTGACCGCGCTCTCGCTCCCTGATACCTTGAGGCAAAGGACCGTCCGGCTTTCCGGTCGCGCGATGAACCGCCGGTCGCGCCGGACGCCGGCAAGCCAGGCGATCCCACTGGCGGTCTCAACGACGGGGACGCGCGGTCGGTCTCGGCGTGGAACGGATGCCTCGATAAGGATATCATGCACTTTCTTCCGACCCGGTGCTCCTTCGGGCATCATCCAGTCACCATCGCGGCGGGAACGGACGCGGAGCACCGATCCCTCGACTGACGATAGATCGAGATCACAGTGCCAGGGATCGGCATCCGGCGCGGAGCATGGTGAATGGGTGCGGCGAACGGTGAGCTGCCCGTCTTGTGTCGTACCCAGAGGGCCAAGGTGGGCAACCGGACCCAACTCGAGGACTAGTGGCTCGGCTGTTACGGTGGCGAGAGGGATCTCGCGGGCGGACAGGGGGGGCGCGGGAGGGGCCGCGGCTCCAATCACCAGGTGCTCCCGCTCAACGCGGAGGATGAGCCCCCTGGGCCAATGCAAGGTGCGGCCGGCCGGCCAGCTGTCGGCGGCGTGCATTCCCTGCTCCACATTCGTGGCGTCGAGCACATCGCGGTCGCCTGTCACCGCATCGGCCGCGCGTCGGAGTAAGGCCCGCTTGAGGGCAGGAGGGAGATCGTGCCAGCGGTCGCGCGCGATCAGCCAGCCCGAATCGATCGGCTGAACGAGAGCCGGGAGGCGGCGCTCGAGCTCTGTTGCGATGAAGTGGTCCGCCTCGTCTGCGATCCGGGCCAGGCGCTCGAGGGTCAGATCGAGACGAGGGTTCAGCGCCCGGAGGACGGGGACGACGTCGTGTCGAAGCCGGTTGCGCGTGTAGGTGCGGTCGAGGTTGGTATCGTCGAGGCGCGGGGTCAGACCGTGCTGGCGGCAGTATTCCTCGGTCGCGCGGCGGGAGGTCTTCAAGAGTGGACGCACGAGCCGCACGGGCGGCTCTCCCGGCAAGCGCAAGCAGTTGTCCTCCCGCATCCCGACGAGCCCTGAGAGCCCACTGCCACGAAGCCAGTGCATCAGGCGCGTCTCGGTCTGGTCATCAGCGGTATGCCCCACGGCAACCGCGGCCGCACCGAGCTGCTGCTGAAGACGGGCAAGAAAACGGTAGCGCTCACGTCGGGCCGCCTCCTCGATTCCGCGTCCGTGACGCGTTGCGCGCCGCACGTCCAGCTGACCAATTGTCAGCGGAAGGCCCAGCAGGCTGGCTAGCCCGGCCACGAACTGTTCGTCGGCATCGCTCTCGGGGCGGAGGTGGTGATTAGCATGGGCGAGATGGATCTCGAGTCCCAAAGGATCGCGCAGTGCGGCGATGCCGTGAGCGAGTGCAACCGAGTCAGGACCGCCGGACACGGCGACGATAAGGCGGCTTCCCATCAGGTTGCATCGGATCAGCGACTGGCGGAGCTGGTCGACGATCTCGTGTGTCGTGGCTGTACCCCGGGAGAAACAGTACGGCGATCCTGGCTGCTGCTCAGGATCGCCGATCAGACGTGGTAGCGGGGGTTGGATTCGAACCAACGACCTTCGGGTTATGAGCCCGACGAGCTTCCACTGCTCCACCCCGCGGTGACACATCTATTATAGCCCGTGAGCATTCGGTTGTCAAAAGCGGGCCGGTGGGGCATCAGGCCGGGGCGAGGACCGTCCGTCCCCCCATATACAGACGGAGTGCCTCCGGCACGATCACGCTTCCATCCGCCTGCTGGTAGTTTTCCAGAACGGCGGCGAGTGTTCGACCGATCGCCAGTCCCGAGCCGTTGAGGGTATGAACGAACTCGGGACGCTCGGACGGCCCGCGCCGGAAGCGGATATTCGCCCGCCGGGCCTGGAAGTCCCCGCAATTGCTGCACGACGAGATCTCGATGTAGCGCCCCTGACCCGGGAACCAGGCCTCGATGTCGTAGGTCTTCGCGGCAGTGAATCCAAGATCTCCCGTGCACAGGAGCATCACCCGGTAAGGAATGCCGAGCCGCTGCAGGACATCCTCAGCGTCGGCGACCAGTCGCTCCAGCTCGTCTGAGGAGGTCTCCGGCGTTACCACCTTCACCATCTCGACCTTTTCAAACTGGTGAACCCGGATCAGTCCCCGCGTATCGCGGCCAGCCGCGCCGGCTTCGCGCCGGAAACACGCCGAGTAGGCGACATTGTAAATGGGCAGATCCTCGATGCTCAGGATCTCCTCCCGATGGAGGTTTGTCACCGGGACCTCGGCAGTCGGGATTAGGGTGAGGTCACCCTCGTCCACGGTGTAGTACTCTCCGGCGAACTTCGGGTACTGGCCAGTTCCGATCATGCATTCGCGCCGAACCAGATACGGCGTGAGCACTTCGGTATAGCCGTGCTCGGTCGTGTGCAGGTCCAGCATGAAGGCGATGAGGGCCCGATTGAGGAGGGCGACCTCGCCACACAGAACCCACGAGCGCGCGCCGGAGAGCTTGGCGCCGCGGGCGAAGTCGATGCCGTGCAGGCGCTCTCCGATATCCCAGTGTGCCTGCGGCTGAAAATCGAAGGAGCGTGGTTCGCCCCATCGCCGGACCTCGACGTTATCGCGCTCGTCGCGGCCAATCGGGACGGAGGGATCGGGCATATTGGGGACAAAGAGCAGGAGCTGATTAAGCTCCTCATCGACCTCTGCAAGCCGCTGATCGAGCGCCTTGATCCGAGATCCCACGTCGCGCATCTCGGCAATCAACTCTGGCGGCCGTTCCCGGGTGCGTCCGATCTCCTGGGATACCGCATTCCGTCGGGCGCGCAGTCCTTCAACCTCGACCAGGAGCTGCCGCCGCTGATCATCCAGCGCAAGAATCTCGTCGATCGGGGCGGTCGTGCCCCGGTCGGCGAGCATCTGTCGAACTCGTTCCGTTTCGTCACGAATCAGCTTGAGACTGAGCATGGTGTTCTCCTTCGATGACCTCCCCCGCCCCTGCCGCGCCATGCGGCGCGGCGAGGTGAAAGATCACCGCATCCGTCCGTGGCAGGCTCTCGATGAGATGGTCACCGCGCCAGGCAGATGCCTGCAGTCGTAGGATGCTACCGCCGACGAGCCCGAGGGCAGATCGATTGACTCTCAATTCTACTGCCCGGTCGCCTGCGGCGGCCTCGATGGGGACCGGGGGCGGCGCCTGCGAGGCAGTTCCAACGGTCTTGCTGACGGGCAAGGCAAGCCGGTCGCGCAGATTGATCTCCCAGGTGGCTTCGCGGCCAGTCTGGGAGGCTGAGACATCCGGGGACGCCGGGCGCTCTGCCGTAATCAGCAGGCGAATGACGTCGTCGCCGATCGGTCCCTCCAGCTCGATGCGAAAGTAGAGATAAGCGGCGTCATAGCCGTAGAACATGCGTCGGAAGTACGCAACCCCGTGCTGCATCGCCCCGGTCGAGGTCTCCGGTTCGACGAAGCCCGCATTGGCCCACTCACCGCCGGCCGTGCTCTCACTCGAGAGCACCGTGATGGTGACTGGTCCCGAGATCTCCTTCTGGCGCGGCATAGAACGGCCGGACACCGGCTGATTCAGCCATGACGGCACTGGCTCGCCAAGCGCACGGTAAACGTTCGCCAGGTGTCCGCGAAAGGCAACATCGAATGGGTTCTCGCCGCGCGGACGGTTCCGACTGAAGTACCACCAGAACCAGTCGCTTCCCTCGGCGACCAGTACGGCCAGGCGCGCGCGCTGCAGGGCCTCGGCAGTGAGGTCGTCATGCCCGGCGAGTGCTCGTTCGCGGGCCGTGAGCCGGCTCCGGGCGACGGCTAGGAGTTCCCAGGCGTGATTCTGATCGGGTTCACCGATCCAGGTGTCGAATGTGCCGCCGATCCACGAGCCAGCCGGCAGGTGGTCGAGCGTTGCCCGGACACCGAACCGGTCCAGGAACTCGGCCGGTGTAATAGGCGCTAGACGTTCCTCGTTACTTAGGCGCTCGAACAGCCGGCGAAGGAAATCGTCCCCATTGTTCGGGTATGTCTCCCAGCAGTTCTCTCCGTCGAGGATGATCGAAACAACGTGCGGCTCCTCATCTGACTGGAGAATCTGCCAGGCGTGGAGGAGACGCTCGATCAGGTCATCAGCCGCGCGAACGCTATCCATGTGCTGGTAGACAAAGCCGATCCGATCAGACAGAACCTGATCGCGGAAGAAGACCGCGATCTCCGAACCGTCAACGCGATAGGGGCGATACAGAACGCCCGGTGCGGTGAGGTGCCCAGCGCCGTCGCGGCTGAAGGAGGTGTGGAGAGCGCGGGCGAGAAGATGTTCGTCGGTCGCGATCCAGCGGATTCCGCCCATTCGCGCTAGCAGAGCAATCAATTCCGGACTGACTGCGCCTTCGGGAGGCCAGAGCCCTGCTGGCGAACGGCCGAAGACGCGCTGATGGTGCGCGATGGCTCGCTGCATCTGCTCAGCGGCGTCATCCGGATAGGCAATCCGGAGACGCGGCAGGGCCACATCGGGGTGCGCCTCGCGGGCCACCCGACTGTCAATGAGGAGCGGCAGGATCGGGTGGAAGAACGGCGATGTCGAGAGTTCGATCTGTCCCTGCTCGGCCAGTTTGCGATACGTTGGGATGATTTGCCCGCAGACCTCGCGATGATACGCGAGAATGGTGGCAATGTCCGACCGGTCGAACTCTTGTCCCTTCTCTACCAGGGCCCGGAGCCTCGCATCACGCTGGCGTGCTCCAGGATCGATCCAGGCCAGGTTGAACCAGGCGATGAGATCGGTCCAGAACGTCTCGGAGAAGAGCTCGGCATCGTCGCCGGCGGCTTCCCGAAGGCGGGCGAGCTGCGCATACCGGGGGACCGGCCACACAAACCGATCCCAGTTAATCGAGAAGAAGTTCCGCAGGATGAACCGCCGGTCATCTGGCCCCAGCTCCTTCTTTTCGCTCACCGCGAGGAAGGGGTCGACGGCCTGACCTGTGGCGTACTCCTCGAGCTGGACGAGTAGGGAGGGCACTGTGTTAATAGTCTGGTGCACCCGTGGATAATCTCGAATCACCTCGGCAAGGTGGAGGTAGTCTTTGACCGCGTGAAGACGTACCCAGGGCAGGAAGTAGCGGCCGCTGTCGATATCCTTGTAAAAGGGTTGGTGAAGATGCCACACGAACGCGACGTACAGCGGATGAGCCACGGCGTATCACTCGATCGTCCGCAGGTGCGGAAAAAGGATCACCTCGCGGATCGATCGTTGATCGGTAAGCAGCATGACCAGGCGATCAATGCCGATGCCAAGGCCGCCGGTTGGCGGCATGCCGTGCTCGAGGCTCACGATGAAGTCCTCGTCAAAGAGATGGGCCTCCTCATCCCCGGCGGCTCGCGCTTCTAGCTGCTGGGCGAAGCGTGCCCGCTGATCGATCGCGTCATTCAGCTCGGTAAAGGCATTGGCGATTTCGATGCCGCCGATGTAGGCTTCGAAGCGCTCAACCAGGTCAGGCCGCCCTGGCTTGCGCTTCGCCAGCGGTGACAGCTCGACCGGATAATCCACCACGAATGTCGGCTGAATGAGGCTTTTTTCCACCTTTGAGCTGAGGAGCTCGTCAATAATCTTGGCACGTGACGAGGTGGGCTGAATCGGCAGGTTCAGCGGTGCCGCCTGGCGGTAGAGTTCATCGCGATCGGTCGTTGCCTCGATGTCGATGCCGGTGCGGTCGAGAATCGCCTCGCGCAGACTGATGCGACGCCACGGCCGTGCCAGATCGATCTCGTTCCCCTGGTAAGTAATCGTGGTGGTGCCCAGCACCGTTCGGGCGAGCCAGGGGATCATCTCCTCAACCATTGCCATCACATCGGTATAGCTGGCATAGGCCTCGTAGCTCTCCAGCACAGTGAACTCGGGATTATGGGTCGAGTCGATGCCCTCGTTTCGGAATACTCGCCCGATCTCGAAGACCTTATCGAATCCGCCGACGATCGCGCGCTTGAGATAGAGCTCCGTTGCGATCCGCAGGTAGAGTTCCTGGTCAAGTGCATGGTGATAGGTCTTGAACGGCCGTGCCGCGGCACCGCCGTACAGCGGCTGGAGCACCGGTGTCTCGATCTCGATGAAACCGCGGTCTTCGAGGAAGCGCCGGATCGCCGATACCGCCGCGCTGCGGATCCGGAAGATGCGCCGGACCTCCGGATTGACGATCAGGTCGAGATAGCGCTGACGGTACCGTTTCTCCACGTCGGTCAGACCATGCCACTTCTCGGGGAGCGGGCGAAGCGACTTCGCAAGCAGAACCAGCCGGCTCACTTCGACGCTGACCTCGCCGGTCCGCGTCTTCATCAGACGCCCGGTCGCACCCAGGAAATCCCCGATATCAATCAGGTCGCGAAAGATTTCGTAGGTCTCCGGCCCGACGAGATCTGCCTTGATGAAGAGCTGGATCCGCCCGGTCCCATCCTGGATGTGGCCGAAGCTCGCCCGCCCCATGATGCGGCGGCTGATCAGGCGACCGGCGACGGAGACCACTGTATCAGCCAGGCGGTCGTATGCCGCAACGGCCTCGGCATTGGTGATCGTCCGTTCCACAGTCGTTGGGTACGGCTCGATGCCGCGTGCGCGCAGCTCCTGGAGCTTGCGCAGGCGATGGCGTACGAGCTCATCAACTGTGTCGTCGTGCGGAGAGTCGATGATCGGCACCTGCATAGACCTCATGATCGGGGCCGGGGCTACTGCGGCTTGATCAGTTGATCGCGCTGATCCGGAGTCGGAGCGACCCCGCCGGGATGTTGACCTCCACGACATCACCGATGCGCTTTCCCAGGAGGGCGCGTCCGACCGGGGACTCGTTCGAGATCTTGCCGCTTCGAGGATCCGCTTCGGCTGATCCCACGATCGTATAGCGCTCGGTCTCCCCTTCCTCGGTGGTAACCGTGACGCAGGAACCAAGGCGCACGGAATCGTGATCCTGATGATCAGCAGTGATCGCGACCGCGTGCGACAGCATCTTCTCGATCGTCAGGATGCGTCCCTCGACGAACGCCTGCTCGTTCTTGGCCTCTTCATACTCGGCGTTATCGACGGTATCACCGAACTCCTTCGCGGCGCGAATCCGTTCGGCCACCTCCGGCCGCCGGACTTCGCGCAGGTGCTTGAGCTCTGCCTCCAGCTTCGCGCGCCCCTCCGGCGTCAGGAACACCGGCTTATCGTGCATGAGCGTTCTCCTTAACAAAACCAACGAGAGGTCAGATCGTGCACCACGGAGGTCGCCTCGGCCCCGGGGACCAAAAAGAACTGAGAGCCAGCGGCTCCCAGTCAGCAAACGTGTATGGATGGGTGAATTATACGCGCCAGAGCGGGGAATTGCAAACGCGGAGCTCCCCATGCTGTGCCCTGGTTCTTGACATAGAGTCCGTCCCTGCTATGATAGCCACTGGGCCGGTGCGTCCGGTTTTCTCTTGATCCCATCGGGTCGACGGGGCCCGACTGTGGGCATGTGAGGCGCGAACCATGACCGAGGCTGGACCGATTACGGCTGGTGACGCGGCGACTGCACGCTCTCTCGAGGAAGAGATTCGCGCCCTTGAGCGGCGACTTCGCGATGGCGAAGAAATCCTGCGCACCCAGCGCGCGGCGGGCGGCGATCGGGAACTGCTCGCTCGCTGGGAGCAGGGATGGATCAAGCTTCTGCGTCAGTACGAGCTCCTGTGTGATCGTCTCTACCGCCAGACTGCCCAGCGTTCCCACGATAACAGCGGCACACTGCCGGGAAGCTGATCTTCTCTGTCGCGGCGTCTGGCGCGCCGGACCCTGGATCTCCCGCTAGCTGCTGTCTCCCTGGATCCATCCCTGGTGGGTGCTCGTTCCTTCGCGTCCAATGCCAGTTTGGGCAGAAGAGCCGGTGCTACCGGAGCCGTAGCCGCTCCCGATGCTCGGCGGATAGCGTGGGGCCGGAACCATGGCGATCGTTACTGACTGCTCCGGATAGCCGCGCGGTGGCTCTATATCTGCCAGGCTCAGCCGCCCCTGACGTTCCAGGCGCTCGAAATAGCTCAGAACGTCTGCCGCCCCCTTGAAACGGTGTCGCGAGGGCAAAAGAAGCATAGTCTGCGTCCGCAAAGCGCGCGACTGATTCATCATCTCCGTACGGGTTAGCCCGTCTCCCCACTGGAGGCGGAGCAGGGCTGGCCGGAGGCGGCGCCAGTCGGGCAGACCGTGCTCGATGGCCATAATATCTCCTCCGATGCACGCCCCGGCACCCGGGCAAGACGCGGGCCGTCTCATACGGCTTTTCTTCTGGACAGGGTGCGCCTTCCTCCCTATACCGGAGCCACTATGTCGCTCTGGGAGGTCGGTGCGCGATGCTCTGGCGCCTCGGAACCCTTGCGGTGGCCCTGTGGATCGGCGCCCAGCCGGCGCTTGCCCTGGCGGCAGCTCCTCCACTGGACTGGCCGGTGCCCAATGGCCATTTCTATACCCAGGGAAACGGCTTCCCGCCAGGCACCAGCCCGATGGGCTTTATCATCGCTGATGATGCAACCGCTCGCCTCTGGACAGCGTTCCAGCGGCACGGCGGAGTGAGCCGGCTTGGCTACCCGGTCTCCCAGCGCTTCCTGTGGGATGGATTCGTCACCCAGGTGACCCAGAAGGCTGTACTCCAGTGGCGGCCGGAGAAGAATGACGTGGATTTTCTGAACATCTTCGACGATCTCGCTCGTGCGGGCAAGGATGACTGGCTCCTCCAGGTCCGGTCCATCCCGCGGGAACTGCCGCCCTCTTTTGATGCCGGTCTTTCCTGGTCCGGTATCATCGCCCGGCGCCTGGCTCTGCTGAAGCCCCATCCGCGTCTCGAGGCCGCGTACCGTGCCGCGCCTGACGCGCTCGATCTGTACGGCCTGCCGACCTCGCCGGTGGTAGACGTCGGCCCGATGTACGTGATCCGGCTCCAGCGGGCGGTGCTGCAGGAATGGAAGAGCGATCAGCCGTGGGCAAAGGCGGGGCAGGTAACTGTGGCAAATGGAGGTGATCTGGCCAAGGAGGCGGGCATCTTCCCCTGGCGGCAGATGCGGCCAGTTCCCCCTCCGGCCGGTACCTGGCTTCCACGGCCAGGAGAGTACGTGATCAGCGGGCAGGCTACCTGGTATGGACCAGGCTTCGCCGGGAAGGCCATGGCCAATGGACAGATCTATCACCCGGAGGACCCGATGACCACGGCTTCCAATGCCTTTCCTCTGGGGAGCGTTGTTCGAGTCTCCTCGCCGCGAACTGGCCGCGCGATCGAGGTTGTGGTCCGCGACACCGGACGCTTTCCCTATCCGGATGTCCTTGATCTGAGCCCGGCTGCCTTTCAGGCGCTGGGTGGATCGCTCGAGTGGGGAGTTCTGCCAGTCACCGTCGAGCTTGTTGTTCCAGAGGCGCCGCCGGTAAGCTCGAAAACCCAGTCCCCACCGGCGCGGTAGACAGTCCGGAAAAGTGGGCTGTGGGCGAGCGCCTCCGGGTTGATCGGTCCACCCCGCGTACCGACAAAGATATACTGCGCCTCACTTTGGCGGGCGATCGACGCCAGGGCCGCTGGGTCGCTTCCGTGACGGTCGACTGCCGCGGCGGTGGCGTTGACCGAGCGGACGAGATCGGGTGGCCCGCCTGCGTAGAAGAGCGGTGGCAGAGTTGTTCGGCGTCCGGCGAGCACCGGCAGCCAATATCCGGCATCGCTCCCCATCCAGATCGAGTCGGCCCACCGGAAGCCGTTGATGAGGAATCGCGCGTCTGCGGGCGTGTGCGTGCGCACCCAGTCGAGTGCGGCGCGGTCGGCAGGGCGGATGATCAAACAGGTTGGATTGATCAGGCTGAGCTGGCCCGGTGCCGCGGCGGCCGCGGCCGCGAGGCCGAGCCCGGCGATCACCCAGCCAGTGCTCGATCTTCGTCCGCGGGGAATCACTGCTCGGACCGTTAGGTCTGCCAGCGATCCCGTGAGGATTGCGGCGGGGAGAAACAGAGCAATAGCAATGCTGCCGTTGTCGACAAAGAGATTGAGCGGCAGATGGAAGGTCGCCGGGTTTCCGACGACGAAAACGATGATCCCCCAGAGCAGCATGACCAGCGACAGACGCGGTCGTCCTCGCGTTCCGATCACCAGACTGACTATGGCTGCCCCCATGACCCATCGGTCATTGCCTGCCGTGGCCAGCCCAAGCGGGAAGTTGATCGGCATCCATCGGAAGGGGCCGACGACCGCGGCATGGTGCACGTTCCAGAGACGGAGTGCCCAGGGGGCCAGCAAGACGAGCGATGCTGTTCCGACCAGCAGTAGGCGCCCACCACGTTGAACGATCGTACTGGCATCCGGGGACGGCGGTACGATGACGAGGGCGAGACCGAGGCTGGCCAGAAAGACTGCAACCCTCGGGTGAACGAGGACCATGGCTGTGGCTCCGACCACCGCAGGCAGGACGGACGCAGAGATGGGCGGCGGACGGCTGACTGCGGACCGCAGGGCGGACGCCGCCGCGGGCAGGGCCACCAGCCCGGCCAGCTCCGGGTAGCGTCCCCACGAGATGTAATAGGCGGGCTGGGTCATGATGAGCCCGACCAGGAGCGCGGCGACTGCGGCCGCGCCCGGTGAATCGGTCAGATCACGACCGAGCCTGTAGACCGCCAGGCAGATCAGCGCGTCGAGGATCTGACCGGTCGCGAGGACAGCGTCGGCCGTGGTGCTGCCTGCCAGCCACGCCGCGAGGGCGGAGAGCGCTTGGAATCCGAAATGATAGTCGAAGACCTGGGATGGTACGAGTGCACCGTAGGTCGCGGGAACCCCGCGGCTCGCGAGGAGGAGACCGGCAACGTAGCTGTGCTGGACCGGATCGCCCCACATTGGAGCGATCAGGTCTTTTGCCGTAATCGCCCGGAGGATCAGCGCGATGCTGGTGGCGGCAATCGTCACCGCGCTGGCGGGACCGAGAGCCAACGGAGAGCGGCGCCGTCGGATGCCGATGATCCCGGCGACAGCTCCCCCGAGCAGAAGGACCGGCCCAAGCGGTCCTCCAATTCGGAACGGCGTCGTAAGGGCGAAGGCAAGTGGGGCAAGGAGGACGCTCCAACCCACCCCCAGGCCCAGCAGGGCAGCCGGGTCATCGTCCGGTTCGAGCAGAAAAGCGAGACCAACGCCGGGCACGATGCAGAGCGCCGCCGCCACGGGCCAGAGCCAGCCAGACCGTCCGATCATCCTGGCGGTCTCGCCGATGACATCGGGCCACGGTTCGTCGCAGTAGGCCCGGAGAACAAGCGCCCCGGGGACGGGATGACCGTTCACGTACCGCGTGCCAGCGATGCCCGTATCGCGCCCGGTGGCCCAGAGGGTCACGGCGCTCGGCGCTGTTCCTTCTACCTGCCCGATGAGCAAAAACCGTTGGCCGCGGGATCGTGCCAGCGGTTCGAAGGAGAGGTGGATCCATTGATTTGCGGCCAGTTCCGCGACCGCTCGGTCAGCACGGGCAAGTACCGGTGATCGAGGCATCGCCGACCTCTCACCGGACAGCGGCGCCGGGACCAGGGTCAGTACCAGAGTGCCGTCAGTGGAAGCAACTGTAGGGAAGCGAGCCACCTGGATCTCGAGCCCAGTGAACCCGTTGCAGTCGATGGTGAACTCCTGAGCAACTGTAGCGTCTCCTCCCAGGACGCCGGCCGGTACCTCTGCCTGGTCCTGGAGCGTGCTCGGGTCAACAAACGGCCCACAGCCGACCAGGACCGCGAGCACACCGATCAGGGCGATGACGACTGCTCCGCGCCCACGGCCATGGCGGTGGCCCGTGTGCGGACCGCTGGCAGTATTCACCGTGCTGGTGATGGATAGCCGCCAGGGGGCGTCGGCGGCGGAACGAACGGCACCGACGTTGGGTATGGATAGGCCCCGGCTGGCGTTGGGGTCGCAGGGGGAATGGGTGTGGGCGATCCTGCCGCTCCGCCGGTTCGCGACACAATGGGAGGCGTGGGCGTTGGCGTCTGAGATGGCCGCGGCGCAGTTGTTGCCGTTGCGGTCGGCAGCGGCGTGGGAGCGGCAGGAGCCCCGGGCGTGGAGGACGGCATCGCCGGAGACGCCAGGGGAAGAGACGTCGGAGAAGACGATGCGGCCGGCACCGTGGCCGGCGGCTGGGCAGGCGGTGCAGTCCGAATGGTCATCGTCAGTACCGGCGCGGGAGAACTCTCTGGTGTGTTCCGCGCAGGGGACGGTGTGCCCGGGGCCGGCATCTCCGACGACGTGATGGTCGGGCGGACCGGGCGCGTGCCGATTGTCGGGGAAGCGGCCGCGCTAACGCTCGGTACAGGAGCGCTAATCGTAGGTACGGCTGTCGGGGTTGGGGGGGCCAGCGGGGATGATCCACAGCCACTGATGACGATCAGCAGGCCCACAGCGTGGACAATCGCCCGGGCGTGCTGGCCGAACCCGGTGAGAAGGGGGTGGGACGTGTAGTGCCGCGGTCTCATTTCTCCTCCCGGGAGCGCGGGTGCGGGTAAGGCTCCGGCCCGCACCCGCTGATCACTGAGCCCAGCCGCAGGGGCCGGCTGATATGCTTCAGGTTCTGCGGGCCACTGGCTCTGGTGGCGCATCGACAGGAAATGATCAGTCCAGATATCGGTGTCGCACTCGCTGGTATGTATTCAGCTCGGTGTCACGGTTTCCAGGGTGCGCAGCCGAGCGATGGTCACGGGAAGCACCGCCAGCAGGCGATCGACGTCTTCATCGGTATTGCTTCTTCCCAGGGTGATGCGCAGACTGCCAGCCGCAAGCGGTGCGGGTAACCCCATAGCCAGCAGCACGTGACTTGGCTCGAGAGAGCCCGATGTGCAGGCCGATCCCGTGGAGGCCATGATGCCTTCCTGATCCAGGGCCAGGAGTAACGACTCCCCGGATATCCCCTCGAAGCAGAAGCCCGCATTGTTTGGGAGACGATACCGGGGATGCCCGGTGAGGCGCGCACCGGGCACCTGCGCGAGGACCTCGCGGATGACGCGGTCACGGAGTCGACTGACGTGGGCAGTGTGCTCGGCACGCTCATCCTGGGTGAAGCGGAGCGCGGCAGCAAGCCCAACGATCGCCGCGACGTTCTCGGTCCCGGCGCGCCGGCCGCGTTCCTGTCCCCCGCCGTGGATGAGAGGCCAGCATGCCACACCCCGCCGAATGTACAGGACACCGGACCCTTTCGGCCCATAGAACTTATGGCCTGCAAGGCTCAGGAGGTCGACCCCAAGCCGATTCACGTCCAGGTCCAGGAATCCGGCCGCCTGGACCGCATCGACGTGAAACGGAATGCGGCGGCGGCGGGCGATGCGTCCGATCTCCTCGATTGGCTGGATCGTTCCCACCTCATTGTTCGCGTACATCACTGAGATGAGGATGGTATCATCGCGGATCGCCCGGCCGACGGCATCCGGGTCCACCATCCCGTTCGAGTCGACTGGGAGGCGTGTGACAGTGAAACCGAGCTGCTCGAGGAAATCGGCCGTGTGGAGAACGGCGTGGTGCTCCACGCTCGAGGTGATAATGTGTCCCCGCCGGGACAGGTGAGCGAACGCTACGCCCTTGATTGCCATGTTGTCGCTCTCGGAGCCGCTCGCGGTAAAGACGATCTCACTTGCGCGAGCGCCGAGAATCTCCGCGACGGTATCGCGCGCTGCATCGAGGGCGCGTCGCGCCTCGCGCGCGAGGCGGTAGATGCTGGACGGGTTTCCGTAGATGTCCTCGAGGTAGGGGCGCATCACCTCCCGGACGCGCGGGTCGAGCGGCGTCGTGGCCGCGTGATCGAGATAAATGGGCTTCATCGGTGGTCTGCCCTCCGTCCATGCGGAGCCGGGCACGTCAGCTAGCGGGTTCGTCAAAAAGGCCGGTGTAGAAGCGGCGAACATAATCCGGCAGCAGAGCGAGGTTGCCCATCACCCCACTCGCCAGGCCGGCGAACATTTCCCAGTCGTTCCCCTCAACGAGGAGGCCGCGCCACCAGCCGGTCGGGCTATTGGGATCCGGCTGGCTGGGAATGCCGTAGACGTACTGGCGAGCCAGCTCGGCCGCCCGCTGGTAGCGAGGATCGGCCTCCTCGCTCAGTCGGACCACGGCTACGATCAACTCAGCTGCGGCGGTTCCCTGAAGGCGCCGCTCGTGCCACCAGGCGTGCGCGAGCTCGTGAATCGCTGCCTCCTCCTGAGCAGTGAACAGATCCACGAGCTTGCGGTCGGGCCACCAGAAGCCTCCTCCGCGGGTGGAGCTGGGATCGCGGACCCGAATGGTAATGCCACTGCGCTGAAGCCAGTCCCATGCTGCGGGCTGGATTGGAATCTCCGGCAGGGCAGGATGGACCTTGACCATGGAATCGGATCCTCGCTCACACTGTCTCGCCGGAGATTCTACCAGACCCCCGCGGTGGTGTCCCCCTCGACACCAGCCGCAGGCTTCGACTAGAATGGCTGTCGCCAGCCGAGAAGGAGCCCTGGAATGACGCTACGGGAGTTGCGGGACGAGATCGATCGAGTAGATCGCGAAATCGTGCGCCTGCTCAACCAACGGGCTCATCTTGCCCGGCAGATCGGCCGGATCAAGCGCGAGCTGGGCGAAGATGAGCCGGTATATCGCCCTGAACGCGAGGCGCAGGTCTACGCGCAGGTGGAGTCCTGGAGCGAGGGGGAACTGCCCCCGGAGGCGCTCCGGGCGATCTATCGGGAGATCCTCTCGGCGTCACGGGCCGTGCAGCGGCCGCTGCGGGTTGGCTATCTGGGGCCCGTTGCAACGTTCACCTACGAGGCGGCACGCCGCCACTTCGGTTCCTCGGCGATCCTGGTTCCGTGTCGAACTATCGGCGATGTTTTCGCTGAGACCCAGCGTCAGACAGTGGACTTTGGCGTCGTGCCGGTGGAAAACTCGACCGAGGGGGCGGTGACGCATACCCTCGATGGATTCCTCGAGTTCGATGTGAAGATCTGCGCTGAGATCGAACTGCCGGTGTCGCACAATCTGCTGGCGCGAGGGCGGCTGGAAGACATCACCCGCGTGTATTCTCATCCGCAAGCGCTGGCCCAGTGTCGCCAGTGGCTCTCCGAGCGGCTCCCGCATGCGGTGCAGATCGAGACCGCCAGTACCGCCCAGGCAGCCGAGATGATCACAGACACGACCTCGGCGGCGATCGCGACCGAGGCGGCCAGCGACCTCTATGGGATCCCCATTATTGCGCGGCGCATCGAGGACGTCTCGACGAACGTGACCCGCTTTCTCGTCATCGGCCCGCGCATGAGTGAGCCGTCAGGGCATGATCGCACCGCCATCGTCTTTGCCGTGCAGAACCGCACCGGCGCTCTCCATGAGGCTCTGCGGTGGCTCGCCGAGAATGATGTCAACCTGACCCGGATCGAGTCACGCCCCACGCGGCGGCGCCTGTGGGAGTACGTCTTTTTCGTGGACCTCGATGGCCATCCGAATGATCCGAACGTCGCGCGGGCGCTCGAGGGCCTGGGCCGGTCGTGCTCGTTCCTCCGCGTTCTCGGTGCCTGGCCCGTGACCAGCCCGGCGGTGCGCGTCTGAGTGTCTGGGGTCGGGCGGTTGCTCGCGGCGGACCTCCCGAGCGCCCTGCAAGGAGAGGGCGGGC
Organism: Chloroflexota bacterium; assembly: GCA_035293685.1. Lineage (GTDB taxonomy): Bacteria > Chloroflexota > UBA6077 > FW602-bin22 > CADDYW01 > JADGGD01. The sequence goes on along the minus strand of DATGMJ010000001.1, from coordinate 4,737 downwards.
TGTCCACGCTCGCGAACTGCTGGCACGGGTGGTGCGTCCGGGGAAGGACCGGGCTGGATGGGGAAATACACAAGGAGTTAGTACGGATGCCTCAGCACGATATGATGGATGACGCTGCGGCCTGCCAGGATTTCGCCGAACTGGCGGCGGAGATCGACCGCGCACTGATGGGGGTGACGCCGCGTGCGGCCGCGGTTACCCTGCTCCTCTTCGATCGAGTCGTCGCACGCTACGAGCGCGAGACTGGCCGGCATCTCAGCGATATCGAGCGCGAAACGGTGCTCGCTATCCTGCGGCACATCGTGCGGAAAGATGCCTACTCGATCGTCCCACCGATCTAGAAACCGATCTGGGAAGGGTCATCCGCCGATGACTGCTGATATGCGGCCAGATAATCCCGCAGATCATCCAGCGTGAAGAGCGAGGTCACCGGATAGCCGCGTTCTTGGATCCGCTCGCGACCACCCTCAAGCCGATCAAGGATGACCATGACCTGGTCGACCACGACGCCGATCGCCTCGACTGCCTCGATCGCCTGAAGAATAGATCCCCCTGTAGTCAGGACATCATCCACAATAACGGCCCGATCGCCCGGCGCGATCGGGCCTTCGACCTGGCGCTGGAGCCCGTGGGGTTTGGATTCCTTCCGAACGATGAACGCCTTCAGAGGGCGCTGTCGGTGCCAGCTTTCCAGCGCGATCGCTGTGGCGATCGGATCAGCGGCAACGGTCATGCCCCCCACTGCCTGAACCGGTCTTGAGTCGAGCAGATCCAGAAAGGCGTTCGCCACGAGGTAGGCGCCCCGCGCGGACAGGGTGACCTTCCGGCAATCGAGGTAATACCAGCTTGTCCGGCCGGATGATAGGATGAAGCGGCCAAAATTGATAGCGTGGTGCTTGATCTCATCAAGTAGTGCGTCTCTGACGGTCGTCACGTAACCTGTGCTCGGATAAGGGTAAGATGGCGCCGTGCGCGTATCTTCTCTATCACACTGCGGCTTCCATCGTCAAATGGGTGGTCGGAGCACAGTCCTTAAAAGTCTTCGCATTCCGCCGGCCGACCGCCCGGGGAAAACCTTGCGGAGTGATCGGGATCGTACGTACAATCCGGGATGGATCCGGCACACGCCTCGCGCCGATGATCATTCCGCGCTCGGACGGCAGTGGTGGTTTGGCCGCCAGCGGCACTGCCGTGAGGGGAATGGCTCACCGCCGTGGGCATGTACGGGTGATCTCACGTGTGGAGGGTTCTTCGATGCCTTACGAGGTCGCGCCTCTTCCGTATGCGTACAACGCGCTCGAGCCCAACATCGATGAGCTGACGATGCATCTCCACCACGACCGCCACTACGCTGGTTATGTAAATAACCTGAACACGGCGGTCGAGAAGCACCCAGAGCTCTTCCGGATGAGCATTGCGGACCTTCTGCGGAACATCAACACCATCCCCGAGGACATTCGCACTGCGGTCCGCAACCAGGGCGGTGGAGCGGCCAATCACAACCTGTTCTTTGACATCATGGGGCCGAATGCGGGAGGCCAGCCGACCGGGCCGCTTGCTGATGCGATCAATCGCACCTTTTCGAGCTTTGATCAATTCAAGACCCAGTTCTCGTCCACGGCCGCTGGCATTTTTGGGAGCGGCTGGGCCTGGCTGACCGTCGATCCATCAGGGGCGATCACACTCGAGAGTACCCCGAACCAGGATAACCCGCTGATGTCCGGCCGCATCCCCTTCTTCGGCCTTGACGTCTGGGAGCACGCCTACTATCTCAAGTACTATAACGTGCGCGCCGACTATATCCGGAACTGGTGGAACGTCATTAACTGGGCTAATGTCGCCCGACGGTACGAGGCCGCTCTCAAGGGCGAGTTCCTCTACATCGTCTGATGGGTTCCCCGCCGGTCCTGGCGGGCCTGCACTGGGGGCAGCGCGAACCGGAGAAGACGCCTCCCAGAGATCCCGCGCTGCCCTCCCGCTGTATCTTGTCTGCCGTGTTGCCCTGCAAGTTCCGCTGTTGGTTCTCCCGCGCGATTCTCGGTTGATCCTCCCGCCTGGTGGACCCTCTGTAACGTGGGTGGGTAGATCTCGTTAAGCCTGACGAAGCATCTTTGCTGACCTGAAGGTTGAGTAGCCACGGCCGCCCCGGCCATTAACACAGGTTCGGTGTGTGGACCGGGAGCGTACGGGAGGATAAAGGGCCATGGAACGGTTTTCCCCTGACGATCAGCCTGGGAATCACCCGGGCGGTGCCGCAACACGGCGGCGGCTCCTCGCGCGTGGTGTGCAAATCGCCGCCGCACTACCCGCGGCCGTCATCGCGGCCGGCGTGGATTCCGCACTGGCCCATCCGGGCGAGCACGACGATGATCACCGCAATGCCCCGAACGGGCCGGTCCGTTTCGGCCCTCCATTTCGTGGGCTGAAGCTGGTACGTGTGGCAGATGTACAGGCGGGGGATTTCTCGGCCGTGAACCCAGGGACTGATTCACTCCGGACGGGAGAAGTGCGCGTCTTTCCAGCGTCCAATGGTCAGTCTTCCCGGGTCTGGGTGCACCTGGCGGGGGCGCGGGCAAATACCACGTATAATGTGGCTTTCGTGCGGCTCAACGACCACGGCCGCGAAGACCTCGGCACAATCGTGACCAGGGCCTCGGGCAACTTCGCCGGTTTCACCACGACGATGCTCAGCGGCGTTCGGCGTGCCGGGACATTTGTGATCGCCACCGGCGGCCAGGATGAGTTCGTGACGATTGTCTAGGTCCGTGCCAGGCGGCGAGGTTCCTGCCGTCTATGCACGGTATGGCCACTGTTCGATATCTGCCAGCCCCGGGCAGAGGGCCGACAGCGGCGTCCTCACTCCTCAACCAACGAGATCGCGGGATGGATTGAATATCTCCCGCGATCTCATTCTTTCTTACCGTTTTGCAGGCGCCGGCAAAAGCGACTGTCAGAACTGCGCACACCTCGATTGGGAACTGCCGCACCCGCCAGTAGAGAATTTCGGGGGACCCTGATTCACCCGTGCGCGTGAATGAAATTTGACGTACACTCGGAGAGGAATATGGGAGGGCCAGGCGCGCTGTGGCATGGCTCCTCTGGCTACTCGGGCACGTGGCGTGATGAAGGTCTTCGTCGCGCGTCAGCCGATTTTCGATCAAAGACAGAGAGTTCTCGCCTACGAGCTCCTGTTTCGCCAGGACGAGCGGGAAGCTGCCGTCGTGCCCGATGGTGACCTTGCCACGCGGAGCGTTATGAGCCATGCCCTCCATGTTTTCGGCTTCGACGAGCTCACCCGGACGCGCCGTGCTTTCATCAACTTTACCCGCCAGCTCCTGGTCCAGCAGACAGCAATGCTTCTGCCGCCCAATCGGGTTGTCATCGAGGTTCTCGAGACCGTGGAGCCGGATGAAGAAGTGGTCTGGGCGTGCCGGGCGCTGAAGCGCGGCGGGTACATGCTGGCTCTCGATGATTTCGTCCACCGCCCCGGGTACGAAAGACTGATCGAGCTGGCCGATATCGTCAAGGTTGACTTTATCGCGACGCCGCACGACGTGCGCCAGGAGCTTGCCCGGCGCCTGCGTCCGCGCGGCATCAAGCTCCTCGCCGAGAAAGTCGAGACCGGCGCCGATTTCCGGGAAGGGATTGCCCTGGGATACGAACTCTTCCAGGGGTACTTCTTCTGTCGACCCGAGATCGTGAGCCGGGAGGATGTGCCGGGATACAAGCTGAACTGCCTGCGCCTGCTTCGGGAGATCGCTCAGCCTGAGATCGACTTCGACCGCATTGAGTTCTTGATGAAGCAGGACGTCGCGCTGTCGGTTAAGCTCCTGCGCTACATCAACTCGGCCTGGTTCGGCCTCTCCCGACAGGTCAGTTCCCTGCGCCATGCCATGACCCTGCTCGGTTCACGCGGACTCCGCCAGTGGGCTTCACTGGTGATCTTAAGCGGCATTGCGCGGGATCGTCCGGTCGAGCTCCTCAGTGTATCGCTCCTTCGGGCGATGTTCTGCGAGCGACTAGCACCGCATCTGGCGCTGGAGCCCCGGGGAGCGGAGCTCTTCCTGCTCGGGCTGTTGTCGGTTCTGGATGCGCTGATCGGGCGGCCTATGGACGAGGTTCTGCGTGAGGTTGCTGTCTCGGAAGACATCTGTCTGGCTCTGCTGGAGCAGACCGGTCCGCTGGCGGCACCGTATCGGCTGGTTCTGGCCTATGAGCAGGGCTCGTGGGACACCGTGAGCGATCTGACGGCAACCCTCGCTCTTGATCCGGGGATCGTCGCCGATGTGTATGAGCAGTCGGTCCAGTGGGTGGATCAGGTCTTGATGACGTGATCGGTGCCGGGTGGGCTGGGAACGCGACGAGCCGCGCATCAAGCCGGGAGAGGGGCGTGTGGTCTCCTGCTGGCCGGTGTCAGATGACTGGTCCCGTTTTTGCGAGGCGCCCGCAAGACGGACCGGCGCATGGATTGATTGGATTAAGGAAGCCGGCCGAGAGGAGAGCCCATGGCCGTGACTTTCACCGATGAGGGAATTCGGCAGAACGTCTGGGATGAGATCTCCCACGACGTGCGGATCGATTCCAGTGACATCACGCTGACCGTTACCAACGGGGTCGTGTACCTCAGCGGTACCGTCCCCACCTACTCCCAGAAGATCACCGCCGCCGAGGATGCCCGCCGCATCAAGGGGGTGGTGGATGTGGTCAACAACCTCACCGTCCGCCTGCCCCGGGTCT